>JBBQXV010000234.1:0-14795 GCA_038209335.1 Polyangiales bacterium | reverse complement strand
GCGACGCGGCTCCTCGAGAGTGGCGACGTCGACATTTCGTCGCGCGACGAGCGCCTGTGGCGACCGTCGACCGAGGCGGAGATCGCCGCGGTGCTCACCGGCTTCTGGTCGCTCGGGAGCGCGGCGCAGCTCGCGCGCGATCGGCTGCGCGCGTGGCTCGCGCGTGCCGACCTCCCGATCGCGGATGGGACGCCGTTCGATCCCGACGCCGAGGAAGACATTCATCCGTTGCTCGTCGATGCCGGTTGGGAGCTCATCCCGCTCGCAGAGCTCGATCCCGAACGGCACAAAGGCGCGATCGGTGCGTACGGCGACGCGCTCGCGTTCGACGTCGCGAAGTTCGAGGAGGCCGAGGCGATTCCGCCGACCGTTCACCTGCAGGAGCTGCCGGCGATCGGGCCCACCGAGCTGCTCGCCGGCGTCGACGACGACGGGATGCTCGCCGAGCCACTCGAGCTGTGGATCGACGGCAGCGAGCCGTACCACGACTACGTCGTACGCGGAGTTCGACGCGCAGCGAAGCTCGTCGACGCCTGACGCTAGGTCGACGGCGCGTTTTGGGGTGACCGCGACGGTCGCTTCACGTCGTCGACGCGCACGAGGATGGCGGTGATGTTGTCTCGCCCGCCGCGCGCGTTCGCGGTCTCGATGAGCTTCTTCGTCGCGGCGTCGAGATCCTGCGCGTTCGCGGCGACCGTCGACTCGATCTCCTCGTCGCTCACCATCCGGCTCAGCCCGTCCGAGCAGAGCAGGTAGATGTCCTTTGGGAACGGCGACTCCATCGCGACGTCGACCTCGACGTTCTCTTCGACGCCGACCGCGCGGCTGAGGACGGCGGCGCTCTTACCGACGATGCCGGCCGCGCCGAGCGTGTGGTCGATCGTGATCTGCTCGAGCTTTGCGTCGCGGAACCGGTAGCAACGGCTGTCGCCAACGTGTGCAATGTACACGCGTTGATTGTTGGGCGAGAAGTAGCAGGCGACGACGGTCGTCCCCATGCCTGCGTACGCTTCGTTCTCTTGCGCCGCCTTGAGGATGCGCTCGTTGGCCTCGAGGATCGCGCCGCGGATGCGGTTCGCGCGTCGCGGGAGCGACGGATCGAACGGAGTCGTTCCGAAGTTCGCAGTGTTGAACGCTTCGCCGATCGCGTCGACGCACCGCTGGCTCGCGATTTCACCGGCGGCGTGGCGTCCCATGCCGTCGGCGATCACGAAGAGGTGGTGGTCCTCGAGGATCGCGTAGGCGTCCTCGTTGTGCTTTCGCTTGAGCCCGGGATCGGTGCGCCCGACCGCGGTCACGAGGATGAGCGCGTGCGGCCCGGTCGGCTCCTCTTCCTCTTCGATGTCGACGCGGACCTCGGGGCTCGCGCCCGGCGAGTCGTCCTGAATTTCGTCGTGCGCGTCGAGTGAAGGCGCCGGGGCCGAGGGCCGAACCGATCGCGATCCCGCGGCGGCGGGCTGATCCGGGATCGTGCTAACGACTCCCCCGCCCGCGCCTTCGCGCTGCAGCAAAGGGCCGCCTTCGGCCCTCGGAGCGCGGGACAGCACGACGACGACCCATGCGATGAGACCGAGAACGACCGCGGCGGTGACCACGTAGAGGACCTGAGCGTCCGGCATCAACTGCCCATCCTAAGCCAATGCGTGAGGACAACGCGCAAAAAGTGGTGAACTTCTCGTTTCTCGCCTCTCGCCTTCTCTCGTTTCTCGCCTCTCGCCTTCGCTCGTTTCTCGCCTTCTCTCGTTTCTCGCCTCTCGCTCGTCTCTCGCCTCTCGCCTTCGCTCGTCTCTCGCCTTCGCTCGTCTCTCATCTCTCATCTTCGCTCGTCTTCGCTCCCTTCTCGGCGGAAGATGGGCGCGCATGAAGAACGTGGCCTTCGCGGCGCTCGCGCTCGTCGTCGCTCTCGTGCTCTCGGGTTGCCAAGAGCACCTCGCCGGGACGCACGACGCCGAGCTCGTCTACGAGATCTACGGCGACGGCTCCGGGCACAAGCCGAGCGCCGTTCGCGTCGCGTTCGACGTAAAGGCGCGCCTCACCGCGGCGCAAGTCACCGCCGACGTCGACTCCGACGGCGATCGCGTCAGCGTGAAGCTCGACAAGGACCTCGCGGAGTTTGCCGACGAGCTCGTGCACTGGCGCGGCGGGATCGCGGCGTACCGCGTGGACGCGGCGTTCAACTTCGCGCTCGCCGACACCGCCGACCTCGAGATGAAGACCGAGCCCGGCCCCGCGGGGAGCGGCACGACCGAGCGCTACTACGTCGGCGCGACCGCCGACATTCTTCGCTCGGTGCGCGCGATGAAGCTTGCGCCGGGGCACCTCGTCTTCGTCGAACGGATCGACGCCACGCACTCGCGCACGCGCGTCGTCGTGGATCCTCCGGTCGTCGATCTCGGCCCGATGGACGGCATCGCGTACGCGGCCACGACCGATCTCGGACGCTCGATCGCGATCACGCTCACGCCCGACGGGAAGACCGCGTTCGCCGACGCAGCGCAGAAATACGCCGGTGAAAAAGTCGCGCTCGTCCGCAGCCACTCGCTCCTCGAGACGCGCGCGTTCGAGAGCATCGCAGCGGCGCCCCTCGTCTTGCATTTCGGCACGGACATCTACTCGTTCACCCGCGCGGCCGCGGTGAAGCGCGTCCTCGTCACGCCGACGTTGCCCGTGCTTCGTCGAATGAGCGGCGCGTCGCTTCCGCCCGCGTGGGGCGCCGCGATCGCGTGCATCGCGCTGCCGATGCTCTTGTCGCTCGCGTGGCTCGTCTTCGTGCGCCAGTTCGATCGCGGTCGCCCCGAGCCGTGGTGGCTCGTGCTCGCGACGTTCGCGCTCGGCGGACTCGCGGTCGTCCCCGCGGCGTTCGCGGAGTGGGCGCTTCAAGCGATCTCCCCCTACCTCAACCCGAGCGTCATGACGCTCGGCGGACAGCTCATCGGCCTCGCGCCCGCGCTCCTCGTGTTCACGATCACCGTCGGCGTCGTCGAGGAAGGAACGAAGCTCCTCGGCGCATGGGTGCTCGCAGGGAATCGACGCGAGTTCGACGAGCCGGTCGACGGCATCGTCTACGGCTGCGCGTCGGCGCTCGGCTTCGCCGCGGTCGAGAACATGAAGTACTTCGCCGGGACGCGGCTGTCGGGCGCGGTCGTCGCGTACCGCGCGTTCCTCAGCGTCCCCGCGCACATGTTCTTCGGCGCCATCTGGGGCTACGCGCTCGGGCGAAAGCTCGTCCGAAAGAAGACGAGCCTCTTCGCGTGGTTCATGCTCGCGGCGCTCGCGCACGGCCTGTTCGACACGCTCTTGTCGATCGACGGCGTGCAGCTCATCGCGATCGTCCTCGACGTCGGGCTCGGGCTCGTCTTCATCCAGCTCCTCCGTCGCTCGCTCCGGTTCGGCACCGTCGCGCAAGAGCATGGCGATGTCCCTGCGAGCAGCGCGCGCGCGACCTTCCGAATGGGATCCGCCGCCAGGTTCGCCGTGCTCGCCGCGCTCGTCGTGCTGCTCGCCGGCGCCGTCATGACCCTCGGCACCGCGTACGAGATCCTCCATCACCGCGTCGGCGTCGTCTTCCTCGCGTTCGCGTCGACGATCCTCGCGCTCTTCGGCGTCGCCGCGTACTTCCTCACGCAAGCGATCCCGCTCGACGTCGCGATCGACGAGCTCGGCGTGACCTTCGCCGGCGCGACGAGCCGTTGGCGTCATGTCCTCGGTTTCGAGACCGTCGTGACCAAGCTCTTGTCGCGCCGCGCGTGGGTCGTTCTTCACACGACGGAAGGCGTCGTTCGTCTCGGCCCGTGCGCGCCGCAGACGACCGAACAGCTCACGACCGTGCTGCACGGCTACATGGCGCGCGCGCGCGAAGCAGGCGAAGCGCCGGGACCGGAAGCGCCGCCCGCGTGACAGCGAGCTACTCGACGCCGAGGAGCTCGACGTCGAACTTCAGCGTCGCTCCCGGCGGGATCTTCGGCGGCGATCCCTGGTCGCCGTAGCCCAGGTCCGACGGGATCGTGAGCTTTCGCTTTCCGCCGACCTTCATCCCAGCGACGCCCTGGTCCCAGCCTTTGATGACCTCGCCCTTGCCGAGCGTGAACGGAAACGGCTCGCTGCGATCGCGCGAGCTGTCGAACTTCTCCCCGTTCGTGAGCGTGCCCGTGTAGTGCACTTTCACTTTGTCGCCGGTCTTCGCCTCGCGTCCGGTGCCGACGACCTCGTCGACGATCTCGAGCTTTTGGACGGTGACCGTCGGCGTGAAATTCGACTGCCCTGGCTCGTCGACGCGCGAGCACCCCCAGACAATCGAACAAGAAGCCACGAGGACGGGAACGATCAGTTGGGTGACGCGCATGGAGAGCGTCTTAGCGCATCACCGCGCATCACCCAAATCCTTCCCGTCTCCACGTCCATCTGTCTCCCTGCTCGAGATTCATGGCTTCTTCGCGGACGATGACGGCGACGCGCTCGGTGTGCCCGTTGTGCTCGGCGCTGGAGCAGGAGGCTTGGTCCCCTTTGCGGAGCGGACCATCCCTTCGACGATGCCAAGGAGCTCCTCGAGCTGCTCCTGCGAAGCATCGAGGTGGAGCGTGACGAGCTTGCCGGAAGGCTTCACCTCGACGCCGTTCACGAGCGCGTAGAGCTGCGGCTTGAACATCCTCAGCGCGGTGCTCGACTTGAATCCGGTGAAGATCTTCGCGATCTGGGCGGCGGCGTCCGTCGCGTCCGCGTCCGTCGCGCAGTCCCCTTCCGCAAACACCTCCGCGCTCCCGTCGGCCCGCGGCAACACCCACAGCCTGAGCTCGCTCACCGTGTTCGGGATCTGCGGGAACGGCTGATAGGGCCGCTTCACGGTGAGGCGCACGGCTTCGCCCGGACGCACCTTCGGCGAGACGCGCGACTTCACCAGGATCTTCGCCGCGGTATTTGCATAATGCACGGGTACGACCGCGAGCAGATGCGGCTGCGGCCGGAGGAAGACGCGCGGCGCGCGATCCGCGTGCGCGAGCGCGGCCTTCACGCCCGGGACGCCGGCGTCGTACGGTCCGCCGCGATCGTACTTCTTGCTTACGATGTCGATCGCCCTGTCGACGAGCGCGTCGGGCGCCGAATAGTGGATGATGATGACGTCGTTCGTCGTGTCGACGAGGCCGGGCCCGCTGATGAGCACCCAGTCGGTCTGGTTGATCGGATCGATACCCGTGCCCGAGATGAAGTCGTCCCACTGCGGAATCGACGACAGCAGCGGTCCCATCTGCGAGCCGATCGGGTGCTTCTTGATCTCGGCGGCATTGATGAGGAGCACGACGAGCGCCTCGCCCGCTTGCAAGTTGCCCACGTCGCCGACCATCTGCACGGGGCTGCGCGGCGTGGCGTCGCTCGCATCGCTGGCGTCGCCTGCGTCGACGACAGCCGGCGCGGCGTCGGCGACGATCGCGGTGCTCGCCTCGACGCCCGCGTCCGCGGTGCCTGTTCGCGCGACGGACGCATCGCCCGCCGTCGCGCCCGCTTGATCCGTGTCGTCGTGCTTCTCCCCCGTCTGCTGCTCGACGGGCGGCGGCTCGGGCGGATCCGGATCGAGCAGATCGATCGGAATCACCGTGTCGCCCTCGACGTCGCGAACCTCGAACGCGGGCGGGACGATGTTCCACGGCGACGCCAACCAGTGGACGCCGATCGAGATGGCGAGCATCGCGACGAACGCGACGCGCAGGTGCCGTCGATCCCAGAACCGCTCCGGGCCGCTCTTGCGCGACCCCTTCTTTCGAGATCGCGGCGTCGCGTGCGGCGCGGTCGGCGCGCTCTCGGCCGCACCACGGCCGAGGCTCGAGACGATCGTCGGGTGCGTCCGTTCACCCACGCCGTGCGCTCCCCTCGCCCACGCTCATGGACGGTCGAGCTTCATGCACGGCCCCGTTTTCGCTGCGAATTGTGTTTGGCACGTCGCTCGCTGCGCTTCCTCCCACTTCCTTAGACGAACGAGACGCCCTGAGCACTCCCGGAGCGAAATGAAACGCCGAGAACTGGTTCGACACGACCCCACCGGAGTACTAGATACCCCGTCCCGACCGCGCGCGCCCATTGTCATCGGACCTCGCGCGGTCCACGAAAGTCGCCGCATGCGGAATCGTCGCCTGCTCCTCCTCGCCGCCCCGCTCGCGCTCGCCGCGATGGTGGGCGCGTGCAGTGAGCAGAATCCGCCGCCGCCTCAAGGGCCTGCGCAGACAGGACCTGCCGGAGCGAACGGAGCTACGAAGCCGACCGATCCGCGCGCGACGGCCAACCCCGCGGGACCCAGCGCGCCGGGCGGCCCCGCGTCGACGGTCGCAGGTGCGGTCGACGCTGGAGCGCCGCCGTACGACGGGCCGTACCTCGCGGCGACCGTGATGCAGGCGATCGTCCTCAGCGACATGGAGTGGCCGCCGAGCGACGCGAAGCGTGCGACGTCCGACTCGAAGGTCGTGAAGCTCGGCTACTTGCGGCACGGGACGAAGGCGCCTGTCATCGCGACCCCGCACAAGAAGTCGAACTGCGCCGAGGGCTGGTACGAGCTCGTCGCCGGCGGATTCGTTTGCGGAAAATACGCGACGACCGATCTCAACCATCCCAAGGTCAAAGGCTCGCGCCCGCCGGACTTCAACGCGATCACGCCGTACACGTACGGCGCGAACACGACGAACGGCACGCCGATCTATCGGCAAGTGCCGTCGCGCGAAGAGCGACTCAAGTTCGAGCCGTGGCTCTCGAAGCCGAAGGCGAAGAAGGCGGCCCCCGATCCGGACAACCCGTACGACGACGGGAGCGGCTCAGCGGACACGGGCGACGCGGGCGCGCCGATGCAAGCGCAAGACGACGGCAAGCCTTGGTACATGCGCGACGTCGACGCGAGCGCGCCAGTGCAAATCACGCTCGACGAGCTCCGCGAAGACGGCGGACCGGTCGCGCGCCGGATGGTCAAAGGGTTCTACCTGTCGCTCGATCGCATGTTCTCGTCGAACAACTCGTCGTGGTGGCGCACGAACGACGGCCTCGTCGCGCCGGCCGATCGCGTCTACGTCGCGAAGCCGCGCTCCGAGTTCAAGGGGCTCTGGCTCGAGGTCGCGTCGTCCAGCGACGTCGTCGCCGATGGCGGGGTGAAGAAGACCTGGCACCTGCCGATCGGCTTCATCACGTCGCCGCACGCGCACAAGTTCTCGATGGCGAACAACAAGAAGAAGGTCGCGCGCGGCGGAGCGCTGCATCGCCAGACGATCGTTCAGCTCACGGGCGAGACCGTGATGCTCGACGGCACCGAGTACTCCGAGACCGACGAAGGCTGGTGGATGCGCGGGATCGACGGCACGAAGACCGAGCACGCGCCGGCGCCGGACAAGATCGCGGCAGGCGAAAAGTGGATCGACGTGAACCTCAAGCGCCAGACGCTCGTCGCGTTCGAGGGCGATCGCGCTGTGTTCGCCACGATCATCTCGTCGGGCCGAACCGGCCACGAGACGCCGCCCGGCAGTTTCCGCATTCGCGACAAGCACGTCGCGGCGACGATGGACGGCGACGCCGACACCGTGAGCGACGGCCCGTACTCGATACAAGATGTACCTTACATCCAATATTTCAGCGGCAGCTACGCGCTCCACGGCGCCTTCTGGCACGACGAGTTCGGCCATACGAAGAGCCACGGCTGCGTGAACCTCTCGCCGTGGGACGCGCGCGCGGTCTTCAATTGGACCGAGCCGCAGCTCCCCGAGGGGTGGCACGGCGTCAGCGGAACGCACGCGAAGCCGGGCACGCGCGTCGTGCTCCACAACTGAGACGAACCCCTCGGCAAAGCCGAGGGGCCGCGAAGTCGATGCCTTGCATCCACTGATTGTCGCATCTGCTGGCGTCCACGGCGTCCTGGCGGTAAGTCCCCTGCCGCCCTGATGGATCAACTGTCCGCACATCTCGACCGTGGTTGGGACCTCGCGCAGAAGGGCGACGCGGCCGGCGCGACGGAATGCGCGAAGCGCGCGCTCGAGATCGATCCGCAGTCGCCCGAGGTTCACAACCTCCTCGGATTTTCCGCGGCGCTCGAAGGCGACGCCGATGCGGCGATCGAGCACTACCGGCAGGCGATCGCGATCGACGAGGCGTACTTCGAGGCGATGCTCAACGCGGCCGAGGTGCTCATCTATCCGCTCGGCGACTACGTCGCGGCGGTGGCGCAGTGCGACGACGCGCTCGAGCTCGCCGAGACCGACGAGGAGATCGCCGACTGCGTGCTACTGAAGGTCGATGCCCTGATGGCGAAGGGCGATTTCGACGAAGCAAAGAAAGCGATGGCGATGATCCCCGACGGACCGTTCGAGAGCGCGACGTACATTTTCTTGGTGGGGCGCGCGTACTACGAGCTCGGCGAGATCGAAAAAGCGGCGCCGCTCATCGAAGAGGCCGCGCGCACCGAGCCGACGCACGCCGACGCGCAGTACTACTTGGGGCTCGTGCGCGACGAGAAGGGCGATCAGCGCGGCGCGACCGAGGCGTTTCTCAAGGCGCGGTCGCTCGATCTCGGGCGCATCGCGGCGCCGTGGGCTCCGACGCCCGAGGCGTTCGCTGCGATCGTGCGCGCGGTCGTCGAGAAGCTCGACGTCGTGCTCGGTCGTTACGTGCGCGAGGCCGAGGTGTTCGTCGTCGACGTGCCGGGAGCGGAGCTCGTCGTCGACGGAGTCGATCCGCGATCGCTCCTGATTCTCGATGCGCCCGAGCTTCCGAACGGAACGACGCGCGCGCGGATCTTCGTCTACCAACGCAACGTCGAACGCGCCGCGGGATCGATCGATGCGATGGAAGACGAGCTGCAGGCGGCGATGGAGCGCGAGATCACCGCCGTGTTCCTCGAGAAGGAGCCGTCGGCTCCGACGGACAAGCACCAGCTCAACTGAGCTAGTGCCACGTCCCGATGCCGATGCCGCCGTTCGTGTAGCGCGGCGCGACGTCGACGTAGAACGCCACTCTCCACGTCGTCTGGCCGAGAAGCCCCCAGAGATCGAACGGGAACAGCTTAACGTCGCCGCCGAACGTGAAGTGTTGGCGTGCGACACCGTCGTCGTAGCGTGACGGCTCGAGGTAGGTGCCGACGCGCGCGCGGAGGCGATCCGGGAGCGGCTCGGCTTCGATGCCGAGGCGCGGCGTGAGCGACAACGAGCGACCGACCTGCTCGTGGCGCTGATCGAGAAAGCCTTCGACCGAGACGACGTCGTTGCTCGGACCCGTGAAGAGGACGCTCGCGAGGAGGAGGATGCGTTCGCGCGGCCAGTTGTTGTAACGCGCGCGGCGCACTCGGTAGAGGCGCTTGTCCTCGGCGTCGAGGCGCGCGTCCTCGAGATCGCGGAGCGCCTCTTCTTCTCGCGCGTGATGCCGACGCACGGCGGGGCGCAGATCCTCGGACGTGCGCGCGAGCTCCGCTTCGTATTCGAGCGCGCGTGCCGCGCGGTCGTGGGCGATGCGATCGCGCACCGGGCCCTCCTGGTCGTGCGGGTTCGGCCACGGCGGGTTGAGCGGTCGCGGTCCGAGCTGGTACGCGACGCCGACCTCGGCCTCCCACGGCAGGACGACTTGCGTCGGCAAGATGATGTCGCCTGCGCGGCGTACGCCGCTGGCGTCGATGGTCGACTTGTCGCTGCCGAACGGTCCGCCGCTCACCGTCGATCGGAGCGTCGCGCCGAGACGCCAGGGCACGCCGTCGGGCATCAAGAGCGCGCCGACCTCGGGTCCGATCCCGGTCATCGTGAGGAGCGTCCCGTTGTTGTCACCGCCACGTTGCGTGATGCCGAGCGTCGCCGCGCGAAATCCGCCGCCGAGCATCAGCTGCCCGCCGAAGAGCGCGTACGCACCGAGCGCCTTCCATCGGCCGATGTTCACGGTGAGGCTGGGCGCGGAGGCGTCGCGTCCGGACAGCGTGTACTGCTGCAAATCGCCGGTCGCCGTCACGCCGAGCCCGCCGAACTGCACCTGTCCGCCGAACGTGAACTGAAAAAAATCGCCGACGCGCGCGCGGTTCTCGCCGGCGCGCGTGGCGCCGTGGTTGTCGAAGTCGGTGTTCGAGAGCGTGCCGAGGATCGACGTGCCGAGGATCAAGTCGTAGTCGAACCAACGGAGGCTGTGCGCGTCGCGAACCGCGGGCGACGCGGAGTTGACCGCGGCCCCTTCGACCCCTTCGGCGGATGCGATGTACGCGCCGCCGAGACCGGTGACGCGAATCGGCGCGAGGACCGGCCCTTGGAAGAACTCGAGGTTGTACGCGTTCGAACGAATCGGCGGCGCGCCCGTCGATCCCGAAGGTTGCGCGCGCGCCTCGGACGACGCGACGGTGATGCCAATCGCGATCGCCGCCGCTACGAACGGTGCGACGCTTCGGAGCGCGCACCGAGGAGAAATCGCACGAGCGGCTCGGCGTCGATCTTCGCCGTCGACACGAGCGCATCGAGGAGCCCCTTGCCGAGCTTCGCCAGCTTCAACAGCTGCGTGATTCGTTCGTGCTGCAGCTCGGCCCGCGCGCGCACCGCCGGATCGGTCGTCGACTTCTTCGTGCGCTCGATCGTCGCCAGCGCCTCCTCGAACGCATCGATGGCCGCGATGATCTCGCTCCGCTCGCGTTCGTTGAACACGCGGGAGATCATCCGCCAAAGCTGCACCTCGGCCGCATAGAAGTCCTTGCGCTCTCCCTGGATCCAGACCTTGCGTACCACACCCCAGCGCGAGAGCTCACTGAGCGTCATGCTCACCGCGCCGCTCGACAGCTGCAGCACTTGGCGGAGATCGTCGGCGCTCAGCGGATCGGGCGACAAGTAGAGCACCGACCAGACGCGCCCCATGTTGCGCTTGAAGCCCCAGAACTCGATGAGGCGTCCGATGACGTCGCTCACCGCCAGCTCCGTCGGCATCAGCGCCCGCTTGTCTCCGGCATTTTTCACGGAACGCGCCACGTGAGCCGATCCTACCGGAAAATCAGCGGAGGCGGTCGGCGAGGTCACGGGCGATGTGGGCGAGGAGATCGCGGGGCGGGCCTGCGGGGATCGCGGCGGAGGCGAGCGCGTCGAGCGCGGCTTGTGTCTCGGCGCGCGCGAGATCGCGGACGTCGTCGCACGCGCCCGATTCGTGGACGGCGGAGACGAGGCGCGCCGTCGCGGCGGCGTCGCCGTTGCGAACGAGCGGAAGATCGTCGGTGACCGCGGGGCGCGCCGCGATCGCGCGGATGAGCGGGAGCGTGAGCTTGCCCTCTTGGAGATCCGCGAACACCGCCTTGCCCGTCGTCTTCGGATCGCCCGCGTAGTCGAGGACGTCGTCGACGAGCTGGAACGCGACGCCGAGGTGCTCGCCGAACTCGCCGAGCGCGGCGATCTCGCGCCCGCCTGCGCCCGCGATGCGCGCGCCCGAACGCGCTGCCCACACGAAGAGCGACGCCGTCTTGTCGCGCACGATTCGAAAGTACGTCTCTTCGCTCACGTCGAGGCGCGCGCGCCCGCGAAGCTGAACGATCTCGCCGTCGACGAGCCGCCGCAACGTCGCGAAAAGCTCCGCGAGCACGTCGCCCGGCGCCGCCGCGCTCGTGCGTTCGAGCGCGTGCGTTAGGAGCAAGTCGCCCGCGAGGACGCTGACCGCGTTCCCCCAAATGCGTCGCGATGTCGGAAGCCCGCGCCGCTCTTGCCCGTCGTCGATCACGTCGTCGTGAAGGAGCGTCGCGAGGTGCACGAGCTCCGCGACCGCCGCCAGCTCGCGCGCCGCCGGCGACACGTCACCGAAGCACGCCGCCGAGAGGAGAAGCGCGAGCGGCCTCACGCGCTTTCCGCCCGCTTCGAGCAGATGCGTCGCGGACTCGGTCGCGGGCGTTACCCCTTCGCGCGTCCACCTTCCGAGCTCACGCTCGACCCAGAGCATGTCGGCGCCGAAGAGCGCATGGACATCCGCGAGGCGATGCGCGACCCGCTCGCCGGCCCGGTCGATGGTGCCCGTTTCGCGTAGCGCGGCGATGGCGACGGCTGCGGTCATGTAATCTCTCTCGGAAGTTTCAAATCTTTTTGAAACTATGGAGGCAAGGCTCTGCCGGGTCAAGAGTGCCCTTGCGCGGCGTTCGTCTCAGCCGCTGCCGAACGACGACGCGAAAACGACGGACGCGATCTCGGGGTCCGCGACCGCGAAATCGACGGCGCCAAACGTCTCGACCGCGCGCGCGGCGGCTCGGCGAACGACCGCGGGATCGCTGGGATCGCCCGCGACGTGACGCGCTTTTCCTCCGCCGAACGCGATCTCGCCGACCGTCTCCGCGATCGCCCGTTCGTCCGATCCGAAGACGACGACGCGCACGCCGCGCGCCGCGAGCGCGAGCGCGATCTCGCGTCCGATGCCGTCCGCGCCGCACGCGACGAGGGCCACCCGTTCGTCGGATGCGCGTTTCGGGTTTGCCATGGCGCGCAGCATAGGGGAAAACCCTCGCGACATGAGCGGCCCCACCGCCACCGATTCGAACCCGCGCGTTCGCCTTCGCGGCAAGCGCTTCGCGCTCGCGATCTACGGCACGCTCGCGAGCGCGTTCGTCCTCTCTTCGACGTGGCAGCTCGTCTTCGGAATCTTCGGCGTCGTCGCGACGCCGCTGGCACCGGGTCGCTGCTCCGATGATCTGCGTTTGCTCCGCTCCGCGCTCGATCGCGCGCTCGCGACGGCGGTCACGGCGCCCGATACCGCGACGGCGCTCGATCGCTACCAGCGCGCGCTCGCTCCCGACTGGGACACCGAGAAGACGGTCGCCGACCGCTGCGCGCTCGAGCCGCGGGGGACCGATGCGTACGTGCTTTTGCTCCGCCTTCGCCTCGCCCAAGAGGCCCAGCTTCGACGCGAGGCTGCCGCGATGGCACCCCTTCGCCGCGATTTGGGCGCGTATCTCCCGTAGCGCCCCCTAACGCGACCTCTTCCTTCGACTTTCCCCCTCCCCGCGAGTACTAAGACCGCACACATGACCGTCGCTGACGCCGAGACTGCCGGTTCACCTTCGCCACCGCCGCCGCCGACCTTCGACGTGCTGCCGCTGAGCGCCGAGCTCCGAAAGGCGCTCGAGGCGATGGAGTACAAGCACCCGACGCCGGTGCAGCTCGCGGTATTCGAGCCCGCGATCCGCGGAAAAAACCTCGTCGTCCAAGCGCGAACCGGGACGGGGAAGACCGCCGCGTTCGGGTTGCCGATCCTCGATCAGCTCGTTCGCAAATCGCTCGCGAAGGTGCAAGCGCTCATTCTGTGTCCGACGCGCGAGCTCGCGCTTCAGGTGTCGCGTGAGCTCGAGAAGCTCGCGCAGTACCGCGGGACGAAGATCGTCGCGATCTACGGCGGCGCGCCGATGGGTCGGCAGATCGAAGCGCTCGAGCAGGGCGCGCAGATCGTCGTCGGCACGCCGGGTCGCGTGCTCGATCACTTGCGTCGCGGCACGCTCGATCCGTCGAACGTGAAGATGTTCGTCCTCGACGAGGCGGACGAGATGCTCCCGATGGGCTTCGCGAAGGAGCTCCACGCGATCGCCGAGACGCTCCCGAAGGAGCGGCAAGGGCTCTTCTTCAGCGCGACGATCCCGCCGGACATCGAGCGGCTCGCGGTGGCGCAGCTCAAGGATCCCGAGTTTGTCACGCTGTCGAGCGATCAGGTCGGCGCGCTCGAGATCAACCATTTCGTCTACGTCGTGCGCAGCGGGAGCGACAAACGATCGCAGCTGCTTCGCGTCCTCGAGGTCGAGGATCCCGAGAGCGCCATCATCTTCTGCAACACGAAGAACGAGACCGAGCGGCTCGCCGCGCTCCTGCAAGACAAAGGCTACGACGCCGACTGGCTCAACGGCGATCTCGCGCAGAACGATCGCGAGCGCGTGATGGCCAAGACGCGCGAAGGCAAATTGCGGTTCCTCGTCGCGACCGACGTCGCCGCGCGCGGGATCGACATCTCGCACCTCACGCACGTCATCAACGCCGATTTTCCGGAGAGCGCGGAGTACTACGTTCACCGCACCGGCCGCACCGGGCGCGCGGGGCGCACGGGCTGCGCGATCTCGATGATCGGCGCGAAGGACATCGGTGCACTCTACATCCTTCGCCTGACGTACAAGATTCGGCCGATCGAGAAGCAGCTCCCGAGCGAGGGCGAGCTCAAGACGCGCGCCGAGCAGGATCTCTTGCAGCTGTTCGACGACGCGTTCGGCAGCCGTCCCGCGCACGTCGACGATCTCGCGCTGGCGCGTCGTTTGATGACGCACGTCGACTCCGAGAAGATCATCGCGGGGCTCTTGCGCGATCACTTGGGCGCGAGGCCGATCGATCCGAAGATCGAGGCCGCGGACGCGCGACGGGCGAAGAACCCAGCGCCGCTCGCGCCGATCGCCGTGCCGGTAGCTGCGCCCGTCGCCGCGCGCGCCGACGTGCATGCAGCCTCACCTGCCGACGCGCCACGCGCGGAACGTCCGCGCGATCGCGATCGCCGTCCGCCCGAGCCGCGCATCATGACGTCGCCATCGACTTCAGCGTCGCCGGCGCGACGCGACGCGCGTCCGCCGCGCACGCGTCCCGAACGCGGCGCGCGCAGCGGTGGCGGTGTGCCGCACGCGTCGTTCACGACGTGGGAGCCCGCGGCCGAGCAAGACGACGACAAGCCGATCCTCGTCGACGCGCCGGGGTATCAGGTCGCCGCCGAGCCGATGCACGAGACCGCACCGGCACGCGAGCCTCGTGGCGAGTCACGTGAGCGCGTGCCACGCGAGCCGCGCGAGCCACGCGAGCCGCGACCCCGCGACACGCGCGAGG
>JBBQXV010000233.1:0-14818 GCA_038209335.1 Polyangiales bacterium | reverse complement strand
GGCGCGCCGTGAACGACGCGTTCGCGGCCGTTCGTTGGCTACTCCAACAAGAGGAGCCGGAGGCGCGTCGCGTCGCGGTGCAACAGATCGCGAAGCTCGAAGGGCGCGACGGCACCGAGCTGCTTGTTCGCGCGCTCGGTGACGACGACTGGCGGGTTCGAAAAGAGGCGGCTCGCGTGGCGTCGGTGATGGAGCCGCGCGACGAAGTGGTCGCGGCGCTGGTCACGGCGCTCGATGAGCACGTGAACATCGGGCTGCGCAACGCGGCGGTCGAGGCGCTCATCGCCGTTGGAGCCGACGCGGTGCCGACGACGATCGAAGCGCTCGGTCGTCTCGACGCCGACGGGCGAAAGTTGTGCGTCGAGGTGCTCGGCGGTGTGGCCGAGCTGCGCGGCGTGCGCGCCCTCGCGCATACGCTCACGGACGACGACGCCAACGTGCGTGTCGCCGCGGCGGAGGCGCTCGGAAACGCCGCGCTCGCTGGCGAAGAGGCGCGCGCGATCGCGACCTCGGCGCTCGCGGACGCGCTGTCGGCGACCGAGATGTTCCTCAAGCTCGCGGCGCTCGACGCGCTCGCGCGGCTCGACGCAAAGCTTCCGTGGAGCGTCTTCGCGCCGTACGAGAGCGATCCGGTGCTGAGGCGATACGCGATCGCCGCCGCGGCCGGCTCGCGCGACCACGCCGCGATTCGCGCGCTGGCGAAGGCCGTCGCCGACGGATCGCACACGATCGCGCGCGAAGCCGCAATCGCGCTCGCCGAGTGTGTGCTCTCGGGAGTGCGCGACGCGGGCGTCGTCGACGAAGCGCGCGGCGAGCTTCGCAAGCGCAGTTTGGCGCGTGACCGGCTGCGTGCGATGGCGCGTGGCTCCGAAGAGGTTCGCGAGCGCGGGGCGGCGCTCTTGCTCCTCGGGCTCCTCGCGGAAGCTACCGACGTGGCCATCCTCGTCGACGCGCTCGGCGACGACGAGGTCGAAGCGCGCGCGGAGCTGTCGCTGATGCTGTTCGGCGAGTCGGTGGTCGAGCCGCTCCTCGCCGCGGCGCGAAACGGATCGGCCTCCGTGCGCGCGGAGATCCTCTCGCTCGTCGCGTCGCTCGGCGCAACGCGTGCTGCACCCGCGCGCGACGCCTTCCGCGAAGCGCTCGCGGATCCCGCGCCGGAGGTCGTCGCGGCCGGAGCGAAGGGGCTCTCGACCGTCGGCGAAGGGGCGGATCTCGCGGCCGTCGCGCCGCTCGTCATCAACGCCGATGCGCGCGTCGCCGCCGCAGCAGCGAGCGCCGTCGCGCAGATCGCGCAGCGCCATCCAGCAGAGGCGCGCGCGCTCCTCAAGACCGTCGATCCGCGCGGGCCGATCGCCGCAGTGGGTTGCGCCTTGCTGCGCGCGACGGGCGGAGTCGTCGAAGCGCAGCCCGAGGATCTCGCGTTCCTCGATCGCGCGCTCGCGCACGCCGATGCGCGAACGCGACGCGCCGCCATCGACGCGCTCGCGGCGCTCGGCGGCGCCGCGGCCGCCGAAACCGTTTCGTTCGCGCTCGCCGACGAAGAGCGCGACGTGCAGCTCGCCGCGGTTCGCGCGCTCGGCCACCTGCGATGCGCCGCGCCGCTCGTCGACGTCGTCACGGCCGCGCGCGATCCCGCGCTCCTCGCCGCCGCGCTTCGTGCGCTCGGCGACGCCGATCCCGAAGCGGCCTTCACCGCAGCGCGTCCGCTTCTCCGTCACGCCGACGCCGCCATCGCATGTGCCGCCGTCGAAGCGGTCGGGCGCGCCGCTACTGCGCGTCGCGACGGGACGCCGGTCGCTTCGCAAGCGCGCGGCCCTCACCAACGCGACGCGCTCTTCGAAGCGCTCGAGCACGTCGATCCCGAAGTCGTGAAGATGGCACTCTCCGAAATCGCGCTCGACCTCGACGCGCGCGCGCTCACGCGCCTCGGCCTGTGCCTCGATCACATCTCGTGGGAAGTGCGTCGCCTTGCCGCCGAGCTCCTCGGTCACGACGGAAGCGTGAGCTCGCAAGCCCTGCTCAAGGCGCGTTACGAACGAGAAAAGGACCCGGTCGTCCGCGAAGCGATCGCCGAAGCGGTGAGCGTGCGCCCGCCGCCGGACGGGTTCCCGACGATGACCGCGCCGCCGAGCCCAGGGCCGCCGCCGGTGCGCATCGCGAAGGCACGACCGCCGCCGGAGCGCGGCGAGGGGGACTAGGTGGCGAAGCCGCTCCTCGGCGTCGATGGAATCCCGCTCAAGCCGGAGGAGTTCCGTCTCCTGCGCGATCTGTTTCGCGCGCGAACCGGTTTGCACTTCGGCCCCGAAGCGCGCTTCGCGCTCGAGCGCCGTCTTCGCGAGCGCCTCGCCGTCCTCGACCTCGCCAGCTTCGCCGAGTACCACCACTTCCTCCGCTTCAGCCCGCGCGCGGAGGCCGAGTGGGACGAAGCGATCGATCTTCTCACGACGAACGAAACGTATTTTCATCGCGAGGAGCGTCAGCTGCGCGCGTTTCGCGACGACGTCCTTCCGCTCCTCGCCGAGCAAGCGAAGGCGCGCCGTCGCGTCGCCATCTGGAGCGCGGGCTGCGCGACGGGCGAAGAAGCGTACACGGCTGCGATCCTCCTCGATCAGTCCGGCCTCTTCCCGCGCGCGTCTCGTCGTGGCGAGCCGGCGTGGGATGCGCGCGTCTACGGATCGGACATCTCGCGGCGATGCGTCGCCGCCGCGCGCCGCGGGATCTACGGCCCGAGCTCGTTCCGCGCGACCCCCGCCGACGTTCGCCGCGACTATTTCGTCGACGGCCCGCAGGGCCTCTCGGTCGTGTCGCACATCCGCGAGCGCTGTCACTTCGGCCAGATGAACTTGATGCACGAAGACGCCTCGCGCCTCCTCGGCCGCGCCGACGCGATCTTCTGCCGCAACGTGCTCATCTACTTGGATCCACACGCCCGAAGGCACGTCATCGACATGTTCTTGGAGCGTCTTTACCCGGGCGGCGTGCTCCTCCTCGGGCACTCGGAGTCGCTCCTGAACGTGTCAACCGCCTTCGAGCTGTTACACTTGAAGGATGATCTCGTGTACCGAAAGCCGCCGATCACGTTCTCGCCAGTTTCGGGAGCCGCCAAACTTCGGTAGACCTTAGATAAGTGTCCCAACCCTCCGCGCAAAACCCTATCCGGCTGCTCGTGGTCGATGACTCGGCCTATAACCGCCGAAACATCGCCGACGTGTTCGTCAACGCGCCGGAAGTCGAGGTCGTCGGCAAAGCCGCGGACGGCGAAGAGGCGCTGAAGCTCGCAACGCTGCTGAAGCCCGACGTCATCACGCTCGATCTCGAGATGCCGCGAATGGACGGGTTCACGTTCCTTCGCATCTTGATGGCGAAGCAGCCGACGCCGGTGATCGTCGTGTCGTCGTATTCGCAGCGCGAGAACGTCTTCAAGGCGCTCGAGCTCGGCGCGCTCGACTTCGTGCCCAAGCCGGACCGCCTCGGTCCCGAAGCGCTCGACGTGCGCGACGAGATTTTGTCGAAGGTGCTCCTCGTGCGATCTCTCCGTCCGTCGTTCGTGCCGACGTCGCTCATTCGGCGTCAGACGAGCGGCTCGTGGACGCAAGACGGTCGTCCGGTCGCGATGGGAGCGGCGCCGCAGTCGACGACGTACAAACCCCCGAAGCTGCTCGTCGCGATCGCGAGCTCGACCGGCGGGCCTAGCGCGCTCTTGCAAATCTTCGCCAAGCTTCCGCCGACGACGCAAGCCGCGTTCGTCGTCGCGCAGCACATGCCCGACAAGTTCACGCGCACGTTCGCCGAGCGACTCGACAAGCGCGGTCCGGTGCGCACGTCCGAAGCGCAGGACGGCGATCTCGTCGCGCCGGTGACGGGCTTCGTCTGTCCCGGGAGAAAGTGCATGGAGGTCGTCTTCGTCGGCGATCTCCGCACCGACGCGCGTGCCGAGGTGCGGCTTCGCGTCGGGCCGGCGGCCGCGGGCGATCGCTACGTGCCGAGCGCGGACAAGCTCTTCAAGAGCGCGGCCGCTGCGGGCTCGAAGTGCATCGGCGTCATCCTCACGGGCATGGGCGACGACGGCGTCGAAGGGGCGAAGGCGATCCGCGACGCGGGCGGAATGATCATCGCCGAGTCGCAAGAGACCGCGGTCGTCAACGGCATGCCGGGCGCCGCCGTGCGCGCCGGTGTCGCGAGCAAGGTGCTTCCGCTTCCGCAGATCGCGGAGTACCTCGCGGCGCTGTAGAGGGGTCCCGTCATGACCGAGAAGCGCGCATCGATCGAGCATCTGCGCACGGAGTACGCGCGCGCGGGTCTCGACGAAGGAGATGTCGACCCGGATCCGATCGCGCAGTTCTCGCGGTGGTTCGACGAAGCGCTCGGCTCGGAGATCCGCGAGCCGAATGCGATGACGCTCGCGACGTCGTCGCATGACGGCGTCCCGTCCGCGCGCGTCGTCCTGCTCAAGGGTTTCGACGCGCGTGGCTTCGTCTTCTTCACGAGCTACGACAGCGACAAGGGCCGCGAGCTCGCGGCGAACGCGCGCGCCGCGCTCGTCTTCGCGTGGCTCGACCTCGAACGCCAGGTGCGGATCTCGGGCGACGTCGCGCGCGTCACGCGCGAAGAGACCGAGGCGTACTTCCGCACGAGGCCGCGCCCGAGTCAGATCGCGGCGTGGGCGTCCGCGCAGAGTCGACCGCTCGGCGCGCGCGGCGAGCTCGAAGCGCGCGTCGCCGCGCTCACCGCCGAGCACGACGGTCGCGAGGTCCCGGCGCCGCCGCACTGGGGCGGATACCGCGTCGCGCCGCTGCGCATCGAATTTTGGCAGGGACGACCGAGCCGTCTGCACGACCGCATTTGCTACACGCGCGCCGACGCCGCGTCGCCGTGGAGCCTGCAGCGGCTCTCGCCGTAGGTAGAGTCTCGACGCGCGTGTGAGCCGGTCATTGGCAGCACGTCGTCGTCGCAGAGCAGCTCGGCACCGGATCGCTCGGTGGCGGCGCGATGCGCGCTTGATAGAACGCTGCATTCCCCCCTCGTTCCTCTTAGACTCCAGAGGTGACGGCCGCACCCGAGCTCTCCGGAATCATCGACGGCCGATACCGAGTCGACGGCGCGATCGGCAAGGGCGGCTTCGGCGACGTGTACGCCGGCCTCCATCTGGTGCTCGGCGTTCGGGTCGCGATCAAGGTGCTTCGCCTCGGCGAGGGGCTCAGCGCGGATCAGCGCGCGGAGCTCGTGACGCGCTTCCTCGACGAGGGACGACTGCTCACGCGCCTGCGCCATCCGAACGTCGTCGCGGCGCTCGACCTCGGCCTTTTGCGCGGCGACTCCGACGGAGTGCTCTCGCCGTACCTCGTCATGGAGTGGGTCGAAGGCGAGACGCTCGCGGCGCTCCTCGCTGCGCGCGAGGATCCGTTCACGCTCGCGGAAGCATGGGCGCTCTTCGAGCCGCTCGCCGAGGCTCTCGCGCACGCGCACGGAGCGGGCGTCGTGCATCGCGATCTGAAGCCCGCGAACGTCATGGTCGGGAGCGGCGCGCCCGGCACGCACGTGCCGCGTGTCATCGACTTCGGCGTGGCGAAGCTCGTCGCGCCGGACGACGCCGCGGGGCACGGATGGACGGAGACGACGTCGCGGAGCCCGTTCACGCCGGCGTACGCGGCGCCCGAGCAAGTGACGCAGTCGCGCACCGGGCCTTGGACCGATGTCCACGCGCTCGCGCTCCTCTTCGTCGAGCTTGTCACCGGCGTCCCGCCGTACGGCGAACGGAACAACGCGCGGATCGCCGCGGTGGATCCGGCGCGCCCGACGCCGCGCGCGGCCGGTGTCGACGTCGGCGCGCTCGAGCCCGTGATCGCGAAGGCTCTCGCGCTCCGCCCGAGCGAACGGTACGCGAACGCGTCGGAGCTCCTCGCCGCCGCGCGCGCGGCGATGCGCACGATGGACATCGCGCCGCACGCGCCGGCGGAAGCGGCGCCACGCGCGGCGACCGCAGCGACGGCGAGCGATCCCCCGCGGTCGAAGCCCGACACGACACAAGCTCCGGCCGCGCGCGCTCCGTCGTCGCTCGGCACGCAACCGGACTCGCACGCCGCGCGGACGCCGGCCGAGCGCCCGGCACCCACGCCGCAACGCCACGCGCTCGCGTCGTTGCCCACGGTGTCGCAGAATCCCACCGCGCCGCCCGCGAGCCACACACTCGCGTCGGTCGCACCCCGATCGACGCGCGTGTCGCGCCGTGGCGTCTTCGGCGCATCGGCGATCGCCGGGATCGCGGTCGCGATCACCGTCGGCTTCGTCGTCGCGCCGCGACTGCGCGCATCCCAGCCGATGGCGACCGCGTCGACGTGGCCTCCTCTCCCCGTCGCGTCGATCGCCGCGCCCCCGCTCGGTTCGCTCACGCTCGCCGAGCTCGGCGACCGCATACGGCACGCGGGCGTCGACGACTCCATCGTGAAGAGCGACAGCGGACCTCCCCTACATTTTCGTACTGTGTCGTGGGTGCACGGATTCCAATCGTGGTCGGTCACCCTCTCGTCGCTCACCGCGTACGGCATGCCTGCGGAGCCGACCGACGCCGAGCGGCTCGCGGCCGTCGCGATCGTCGTCAAAGGCTATCGCGCGTCCGGCGTTCGCGGGATGTACGCCTACGACAGCACGTCGATCGTGGTCATGCAGACGTCGGGCGCATGGGGAGAGGACGACCAGAGGATCGCCGCCGCCGTCTTCGCGGGTGTGGCGTTCCTCGCGCAAGAGCCGCTGCGGTTGCCGATCGCCGACGCCGGAGGCGACACACCGAGCGCCGCGCCCGCGAAGCACCTCCGCGATCTCACGAGCGACGAGCTCGCGAGCCGCCTCGCGCGCCACGGCGTGAAGATCGCCGGAACGCTCGGTGGACCTTTCGATTCGTCGACCATCTCGTTCATGAACGACGCGAGCTCGGGCGTTGCGTACATCGGCCGTCACGACGCCAAGTCGACTCTCGAAGCGTACCGTCGTGGTGTCCACCCGTTCGTATACGCGGTCGACGGGGATCTCCTCGTCGTCGTCCTCGGCGGGTCGATGTTCACGACGAAGAGGTTCCTCACGGATGTCCTGTCGGGCCTCGGCGCGAAGGTCGAAGAAGGTCGCCACTGACGAATCGCCGTCCTTTCGCGCTACTCTCCCCGCGATGACCTCCACGAACGATCGCTCGCTCTCCGATTTGCTCACGCTGGGCGACCGCATCGTCGCGATGGCGACGAAGGGCGGAGCCACCGTCGCTGAATGCGTCGTCCGTTCCGGCGCGGATCTCTCGGCCAAGGTTCGCATGGGCAAGCCGGAGCTCGTCGAAGAGGCGGGCTCTCGCTCCGCGGGCCTTCGCGTGATGAAAGGGAGGCAGGTCGCGTCGACGTCGACGAGCGACCTCACCGAGGCCGGCATCGATCGTTTCGTGAAGGACGCGCTCGAGCTGGTCGAGCTGTCGCAGGAAGATCCGTTCGCCGGACCTGCCGATCCGAAGCTGCTCTGCGATCCGTCGAAGCTCCCCGAGCTCGATCTCTACGATCCGAAGGGGGGTCAAGTGAACGCGGCGCAGGCGATCGCGTTCGCGAAGGAGGGCGAGGACGCGGCGTTCGCGTTCGATCCGCGGATCTCGAACAGCGACGGCTCGACGTTCGGTCGCACGGCGAGCGCGTCGGCGATCGTGCTGTCGAGCGGATTCCGTGCAGCTTACAAGGGTTCGTACCAGTCGCTCAGCGTCGTGCCGGTCGCGGCGGACGAGGGCGGGAAGAACCGGCGCGGTTACCACTGGACGGCCAAGCGCTATCTCGAAGAGCTCGAGAACGCGGCCGAGGTCGGACGCGAGGCGGCGCGGCGCACGCTGCGCAAGCTCGGCGCGAAGCCGGTCGCGACGTGCGAGGTCCCGGTCGTGTTCGATCCGGACGCCGCGCGATCGATCCTCGGAATGCTCGCGGGATGCATCATGGGCAGCTCGATTTGGCGCAAATCCAGCTATCTCGTCGGTCGCGAAGGGACGCGCGTCGCGAGCGACATGGTCGACGTCATCGACGATCCGCTCATCAAGCGCGCGCCGGGATCGCGCCCGTTCGACGGCGAAGGGCTCGCGAGCCGCAAGAACGTCGTCGTCGAAAAGGGTGTACTTCGCATGTATCTCTGCGACAGCTACTCGGCCCGAAAGCTCGAGCGCGAGAGCACCGGCAGCGCGTCGCGCGGAGGCGGCGCCGGCGTCGGCGCGAGCACGAGCAACTTCATTCTCCAACCGGGGACCGATTCGAACGAGGCGATCGTCAAAGGGACGAAGCGCGGGCTCTACGTCACCGAGATGATGGGCTTCGGGTTCAACGCGGTGACGGGAGACTTCTCGCGCGGCGCGGCGGGATTCTGGATCGAGGACGGCGCGCTCGCGTTCCCGGTCAGCGAGGTGACGATCTCGCTCAACGTCGATCAGCTGTGGCAGAGCATCGACGCCGTCGGAAGCGATCTCGATCTTCGCACCTCGACCGCGTCGCCGACGATCCGCGTCGCGAAGATGACGGTCGCCGGTCCGTCAGCTTGACGGGAGGACCACGCATTGCGTGACCCGTCCGCCGACTCCGCCGTCGCTGCACCAGAGAATTTGCAGCGCGCCGTCGGCGTCGGCGAACAAGATCGCGGTGTGAAGGGAAAGCGCGGTCAGCGCGAGATCGTAGCTCGCGGTGGACCAGCTCTGCGCGCCCGCGTCGGCGAGCTGTGTCGTGCGTAGCTTCGACGCGGTCGCCATCGGCATCGCGTTGCTGTAGCCGAGCCCATCGATCTTCGGAGCGTTCGCGCTCGCGGTCGACGCGCGGCCAGGGAGAAGCTCGCCGACGAGTGGGACGACGACGCCTCCGGTGACCGCGTCGACCGACACCGCGCCGAGCGTCGTCGCCTTGCTGCTGCCGAGGCCGGCGAGACCCGCATGGATGAATCGCGCGCGCGCGACACCGGAGACGAGCGTCGTGTCGTCGGCAAACCCTGTGATCGCGAGGCTGCTGTCGGCGCCGGCGTCGCCGCGCGAGAGGCCCATCACGACGACGGTCGCGTGCTTTCCTGGATCGAGCGTGATGTGTCCGAGCGCGCGCGGGTGTGCGCACGACGTCTCGCCCGCGGCGACGAGAGCGACGTCGAACGTGCCTGAGCCCGCGATCGTGACGTAGCCGCTCACGGTCGCGAACCCGACGCCGACGGAGGGCGGCGCGGCGTCTCCGCCATCGGCGCTGCCGGTGTCGAGGAGCGACGCATCGCTCGACGCGGCGTCGAGCGCGATCGCATCGGATGTCGCGTCGCTCGGCGGTGCGGCGGCGTCGGGCGGCGTCGCGGGTGCGAAGAGCGGTCCCATCCACGACGTCGTCGTCGCGAGGCGGTAGCAGACGTCGAACGCGCCGAGGTCGGGCGATACGTGTGCGACACGGAACGTCGTCGACACTTGCGGCGCGCCGTCGGGGCCGTCGTCGCCGCCGCTGCCGTCGCGTCCGGGATCGACGATGATCCCGTCGTTGCTCGCGTCGCCCGAGCCGCCCGCGCCGTCGTCGGTGCAGCCCGCCCCGAACGCACCCATCGAAACGAGGCCGACGAGCGAGCCGAGCGCGACCAGCGGCGCGAACGCCGCAAGCGAACCGACTACGAACCATCGAGTAAAGCGAGAAGACATAAGCCTACGAACGGCTAGTTTAGCCGCTTTGTGCGCTCCGCGGTGGTGTTACCTTGCGCGACGTGACCCCGGACGAGATCAAGGCGCTCCGCGCGGAGCTGAAATGCACGGCGAAGGAGCTGGCCGCGGCGCTCGACTTGGATCAGGCGACGGTGCTGGGATGGGAGAAGGGCGAGCTCTTCGCGACCAAGCAATACGTCGACAAGATGGAGACGCTGCGCGCCAAAGGACCGTCGTCGATCCCACGCAAGTCGAAGGGGGGAAACCCGATCCTCGCGATGAAGGATCCGATTTTGTGGGAGCTCTTTCGAAAGCTGGCGGCGCACAAGAAGCTGCGCGACGAGGTGGCGAAGATGGCGGACAAGTACCCTGATCCGGCCGAGGACTAGAGCGAGCTACTTCTTCTTCTCCTCGCCGTCGTCCTTCTCCTCTTCGTCCTTCTCGTCGTCATCGTCGTCGTCATCGTCATCATCGTCGTCGTCGTCATCGTCGTCATCGTCGTCATCGTCGTCATCGTCATCGTCATCGTCATCGTCGGCTTCCTCGCCACCTTCCGCGGCAAGCTCCCAAGCCCCGGGCGCGCGGACTGGCGGGGTCGTATCGTCGTCCGGTTGCGCTGCGTGTTCCTCGGCGGGCGCCGGTCCCGTCGCGTCGTCTTCGACGGCGGCTGCGGTCGGTTCGGGATCCTCGAACGCCTCGGGGGCGATCGCGATCTTCGGATCGGTCGGCGCGGCCTGCGACGGCCCCTCGTCGACCTGCCGTTCGTCGAGGACATCGCCGAGCTCGCGCTCGACGACGCGCCGCGACTCTTCGTTCAGCTCGGTGAACTCGCGAAGCGTCGGCAGATCCTTCAGCGACTTGAGCCCGAAGAATTCGAGGAACGCGGTCGTCGTTCCGTAGAGCAGCGGTCGGCCCGGCTCGTCCTTCTTGCCGAGGATCTTCACGAGATCGCGCTCGAGCAAGAGCTTGAGCACCGCGCCGCAGTCGACGCCGCGAATCTCGTCGACCTCCGGGCGCGTGATCGGTTGCCGGTACGCGAGGATCGCGAGCGTCTCGACCTGCGCGCGCGACAGACGTACCGGCTTACGCTGCGTGAGATCGCGAACGAACGGCGCGTACTGCGGGTTCGTCCGGAAGATCCAACCGTTCGCGACCTCGTCGAGCTGCACGCCGCGCGACGCGAAGTCCGCCTTCAGCTCGACGAGGAGCGTGCGCGTCTCTTTCAGCGTCGCGCTCGCCGCCTTCGCGAGCTCGGGCGTCTTGATCGGCCGATCGCTCGCGAACACGAGCGCCTCGAGCAACCCCATCAAGTGCGCGCGCGTCACGGCCGACGCCGCCGTCTCTCCGTCGCCGTCCGAAAGCGTCGACGACTCTTCGACCACCGGGCCGCGCGCGATCGGCCGGATCGATCCGTCGCT
Organism: Polyangiales bacterium; assembly: GCA_038209335.1. GTDB lineage: Bacteria > Myxococcota_A > Polyangia > Polyangiales > Polyangiaceae > JBBQXV01. Next base: position 3,742 of record JBBQXV010000233.1, on the reverse strand, counting down.
GTCGAGCTCGAGATCGTCGCGTCCTGCGATCATCGCCGCGAGATCCTCACCGCGCAGATCGAGCGTCGTGTCGGCATCCGGGAGCGGCGCCCCCTCCGCGTTCGCTCCCTCGGCATCCGCGATCGGCGGAGCGGCGGCGTTCTCGCCCGTTTGGTCGAGCGACTGCGGGCGCTCGGTGTCCGGTCCCCCCTCGGCGGTCGGCGCGGATCCGGGCGGCGGCGGAATCGTCTTGTTCTTCCGCTTGCTCACGTAAGCCCCTCGTCGGCAGGAATTTCGATCGGGCCTTGCGAGTTGTCTGTCGCGAGCTCGACGTAGAGCGGCGCGAGCGGTTCGGATTGGTAGAGGCGTGTCATCTTGAGGCGGGTCATCTCGAGGCAGGCGAGGAACGTGATCACGAGGTCGAACTTGGTGGTGGCACCTTGGAACATCTCTTCGAAGAGCAGTCGCTTGCGCGTCCCGAGGAGCTCGATGAGCTCGTGGATGCGATCGCTGATGCTGATGCGATCGGCGACGATGTCGTGCGTGAGCTTCACCTTGCTCTTCGAGAGCACGTGCTGAAACGCTTCGACGAGCGAGTAGAGCGGTATCTCGGCGAGCGGCGCGAGGCCGGAGTGCGCGGCCTCTTCGATCGTGCTCCCGCGCAAGAAAACGTCGCGCCCCGCGACGCCTCGCGCGACGAGCTGCTCCGCCGCGAGCTTGTACTTTTGGTACTCGAGCAAACGACGAATGAGCGACTCGCGCGGATCCTCTTCCTCTTCGAGCGCGTCGTCTTCTTGTCCCGGCGGAGGCGCGGGCAAGAGCATCTTCGATTTAATGTGCGCGAGCGTCGCCGCCATCAGCAAATACTCGGCGGGGACGTCGAGCCCCGGCGCGGTCTCCGGCGACGCCTTCCACGCGAGCTGCATGATCGCGAGGTACTCGAGGTACTTCTCGGTCACGAAGCTGATCGGGATCTCGAGGATGTTGAGCTCGTGCTTCTGACAGAGATGAAGCAGGAGATCGAGCGGCCCCTCGAACGTCGGGAGCTTGACCGAGTAAGCGTTCGGGTCGGCCGGATCGGTCGGCGTGGTCGGCGCGTCGGCGCTCGCACGTTCGCCTTTGGTGGCGACGTTCTCGGCTTCTTTCTCGGGTTGCGACACGACGCGGCACCTTAAGCGCGACGGCCATGCAGGCGCAACCCTCGCGCTTGGCCGCGTGGGCGACTTCGTAGAGTATGGGAGAATGGGGGAAACGGGCGAGCCCTGCTCGCGCGGGACGATCTTCGTTGCCTACCGCGAGGCGACGCGCGCGCTCTGGGGCGACGAGGCGATCGAGCGCCTCGTTCGCGCGATGCCGGAGGACGCCGGTCGAGCGTTTCTTTCCACGCAATCGAGCGACGAATGGGTCCCCGAGCGTCACGTGATCACGATCGCCGACGCGGCGTGGGATGGACCGTGCGAGCGCGACCGCGTGACGTTTCATCGCCTCATCGACCAGATGATCGAGCTCGGATTCGGCCGGGTTCGCCGCATTCTGCTCTCGCTCGCGAACCCTCCGATCCTTCTCCGGCGCGCCGCCGACCTCTGGCGTGAAGATCATACCCACGGAACGTTCGGTTACGTTCCGCTCGCGGTCGACGCCGCGCGCATCACGCTGCGCGACCATCCGTACGTCGATTCGCCCGTTCAGCGCGACGCGTTCGGCGAGGGGCTGCGTTACGCGATGAGCCTTTGCAACGTTCGAAGTGTGACCGCCGAAGCGACGCCGGCGCCGCCCGGCGCGCTGTACGTGCTCCTGCGATGGTCGTGATGCCGTGCCTTCCGCGAGTCGACGAGGAGTCGGCCTGATCCTCGCATTGGAAGCGATCGTGACTCCAGAGGCGAGAGCGATTCGGCGCTCGTCCGCGTGGCCCGGCGTCGGGCGGCGCGGTGCGTGGGACGCGTCCGCCGATCGATCCGCATGGCCCGGGCCGTTTCGTCCCGGCCCGCGGTGCTAGCATGAGCGCCGTGTCGAACGCGTCCGCGGCGTCGCCGAAGCTCTGCCCGTCGTGCGGCAACCGCTACCCCGTCGACGCGCTCTTCTGCCCAATCGACGGCACGCCGCTCTCGACCGCCGCCGGATCGAGCGGCCAGTCGGTCGACCCCTATGTAGGCCGCGAGATCCTCGGGCACATCGAGATCAAACAACTCGCCGGCATCGGCGCGATGGGTCGCGTCTACCGCGCGTTCCAAACCGGAATCGATCGCGACGTCGCGGTGAAGATCCTGCACCGCGAGCTCTCGACGAACCAGCAGCTCGTCGCGCGCTTCCATCGCGAGGCGAAGGTCGCGTCGCGCCTTCAGCACGCGAACGTCGTCCACGTCCTTCTGACGGGCCAGCTCCCCGACGGCGCGATGTACATCGTGATGGAGTACCTCGACGGGCTGTCGATGCAGAGCGCGCTCGCCGGCGCGGGCGGTGCGATGCCGCTCCCGCGCGCGCTCCACATCGCGCTGCAGCTCTGCGACGCGACCGGCGAAGCGCACGTGCAAGGGGTCGTGCATCGCGACATCAAGCCCGAGAACGTGATGCTCGTGCGGCGCGGCGACGACGACGACTTCGTCAAGGTGCTCGACTTCGGCATCGCGCGCCTCAACTGGGGCGATCAATCGATGGCGACCGCGGCGGGGCTCATCTTCGGCACCGCGCGCTACATCTCGCCGGAGGGCGCGCAGGGCGAGACGGTCGGACCGCAGAGCGACGTCTATTCGATCGCGACGCTCCTCTATCAAATGCTCTCGGGGCGCACGCCGTTCGAAGGGGAGCAGGCGGTCGCGCTGCTCGTGCAACAGATCCACGATCCGCCGCCGCCGCTCAAGTCGATCCCGCGCGCCGCGTACGTGCCCGAGCCGATCGCCGACGTGGTCATGCGAAATCTCGCGAAGCGTCCGGGCGAGCGCGACGCCGACGCGCGCGTGCTCGGGCGTGCGTTGCTCGATGCGGCGCGGGCGAGCGGGATGTCGCCGGAGGAGCTCGTGTCGCGGGCCATGATGATGAGCGGGCGCGCGTCGGGACCCGTGCAGATTGCATCGATGCAGCGAACGCGGCAATTGCGGCTCGATCAAGAGACGACGGAGCAGCTCGCGAAGGCGTTTCCGCCGGCCCCGTCGCGGCCGACGGGCACGGAGTTCGACACGCCGCTGCCGCGCGGAAACGAGACGACGAAATGGACGCCGTCCGCCGACGTGCAGGCGCAGCTCGCGGCCGCGGTTCCGCCGGCGCGCACGTCGAACGTCGACATCACGATGGACGATGACGACGTGGCGAACGGAACGCCGCCGCCGCGCGCGACGTCGTCGCCATCGACGCAAATGTCTCCCGTTCATCCGGGCACGACGCAGCCGATTCCACGCGCGCAGATCGCGACGCCCGCGCCTGCGATGACGCCGCACGCGATGCCTCACACACCCGTCGTTCCCGCGGATCGCCCGTCGTCGGTGAGCCGTCGCGACAGCCGGCCGTCGTCGCATCCGAGCAAGCCGCCGTCGGGCGTCGATTCGACGATGAGCGACGAAGAGAGCTCGCCGCGTCGCACGCGCTCTCGAGCCGCGGTGCTCGTCTTCTTCTGTTTCCTGCTCGGTGTCGGAGGGGCCGCGGGCGTCGCTTACAAGCTCGGGCTCATGGGACCGTCGACGCAACCCATGTCGCTCGAGTCGATCACCGCGCACGCGAACGACGCGCTCATTCATCAGCGATGGGACGCGCCGCCGGGCGACAACGTGCG
>JBBQXV010000232.1:0-14898 GCA_038209335.1 Polyangiales bacterium | reverse complement strand
GAAGAAGCGCTGCTCTTCGTCGTCGGCCTTGTGGAGGAACGAGAGCGCCGCGCACATGCACCACGCGCGATCGTACTCGTGCTGCTTCAAGTAGAGCTTGTAGAGGCTGCGGTACGGATCGACGCGCAGCGGATCCTTCTGAAGGACGATCGCGTGCTCGCCGATCGCGCCCTCCATGTTGTCCGTCGCTTCGTACAGCTCCGCGAGGATCTGCCGCTCGACCGCCTCGTCCGGCTTGAACCGCGTCGCCATCTTGAAGGCTTCGATCGCGCTCGCCATGTCCTTCAAGCGATCGCGGTAGATGAGCCCGAGGTTGTGCCAGAGGTTGTATTCGAGGTCGGGGTTCTGCGTGTTCGCCGCCGACATGCGTCGCAGCATCTTGCGGAACGCACGCTCGAGCGCCTTCCAATCCTTCTTCGTCGTGAGGATCTTGTTGATGCGCTCGAAGGCCTCGAGATACGTCGGGTTCAAGTCGAGCGCTTCGTTGAAGAGCTCGACCGCCTTGTCCTGATCCTGCTCCTTATCGCGATAGAGCTGCGCCATCGTGTAGAGGAACTTCGACTTGCGGCCGGTGTCCTTCTCCATCTCGGCGATCGCCTGGAGCGTGTCGATCATCTTCGCCCAGTTTTCGGTCGCTTGATAAAGCGCGATCATCCGGTGCAGAAGCGCCGCGTTGTTCGGCTGGAGATCGCGCGCCTCTTCGAGAGCTTCGATCGCCTTGAGCGGATTCTTGTCGTTGTCGTTCCAGACGTCGGCGACTTCGCCGAGCACCTTGAAGCGCTCGTCCGCATCGAAGACGTTGTCGAGGATCTGCCGCTTGTACGCGACGACCTGCTTCCAGTCCTTGAGGTCGGTGTAGAGCGACACGAGCGCTTCGAGCGTTGGCTTGTGCGCCGAGTCGACGCCGAGCGCCTTCTCGAAGTTGTTGACCGCCTGCTTCGCCTGTCCCTGCTCGCGCTTGATGCAACCGAGCTTGAAGTAGACGTCGGCGCGCGCCTCGTTCTCTTCCTCGCCGAGCGAGGTGAGGACCTTTTGGAAGTTGGTGAGCGCCGCGCCCCAATCCTTCAGGCGGAAGCACACTTCCGCGAGGCCGCGGATCGTCGTCTGATCGGTGAGGTCGAGCTGATGCGCCGCGGTGTACGCCTTGAGCGCTTTGTCATCCTTCTCGAGCGCGGCGCAGACCTGACCGAGCTTGTTCTGGAGATCGTGCTGCTCGTTGCGCTCGCGCTTGCCCGCCTTGCGAACGAGCAAGTCGAGGAGCGGTTCGGCTTTGTCCCAATGCGACTGCGCAATGTACTCGTCGACGAGCGGCAGCGCGGAGTCTTCGTTTTCGGGATCGGCCTCTTGCGCCGCTTCCCACGCGAGCACGGCGCTCTGGTGATCGCCGAGCATCTCCTCGCGGAGCTTCCCGAGCTCGACGAGCAGCTTCGCGCGTTGGCGCGGCGCGGTCGTGTAGCTCTGCTCTTGATCGAGGTAACGCGCGGCCTTGTCGTAGTCGGCGCTCTCGATCGCGATCGTGCGGAGCGCGGCCAGCGTCGGCAAGTGCGACGGATCGATGTCGAGCGCCTGTTCGTAGCGCTCCTGCGCGGCGACGCGATCGCCGAGCTTCTCGTCGAGCGCCTTGCCGATCCGATAGAACGCCTCGACCTGCTGCTTCGAGTCGCTCGTCAGCTGCGCGACGCGCGTCATGTAGTCGATCGACTGAGCGGCATCGCCGATCTTGTCGAAGAGCTTCGCGAGCGCTTCGAGCGCGACCAGGTTTTGCTCGTCGAGATCGACGATGTTCCGGTACGCGTCGATCGCGCGCTCCGCGTCCTCGACCTCGTCGGCGTACACCTGCGCGATGGCGCCGTAGAGATCGACCTTCACCTTGCGATCGAGCGTCGCGGCGATGTGGCGATCGTACGTGTTGATGAGATCCAGCCACTGGCGGAGCTTCCTGTAGTTCCGCTCGAGGGCGAAGTAGGCCTCTTCGTTGTTCGGATCGACCTCGAGGACCTGCTCGAGCCGCTGCGCCGCGATGTCCGCCTTGAGGAAGTGCTCCTCTTGGAGGTTTGCGAGCTGCATCAAGTTGTCGATCTTCTCGCGCTCGGTCGTGACGACGTCGAGCTGCGCTTCGATCACCTTCACGAGATCTGCCCACTGCTGCAGCGTCTCGTACACGCGCGCGAGACCGCGCAAACCCTGCAAATTCGCGGGATCCGCGTCGACGACCTCGCGGTACACCTGCGACGCGCGCGGCGCGTCGGAGAGGTTGGTCTCGTAGAGCGACGCGATGCGAAGCTTGGTGTTCGCGATCTCCGCCGGATCCGAGAGGCCCGGCACCTTCTGCTCGAGCGCGCCGACGAGCTCGCGGTTCTGTCCGCGCGCCGTATAGATGCGCTCGAGATGCTCGATCGCCGGAACCCAGTGCGGATCGACCTCGAGCGCGCGGTTGAAGTAACTGAGCGCCTGCTCGGTCTCCTTCATCTGCGTGTCGAGGAGCTCACCGATGTCCGTCATGATCTCTTTGCGATCGACGTCGGTGATCGCGACGTCGAGCGCGCGCATGAGCGTCGCGCCCATCTGCTGCCAGTTGCCCGCCTTGCGGTACAGGCTGCCGAGCTGGCGCATCGCGCCGACGTTGTTCGGATCGAGCTGGATGATCTGCGCGTAGTAGGGCTGCGCGTACTCGGGGTGACCGAGGTCGTCGCCGTACCATTTGGCCAAGTGCAAACAGAGTCGGATCTTCTGCGGGCTCTCGGTTTGCGCCTTCAACCAACCGCCGACGGTCTGAATGACCTCGCCCCAGCGCCCGGTCGCCTGCGCCATCCGCTCGAGATACTTCGCCGTCTCGCGATCGTTGAAGTCTTCGGAGAGCGCGTTGATGAGCGCGTCGAGCGCTTGGTTCTTGTCGTCGAGATGCTCTTCGAAGACGCGCGCGATCTTGCGGAGGAGATCCGTCTTCTCGCTCGCCTCTTCGCGCGACTCGAGTCGACCGAGGTAGAGCTCGATGAGCGGCTCCCAGCGGCCGGCCGCGTTATGAAGCTTCTCGAGCTCGTTGAACGCTTCGTCCGACGTCGAATCGATCGCGAGGATGCCTTCGTACGCGGCGCGCGAGCCGTCGGCGTCTTGCACCTGATCGCGCCAGAGCGCGGCGGCACCGCGAAGCTCTTCGATCCGCTCGTTCGGCTCTTCGAGCGCAGCGGCGCGCTGCATCTTGACGTCGATGACCTCGTTCCAACGCTCTTCGCCGCGGTAGATCGCCTCGAGGGCGTCCATCGCTTCGAAGTCGGGCCCGATCTCGAGGAGCTTTCGCCACGCTTCGGCGGCGTCGTACGGCTGTGCGAGCTGCTCGCCGTACGTCTTGCCGAGCTCGCGGAACACTTCCTTGAGCTCTTCGCCGTCCATCAGCGCGGCGGCGCGGTCGACCATCTGGTGGAGCGAGCCGACGAGCTCGTTCGGCTCGGCCTGGCGACGGCGAATCGCGCCGATCGCGCGGAGCGCCGCGAGGTTTGCGTAATCGATGTCGAGGACGCGGGTCCAATCTTCGAGCGCCGAGTCGTCGCGACCGAGGCGATCGCTGAAGACGCGCGCGCGCCGCGTGAGGATGTTGACGCGATCGTCGTCGCTCGCCGCGATGTCGAACTCGCGCTCGAGGATCTCGACGAGCTTGGCCCACGACTGCTCGGACTCGTAGAGGTTCGCGAGCGCATGGAGCGCCTCGGGATCCTCGCCGCGTAGATCGAGGACGGCCTTCCACGTTTCGATCGCGCGCTCGGGCTGGCCGAGCTTGTCGGACGCGAGGTGCGCGATCTTCGCGCGGATCTCCGCCTCGGCGGTGTCTCCCGACGCGTTCTCGAGCTCGCGCTCGTAGACCGTGTTGAGCTCGACCCACGAGCCCTGACCTTCGTAGATGCGCGCGAGCGCTTGGATCGCGCCTTCGTGCGTCTTCTCGAGCTCGTCGAAGATGCGACGGAACGCGCGGATGGCGTTGGGCACGTCGACGAGCTGCGTCTCGTAGACCTCGCCGAGGCGCGCGTAGAGCTCGACGAGCTCGAGCGCGTCTTGCGTCGCCTTGACGCGCGTCTCGAGGATCGCCGCGAGCTCGGGCCACGATTGAATCGACGAGTAGATGCGATCGAGGTTCGCGAGCGCCTCGACGTCGAGTTGCTCGACACTGAGGACGTACTTGTACGTCTCCTCGGCCTTCGTGATGTCGCCAAGGCGGTCTTCGAACGTCGCCGCAAGGCGCTTGCCGATCGATCGCTGCACGTTCGCGTCCGCGTGGAGACCGAGCACGTCGGCGTACGCGTTCGCGAGCGTCTCCCATCCGCCGTCGACGGTCTCTGCGAGCCGCGGCGCTTCCTCACCCGATTTTTCGTCGAGCGGGTACTCCTTGAGCGCGCGGATGTAGACGCCGAGCGTCTGCGCGGTGTCGAGGAGCTTGTCCTCCCAGAGCTCGGCCAGGCGGTAGTACGCCGCGAGACGATCCTCGGGAGCCTGCGCGCTCGGCTCGGCGACGCCGTCCGCGCCCACCGCGCCCGCCGTCGAAGCGAGCTGCGCCTCGAAGACACGCGACAGCTTCTCCCACTCGCCGGTCGCTCGATAAAGCGGCTCGAGGATCTCGCCGATCTCGACCTGCTTCGTCCCCGATCCGAAGAGCGACTCGAGCGCTTCGAGCGTCTGTACGTGGCCCGGCTCGGCGTTGATGACGTCGCGGTACGCGGCGATCGCCGCCTCGAGATCGTTCAGCCGAAGTTGATGGACCTGCCCGAGTCGATACTTGAACTCGAGGATCTCGTCCGGCGACTGTCCGATCTCGCTCTCGCGCGCGAGGATCGCGGCAAGATCCGACCAGCGCTCGGTCTGCACGAAGAGACGATCGAGCGAACGGATCGCGTTCTGGTTCTCGGGATCGACCTCGGTCACACGGCGATACCGCGTGATCGCGTTGTTCACGTCCTCGAGCTGCACCTCGAAGATCTGCGCGACGCGGAGACCGAGCTCGACGAAGCGTTCGGGGTTCTCGGCGAGCTTGTCGAGCTCGGCGTCGTAGAGCGCGGCGACGGCCGGCCAACGATTGACCGTCATCCCGAGGCGCTCGAGATTGCCGAGCGTCTGCTCGTTGCCGTTGTCGAGCGACAGCGCGCGCGCGAACGTGTCGAACGCCGATGCGTGATCCGTCAGCGCATCCTCGTAGAGACGCGCGATGCGATGGAGGAGCTCGACCTTCTGGAACGGGTCGGCCGTGTGCTTGACCTGGACCTCGTGCACGCTGATGAGGCGCGGCCAGTCGCTGGTCGCTTCGTACACGGGCTCGAGAACCGAGGCCGCGCCGAGCGGATCCTTGTCACCGTCTTTCAGCCCTTCGAGCGCGAGCAACGTCGGCTCGTGATCGGTCTGACGCTGGAGGATCTCGCGATAGAGCTCGACCGATCGCGGCACGTCCTCGAGGTGCTTCTCGTAGAGCTCCGCGATTCGGTAGTGGTAGCTGATGGCCTCGGCGGCATCGCCGGTCATCTCGCTCTCGCGCGTGAGGACGCTGAGGAGCTCGTTCCAGTTTTTCGCTTGCTCGTAGAGGACGTCGAGGCGCGAGAGCGCTTGGAGATCGTCCGGATCGAGCTCGAGGACTTTTTGGTACGTGTCGATCGCGCGCGGCACGTCGCTGAGCTCGCGCTCGTAGACCGCGCCGACTTGGTAATAGATGCTCTTCTTCTCTTCGGTGTCGGCGACGAGATCGACCTTCTTCGCGTAGACCGCGAGGAGATCTTCCCAACGCGAGAGACCGAGGTAGCGACGAATGAGCGCGTCGATCGCGCGGACGTCGTCGCTGTCGAGCTCGAGGACCTTCGCGTAGACCGCGATCGCGGCGTCGGCGCTGTTGAGGACGTCCTCTTCGATGGCAGCCGCCTGAAAGAGCGCGTGCTTCTTGTCCATCGGCTCGTCGACGATCTCCGCCTTGCGCTGGAGAATGATCGACAGATCCTGGTACCGCTCGGTCGTGCGGAACAACCGCTCGAGCGACTCGGCCGCGGCGAGGTTCGTCGCGTCGATTTCGAGCACGCGGCGATAGAGGCCGATCGCGACCTCGACGTTGCCGATGTCGTTCTCGTAGACGCGCGCGCTCATCGAGAGAAGGAGGCTCGCGAGCGCCGGATCCTGGCTCACCGGAGCGGACGCGCCGAGATCCTCGAACACCTTGGCGAGATCCGCGAAGCGTCCGGTCACACGCGCGACGCGATCGAGCGCCTGCTGTGTCGGCTCGCTCGACGGATCGACGGTGAGAGCGCGCGCGAACGTCGCGAACGCCGCGACGAGATCGTTGGCCGCCTCTTCGTAGAGCGTCGCGATCTGGTGGAGGAGCTCGACGCGACGCGAAGCGTCGTCGCTGCGACGCACCTGCACTTCGTGAACGCCGATGAGCTTCTCGAAGTCGCCGAGCTGGCGATAGAGCGGCTCGAGAAGATCGGCGATCGTCAGCTCGTACTGCGCGTCGCGTCCGAGTCGTTCGAGCGATGCGAGCGCTTGCGCGTTGCTCGGCTCGCGCTCGAGGACGGAGCGATACCCTTCGATCGCCGCGTCGACCTGCGCCATCTCCGATTCGCGGAGCGCCGCGAGGCGAAGCATGAAGCCGATCTGCGCGTCGTCCGCCGTCGCGAGACCGAGCTGCGCCTCGAGGTTCTCGGCGAGCTCTCCCCACATCTTCTGGCGCGTGAAGAGCGCGTCGAGCGCGGAGAGCGCGCGCGGGTTCGACGGATCGAGCTCGAGCACCTTGCGGTACGCACTGACGGCGGCCTCGGGTTGGCCGAGCTTCTCGTCGTAGATGTGCGCGATGGTGACGTAGAGCGCTTCGCGCGCGTCGGCGTCGGGCGTTTGATCGACGCGTCGCTGAACGACCGCGATGAGATCGGTCCAACGCTGCGTGCGCGTGAAGAGAGCCTCGAGCGCCGCGAGCGCTTCGGCGTCCCCCGCGTCGAGTGCGAGCACGCGGTAGTACGCCTGCGCAGCCGCATCGACGTCGGCGAGCCGCTCGTCGATCGCGGCGAGCCGCATCCAGTAATCGCGCGACAGCGTCGCGTCGCTGAGCCCTTCGGCGACTTCGCTGTAGAGTGCAACCAATTCGCGCCACGACTGCGACGCCTCGGCGATGCGCTCGATCTCGTCGCGCGTCTCGGCGAGCGCCGGATCGTCTTTGAGCGCCGCCGCGAGCGCCGCGAACGCGCGCCCGTAGTCCTTCACCTGCTCGGCGCTGACGCGCGCGATCTTGCGCTGCAGCTGCACGCGCTTGGCGACGTCGCCTTCGCTCGCGCTGAGGATCTCGGCCGCGCCGATGAGCTTTGCCCAGTCGCCGCGCTCTTCGTAGATGGCCTCGAGGATCGACGCCGCCTCCGCGCGAAGCTCCGAGCTCTGCATCAACGCTTCGAGCGCAGTGCGCGCGCCTTCGTGCTGCGCGTCGATGAAGAGGATCTCGCGGTAGTTCTCGAGCGCGCCGCCGGCGTCACCGAGGTGCTTCTCGAGCGTGCCGCCGAGGCGGAACTTGAGATCGATGAGCTCTTGCTCACCGACGTCGAGCTCGATCCGACGTCGCAAGGTGTCGACGTACGGCTCCCACCGACCGAGCTGTCCGTAGAGCACGTCGAGCGCGGCGAGCGCGCGCGCGTCGCTCGGCTCGTCTTCGAGCACGACGTTGTACGTCTCGATCGCCTTCTCGAGATCCTTCGCTTCCGTCTCGAAGAGCTTCGCGATCTCGTAGTTGATCGCCTTCTTCTCGCCGGCGTCGCCCGCGAGATCGCGCTTCTTCTCGTAGATGCCGAGGAGATCCGCGAAGCGCGACGTCTGCCGATAGAGACGCTCGAGCGCCGTGAGCGCGTCGGCGTTCTCGCTGTCGGCCTCGTAGACCGCGCGGTACACAAAGAGCGACTCGTCGACGCGCTGCACTTCTTCGACGAGCACGCGCCCGAGCCGCAAGCGCAGCATGATCCCGGTGACCATGTCGGCGTTCGAATCGGCCGCTTCGACCGCACGTTGGTAGCTCGTGATGACGCTCTCCCAACCGCCGGTCGCCTTCGCCGCGCGCTCGACGTCCGCCGTCGTGCGCTCGTCGCCCGGCATGAGCTCGAACGCCGCGAGGTACCGCTCGAACGCCTTTTGCGGCTCTTTGACTTTGCCTTCGTAGAGCGCCGCGACTTCGCGATAGAGCTCGAGCTTCGTCGCCGGATCCTGCTCGTGTCCGAGCTTGACCTCGATCGCGTTGGCGAGCGCCTTCGGATTGTTCGCCGCCGTGTAAATCGGAATGAGTGCTTCGGCCGCTTGGAGATTCTGCGGCTCGTGCTCGAGGATCTTTTCGTACGCCTTCGCGGCGCGATCGTTCTTCTGCTTCTTGTCCGCCCAGAGCTGCGCGATCTTGAAGAGGAGCCCGATCTTCGCCGCAGCGTCGGTCTCTTTCGCTTCTTGCTGCTCGAGGACGCGGATGAACTCGTCCCACTTGCCGCTCTCGGCGTAGAAGACTTCGAGATCGTCCCAGCGACCGAGCGTGAGGTATTTCTTCTTCAGCGCGTCCTGCGCGCGACGATCGTTCGGATCGAGCGCGAGGAGCGCGCGCCACGCGGTCACCGCGCCTTCGTCGTTGTTGAGCCGGTCGCCGTAGATCGTCCCGAGCTTGGTGAGGATTTGGATCTTCGCGGGCGGGTCGTAGGTGATCTCGGCTTGCTTCTCGAGCACCGTCGCGAGCGCGTCGAAATCCTTCGCGCGTTCGTACAGCCCGCCGAGCGCGCCGAGCGCATCGGCGTTCGCTTCGTCGTCCTTGAGGACTTCCTTCCAGAGGTCGATGCAGACCTCGGGCTTCTTCACGCGCTCGGTCGCGAGCTTCGCGATCTCGAGGAACTTCGCCGCGCGCTGCGGCCCCGGCGAAAGGCTCTCCGCCTCGCGACGTTGCAGACCGAGGAGCTTCTCCCAGTCACGACGCCGCTCGTACATCTGGCGCAGGTAATCGATCGCCGTCGCGTTATCGGGCTCGATCGCGACGACTTGCTCGTACGCTTTGACCGCCTCGGCTTGGTTGGCGAACTTGGACACGTACAGGTCCGCCGCCTTCATGTAGAGCGCAACCTTCTCGGCCGCGTCGGGCACGAGCGCCGCGAGCTGTAGAAGCGTCTTCACGTACTCGTTGAAGCGCTTGGCTTGATCTTGTTTGTCGGCGAGCGCGCGAAGCTCGGAGATCTTTGCTTCGTCGACGGGTCCATCGGCGGCAGATACCGGAGCGGGCGCGGCGGACGCGGACGCAACAGCGGCCGGTGCCGGTGTCGCAGCGACAGGCTCGGGTGCGGGGATCGCGGCGACCGGCGCGGGGGTCGGCTCGACGGGCGGCGGGGGCGGCGACGGCGCCGCGACGACAGGAGGAGGAGGCGACGGCTCGGGCGACGCCGCGACCGCGACGTTTGCAGGACGCGCCGTCATCGCTTCGGACTCGGGCGGCAGTCCCACCGACAGTGCGACCTCTTGCACGCGCGGTGGAATTGCAGACTGCACGGGTTTCAGCGTCTCGCCGATTTGCGCTTCGAACGCGCGCAGCTGCGGATGCTCCGGCGACACCGCGCACAAACGCTCGAACGAGCTACGCGCGCGAATCAAATTGCCGAGCTGACGCCATGCGATCGTCCCGGCCTGCGCGAGAAGGAACGTCGCGTTGCCGTTGTCGCCCGCGTGCGTCGCCGCTTCTTCGGCGATCGTCAGTACGCGATCCCAATCGCCGCCCTTCTTGCCGTACGCCTCACGCAAGAAATGGAACGCCCCTTCGTTGAGCGGATCGAGCTTCAGCGCCTCTTCGAGGAAGCGTGTCCCGATCTCCACGTTTTGATGACGCGACACCCAGCGCGTCCCGAACGCGAGCGCGGTCGCCGCGCGCGCGCCGCGATCCGACGTCGACGCGAGGATCTCGCGCTGCGCCGATTCGATCGCGTCGAACCGGCCCTGCTCCGCGAGCAACCCTTCGAAGAGCGCCGCGGTCTCACGCGACGTTGCGTCGGCCGCGTACGCGCGCGCGAGCATCGTCTCGGATTCCTCGGGAGCGAAGCGGCGCGCGATCCGCGCCGCCCGCATCAAGAGCCTCCCCTTGCGCGTGCCGTCGGATTCGCCGTTCGCTTCGCGAAGGAGCGCGCCGATGTGCTCCTGCCACGACGTCGGATCGACCTGAATGTCCGCGAGCGCGGCGCTCGCTTCGGCGTTCTTCCCGCCGCTGACTCCGAGCGCGCGGGCGTACGTTGCCATCGCTTTCTCGTAGTCGCCGAGATCGCTCAGCACGTCGCCGAACTCTTGGAGCAGTCCGCTGGCGCGAGGCCCGTCCGGTTGCGCCTTGAGCTCGAGCTCGAGGAGCTTCTGCACCATGTTGAGCTTGCCGAGATCCCAATAGATGAAGCGCGCCGCTTCGAGGGACTCGACGAGCGCAGGATTCAGCTTGTACGCATCCTGGAAATGCTTGAGCGCTTTGACGCCGGCAAGGAATTTCCCGTCGAGTACACGCCCGAGCTTGAGGTGGTACGCCGCTTTGGCGGCGTTCGCGTTGCTGCCTGCGATCCCCTTCTCGAGCTCTTCGACGAGCCCCTGCCAATCGCGAACGTTTTCCAGATATGAAAGACGCTCCTCTAGCTCCATGGATCGCCTCGGTCGTTCAACCGGCTAGCCGCGCGCTGAACATCGCGCGCGAGCCCGAAAGGGGGAGAAGCACAACGAAATTACTGCACGCCAACGGTATCAGAGCGCGCACCTACTGTGAGCGCGATGATCACAAAGTTCCGACGCCGAGTCATTGAAGCCTGAAGACACCGAAGGCCGGTGGTTCCGCTTGACATCCGTCGCTGCGCTCACTGCGCGCTCACTGCAGCGGCGTGCCGAGGCGCGTCGAGATTTCGCGAGCCTGGCTGCACTGCGCCTCGTAACGCTGCGCGAGCGCGCCCTTGCACGTCACCTTCCAGAAACGCTGAAGCTCCTGGACCGCCTCGTTTTTTCGAGGAGGAGACGCCGCCGCGTACGCCGTCCCGAGGAGGAAGTACGCCTCCTTGTGATCGTCGCACTGCCCGCACGCCTTCTTCGCCGCCTCGTACTCGTTGATCGAGCCGGGCATGTCGTTCTTCATCTCGAGCACGTTGCCGAGGAGCGCGTGCACGCCGAAGAGGTGCTTGTCCCCTTCCTTCGCGAACGTGAGCCCTTCGCGCAGAACCTGCTCCGCCTCTTTGTTGAAGTTGAGGCGCATGTAGAGATCGGCGAGCGGCGCATAGAACTGAAGCTCGTCCGGCTTCACTTCGATCGCCTTCGTGTACATCCCGAGCGCGCCCTGCTCGTCGTCCGAGTGGAGCAAAACCTCCGCGAGCTCGAAGTACGCCTGCGCGATGTTCGGATCGATCTGAAACGCGGTCTGCAGCGGCGCCTTCACATCGGCCCAACCGACGCCGCCCTTGAGCGCTTGCTGCTCGAGCGCGTAGCCGTGGAGGAAGTAGTACTCGGCGAACGTCTTCTTCTTGTTCACCTTCTCTTCGGCCATCTCGGCCTTCGCGCACGTCGCGGCGACCTTGTCCCAGGTCTCCTTCTTCTTGTACGCGCGCGCGAGCTTCCAGAGGATGCGGTGGTTGTCGGGGTCGAGCTTCGACGCCTGATCGTATTTTTGGATCGCGTCGTCGATGTTGACGTCGCGCGCCTTGTCTCCCTCGTTGGCGAGGTTGACGGCTTCGATCGCGTTGCGGCTGCAGCCGACGGTTCCAACCGCCGACATACAGACTGCCGCGAGCATCAACGCGGGAGTGAGGAAGGTCAGGCTCTTGATCATGGTCGTGGATCCCCGGCGGTTCACGCGGCGGAGTCTACGAGAAACGCTGCCGCTCCTGCACGACAAAACGAAGCGCGGCCGGAGTTTCCCCCGACCGCGCTCGTCCCATCCGATTACGTTGAACGATTCGTCTCAGATCGCTCAGTCACCCGGCGCGAACATGATCGGGTAGACGACCGTGACCATGCCGCCTTCGGGCTCGGGGAACGACAGGTTGCCGAAGCCGCGAACGACGCAGGAGACGACGCCGCCGTCCGGAATATCCGATCCGCCGTCGGCGGTGAGCGCGACCGCGCCCTTGCGATCGATGACGAACTTCACCGCGACACGACCTTGCAGCGTCGGGTTGTTGCGGAGGCCGGCCTCGTAGCAGAGACGGAAGCGACCGAAGTTCTGGCGAACGATTCGCTGGATGACTTCCGGCGGGAGGCGACCGTTGACCGACGCCGCGCCTTCGCGAATCTTCGGTGCCTTGACGGTGTGTCCGCCCTGGAGCTTGCCGCGACCGCTGCCGATGCCTTGACCCTGGCCCGTTCCGGCGCCGTGACCGAGACCACCGAAGTTGCCGAGGCCGATGCCTTCGCCGCGACCGCCGCCACCTTCGCCGACACCCGAGAGGCCGAGGCCGCCCGCGCCGAATGCGTCACCGATCTGATCGCCGAACATGTTGCCGCGCGCGCTCTTCTCGTCCTGACCGAGCGAGTCCTCACGACCCCACGGCGCCGTCGGCGCGTTCGGATCGCCGCCGCCCATCGTCGCGATGAGCCCGATCATTCCGAACTGCGCGGCCTCTTGAAGAGCCGCCGCCTTCGCGAGGTGCGGATCCGGATTGTCCTTCGGACCTTGCACGCCGTAGCGGTTGTTCGTGAGCTTGGTGTTGGGGTTACCCATCGAGCCTTCTTCGCCCTTGGCTCGCGTTCCGGTGCCGCCCTCTTTCTGATCGGGCTTGTCTTCCGGCTTCTGCTCCGTCTCTTGATGCTCCTGCTCACGCTCGGCTGCGGCGTTGAGCATCTTCTGGAGATAGAGATTGCGATCGTTGTCGTAGTCGTCGGTCCCTTCCTTGTTCATGGGCGGCATGAAGAACGCGAAGATCGCGATGAAGCCCATGTGAAGGAGGAACGAGAGACCGGTGTAGAGGAACGCCGCCGGCTCGGTCGACGACAGCATGCCCGTCGGGACCGGCTTGCCTGCGTTGCCCGCGCTGATTTGAAACGCGAGGCCCGAGCCCTCGAGCTCCATGCGCGCCTTCGCGCCCGCGGGGAGATCGTACTCGTGCGCGCCGCTGAGCTCCGTCGACGGACGCGCGCGTCCGGACGCGATGAGATCCTGGAACGAGACTTTGCCCTGGCCGGGGATATCGACCGATCCATGCGAGCGCGGAAGGATGACGAGCGACGCGCCGATGCCGCCGCGCGACACGACGACCGGAGCGCGCGTGGTGCCGAGCGTCTCGCTCGGAATGAAGTAGTCGACGCCGACCTTGCCGACGAACTCTTCGCCGACGTAGTAGCTGCGCGGCGGCGTGAGGTGCGCGACGTTGAGGACGTTCGTTCCCCACATCACCATGACTTCGATCGACGAGAGGTGCGCGACCTCGACGTCATCGTTGCTGACCGGCGGGCCGGCCTTCACCATCGAGTACGTCGACATCCCGCCCGGTTCGGCGCTGCCCTGGCCGAAGTCGATGCCGAGACCGACTCCGAACTCGGGCTCTGCGGCGTCACGCGCCGGAGCGACGAAGGGATTCGAGGCCGCTGCGAACGGATTCGCGGGCGCGACCGGCGCTGCCGCGGCAGCGAACGGATTCGTGGGAGCGGCGCCGAACGGATTCGCGCCGGCGAACGGATTGGCTCCCGACGAAGGTGCGGGCGCAGGCGGCGGAGCGCTGGGAGGTGCCGCCGCCATTCCGCCGCCCATGTCGGCAGGCGGAGGAGCGAACGCAGCGCCCGGAGTCGGCGCTCGCGGTTGCGAGGGAGCCGCGGCGGGCGCGGCAGGCGCGACGGCCGCAGCCGCTTCCGCGGTCTCGAGCACGATCAACGTCGAGCCGATCTGCACCTGATCGCCCGGCCGGATCTTGCACTTGTTGACGCGCTGTCCGTTGACCAAGGTCCCCGGCTCGTTGCCGAGATCGATCAGCGTGATGTCCGTCGGAGACGCGACCTCGATGACCGCATGCATGCGCGACGCGAGATCGTCGTCGATGCGCAGATGGCTCCGCGGATCTTTTCCGACCTTGACGATGTCCTGCGCGATCGTATCGCGGCGAATGAGCTGCTCGCCTTGATAGAGCGCAAACGTCAGCGCGACCTTCGCCTTACCCTGGGCATCCATGATGCAAAACCTTCCTGATGATCCGCCCACGAGAGCGAGGGTCATCATCAACGCGCATCACGATTGGAGCCGTGGCCCCAATCGCCAACTGACTAAATGTTTTCGACCGACTTGAGCATCTCCGGAACGAACGACGTTCGCGGACGAATCAGCGTCGTGCGCACCGGGCCGGGACGAACGCGAATCGTCGCGTCGTTCGGACCGAAGCCGCCCGCGCTGAGCGGATCGTCTTCGAACTTGTACCCGTAGTCGCCGCTCTTGCTGTCGCCACCGCCCGCCGGCGTCGCCGGTGGTCGCTGAGCGAACGCGCTCGAGGACAGGAGAACGGTTGCCGTCACCACCAAACCGCAGACGAGGGACCGTTTCATGGCTTTCACTCTCCTCGGAAAAGTCCGCTGGAATTACAGTATAAGTGTATTCGCAGCGAGAGGTTCCGTCAATCGATTGCTGAACGGAATCGGGAATCCATCCTCAGCGAGTGATGTAGCAACTGACATCGGTCGCCACGAAAGGTTCCCAAACTTCGAGCACGTGC
This sequence comes from Polyangiales bacterium, assembly GCA_038209335.1. GTDB lineage: Bacteria > Myxococcota_A > Polyangia > Polyangiales > Polyangiaceae > JBBQXV01. The sequence continues at coordinate 232 of JBBQXV010000232.1, read as the reverse complement.
TCTGTCGAATCAGGTCGCTTCAACTCACGAACTTTGGATTCAGGGTCTGTAGTTTCAGGGTTTCGCGGATTCAGGGTTTCGCGGAAGCCGACGGCGCGGGTGCGGGGGCCGCGCTTCCCGCAGGCGGAGGCGACGCCGGATCGGGTGCGGCGTCCGGAGTCTCGAGGAAGGTGATCGTGTCGCCGATGTCCTGAATGCGCTCGGTCGCCTTCTTCACGGCGCCCGCGTATTC
>JBBQXV010000231.1:0-14944 GCA_038209335.1 Polyangiales bacterium | reverse complement strand
GAACCGTCATCGCGCCCCCCGGCGTCGTGGCGCCCTGGCGGTTCGAGAAATCACAGCCCGAACGCGCGCAGCTTCTTGTGCAGCCCTTCGCGCGTGATCCCGAGCGACTTTGCCGCCGCCGTCTTGTTGTTGCCGTGCTCGCGCAGCGACTCGATGAGCAGCCAGCGCTCGAGCTGATCCATCATCTCTTTGAGCGTCCCCTTGGTCGGTTTGACGCGATCGACGACGCCTTCGATTTGCCGGATGCGCGGCGAGAGGAGCTCCGGCGTGATGAACCCGCCCGGCTCGATTTGGATCATGAGGCGCTGCACTTCATTCTGAAGCTCGCGCACGTTGCCGGGAAAGTCGTACGCCTGAAGGAGCTCCATCGCCTGCTGCGAGTAGCCCGCGGCCGGCTTGCCGATCTCGGTCGAGTAACGCGTGAGGAAGTATTGCGCGAGGAGCGGGATGTCCTCGCGTCGCTCGCGGAGCGGCGGAACGCGCAGCGGAAACACTTTCAATCGGTAGTAGAGATCTTCGCGGAAGCGCCCTTCGGCGACCTCCTTCTCCATGTTGCGGTTCGTCGCGGCGACGATGCGCACGTTGACGCGCTTCTCTTGCGTCGCGCCGATCTGACGGATCTCGCCTTCTTGAAGCGCACGGAGCAGCTTGCTCTGCAGCGAGATCGGCATCTCGGTGACTTCGTCGAGAAACAGCGTGCCGCCGTCGGCGATTTCGAAGAGGCCTTTCTTCTCGTCGGTCGCGCCGGTGAACGATCCCTTCTTGTGACCGAAGAGCTCGCTCTCGAGGAGGTTCTCGGGCATCGCGGCGCAGTTCTGCGAGACGAACAGCTTGTCGCGTCGGCGCGATCGGTAGTGCACGGCGGCGGCGATGAGCTCTTTGCCGACGCCCGTCTCTCCTTCGATGAGGACGGTGACGCGCGTGTCGACGACCTTGCCGAGCTGCTCGGAGAGGACGCGCATCGCGCTGCTGGTGCCGATGATCTCTTGCTGTGTTCCGCCGCGGCCGCCGACGCGACGCGACTCTTCGCGCCCCTTCAAGAAGGTGTTCTCTTTGCGGAGGCGCTCTTCGGCGGCGCGCAGACGCTTGACGAGGCGCGCGTTGGCGACGGCAAGCGATGCGTTGTGCGCGAGCACCGCCATCACCTCGAGATCCGTCGCCGTGAAGACGCCGGTGCTCTCGCGGTTGTCCATCTGGATGACGCCGAGGATGTCGTCGCCCTTCCACAGCGGAACGCCGATGACGCTGCGGATCTGCGCGCCCATCAGCGACTCGCTCTGTCCGACCTCGCGCGGAGCGTCGGCCGCGGCGACGGCGGCGCGCTCGCTGATGACTTTGCGGAACACGCTGCGTGTCACGGGGATCGGGCCGCTCGCGGGACCTTCTTGTCCGCGCACGCGCGTCATCACGGGGACGTAGCCGGCGGCGCCGGTCGGCCTCGTCTGCTCGTCGTCGTCGTCGCGCAGGATGAGCGTGACGTGCGTCGCGCCGTGCACGAGATCGAACGCCGCGTCGGAGATCGCGATGAGCACGTCGGAGAGATCTCCCGCCGCGCCGATTTTCTTCTGCGCTTCGTAGAGCCGACGCAGACGATTCGCGTCGCGCTCGACGTTGGACTCGGTCGGCCCGAGCTCCGCGATTTTTCGCATCGCGACGACGCGTGCGTCGTCTGCGTCCTCGACGATCGCGACCTCGATGCGGACGATCTGATCGCCCGCGCCGATCTCGATCACGTCGCCCTGCGCGAGCACCATCTCGCGCGCGTTCGCCTCGTCGAGCGGCGTTCGATCCTCGCCGCGGACGATCGCGGTGCCGTTCGTCGAGCGCTGATCGCGCAAGATGTAGTGGTCACCGCTGTAGACGATGCGCGCGTGATCGCTCGACACGAGATCGTCGGGGAGGACGAGATCGTTGTCCGGCGCGCGCCCGATGCGCACGACGTCCGACGTGAGCTCGACCTCCTTACCGGCGAGGCTCCCCTTCTTGACCGAGAGGCGAATCATCTAAGGTGCTGCGTGTCTCGTTCCGTTTCCGTCATTTCGTACCGCGCGAGCGGAGGCTCAGCGCGACGGTCGTCATGTTGGCGTTCGCTTTGTTCTTGTTGCCGGCACCTTCGTCGGCCTTCGCGATTCGCTCCATCTCGTCGGCCACCGCGTCGTCGCCGTTGGGCGCCATGCGGTAGAGCGACTCGACGATCGCGAGTCGCGCGCCGTCGTCGCTCACCTTGGTGATCCGCTTCAATAGCTCGGCGCGCACCGCGGCGTTGTCCTTGCCGTAGACCGCGGCCATCCACGCCGCCTTGATCGCGCCCATGTTCGCCGTGCCGCTGTTCGACTGGATCGGTTCGTCCAGCGCTTTCACGTAACAGTTCGCGTCTTCCTTGCACTTGTCGACGACGGCCGCCGCGAGCTTGTACATGTTCTTCTCGCGGTCGGTCCCTTCCTTGTTCACGACCTCGCCGACCGCCTTCACCTGGCTCGGTCCCATCAGCTTGATCGCCGACTCGAGCGCCGGAATCTGCAGCGCGTCCATCGTGTCCTTGTCGCCCTTCGCGCTCGCGATCTCTTTGACGAGCCAATCAGTGAGCGTCACGTCGTAGAAGTTGCCGGCGACGCGCGCGAGCAGCCCGCGCGCGTTGATGCCGCCGAGGAGCGCGACCGACGCGCTCGGCGAGAGCTTGTCGTACGCGGCGCGGAACGCGACGAGCGTCTTCGGATCCGCAGGGAAGCGATAGAGGTTCTGCGCGAGCGCGGCGCGGATGCCCTCGTTGTCGGTCGACGCGAGGATGTTCATGCAAGCGTCGCGTCCGGCCGGGCGCGAGAGCCAAGCGAGCGTGTCGCAGAGGTACGCCGGCGCAGCCTTGTCCGGGATCGCATCGGCGAGCTTCTTCAAATCCGGATCGGTGCCGGTGAGCGCCGCCACGACGAGCGGCTCGCACTCCTTCGGCATGCGCATGATCGCCGCGTTCGCGGCGGCCTGAAGCCGCGCCTTCGCCGGCGTGAGGAGTGTCATGACGAGCTGCTTGGCCGCTGCCGTGTGCTTCAAATGGCCGATGAGCTGCAGCGAGATGAGCTGCCAGAACTCCTGGTCGGCGGCCTCCGCAGACTTCTTCGGATCGATCGGCGCGCCGAGCTTCTCGAGCGCTTTCGCCCCGTACGACGGATCCTTCAACGCCATGATTGCGTCTTGTAGATCGCGCGCGAGGAACGCCGCGGTCGGCGCCGACGCCCGAAATTTGCCGAAGACGTTCCACAGCGCCTCGACGACCGTCGGATCGACCTTCTTCCCGTCGAGCGCGGTGGCCTTCACGCTGAGCGTGACCGCCTTCACGTCTTCTTCGTTCTTGCCGGGATCGTAATCGTTGAGCGCCTTCGCGATCGCGGGCGACGTCCGCGGATCGTGCGTCTCGGAGAGGATCTTGATGAGCTCTTTGCGCGTCTTGTCGTCGAGGCCGCCCGCGACGTAGGTCTTGGTGAGCGGATCGGCGATTTTGTCGAGGAGCGCCTTTACGTTGGCGTCGTCGCGGTTCTTGTTCGCCTTGGTCATGGCGTCTTCGAAGAACTGCGTCAGGCGCTTGATCGCATTGGGCCTTTGCGCGGGATCGTCCAGGCGCTTCACCCAGGTTTGCGGATCGTTCTCGTCCGCGCACGCGACGAGCGACGCGCCGGCGAAGGCGACGAGCCCGGGCGCCGCGACGCTGCCGAGAACGAGGTTACCGATGAGGCGAAGCGTGGATCCCAGCTTGCGCGCAGTCTTCATGAGCATCCTCCGACACGATGGGAACGGGGACGCACGGCGGGCTCGATGGAGCGTGCCGTGGTCGCGGCGGCTCGAGGCCGCTTTGTCGAGCGCCCCCGCCGCGTGCGCGACGGTAGCCGGGGCGTCGGGCGGGTGTCAAACGTGGTTCACAGGGGACCCCGCGGGTCATATTCTCGCCCGACCGCCGTATCACGTGGGGAGGCGTCATGTTCGAGGGTTGCGTCGAGTCTCGCGTTGCGGCGTCCAAGGCCGCGAACTCTGCACAGAATCGCGGCGGTTGAGCGTCCATGGCCGGTCGCGTCGTCCTCTACTTTGCGTTCGCCTTCTTCGGCCTCATCGCGTTCCTCGCCACGACGAGCGACGCGTCCAGCCGCACGGGCGAATGCACCGCGGTGTCGACCGTGCTCGTCGCGGGGCTCGCCGACGTGGGCGCGCGGATCGACGCGACCGACAAGACCGATCCGGTGAAGGGCGTCGCCGGGCTCCTCGAAGTCGCCGCTGCGTACGATCGAATGATGGGCGAGTTGCAGCGCCTGAAGATCGGCGCGAGCGACGTGAAGGACACGCGGAGCGATCTCGCGCGCGCGATCGACTCGCTCCATGGGTGGCTCGTCTCGTACGCGCAGGCCGTCCAAAAGGGCGAGCTGCAAAACTTGAAGAGCTACCGCGCCAACGTCGAGGCGGCGCGTCGCGACGTGGACGCGAACGTGAAACGTTTGCAGGGGATGTGCTCGCCATGAGCGGCGAAGTGAAAGGGCTCACGTGGATTCCGACGTCGGCGCTGCCGATCGATCTGCTCGCGCACGTGGCGCGGCATGCGGCGACGGAGACGAGGACCGACAAGAGCGTGCGGACGTGGACCGTGCCGGCGTGGGTGCGTGGGGGCGTCGCGTTCGTCGGAATGTGGGGGCTGTGCGCGGCGGTGTTTTCGGTCGAGCCGTTGGCGTTCTCGTCGCCGTGGCGATGGTTGCCGCTCGTCGCGGGTGCGGCGCTCGTGAGCCTCGCCATCGCGCGACGGCGCGTGCCGAGCTTGCGACCCGAGCGCGGGCAAGGACTGGTCGTCGGGCCGACGACGCTCGTGCTCGTCGACGCGCGTTCGTTCGCCGTGTTGCCCGCGGAGCGCTTGGCGGTGAGCGTCGATCACATCGAGTTCGACGGGCACATCATCGACAGCGCGTTCCACGATCCCGAGTGGAGAAGGCGCCTCGACGCGGCGGTGACGGCGGCGCGCGGCGATGAAGGCGCGCGCGCGAAGGATCGCTGGCGCGCGGCGGCGGCTGCCGCGGGAGACGGTGCGAGCGAAACATGGGCCACGCGGAATGCGACCACGCTGGCGGCGGTCGGCGTCGGTGTCTGTGTCGCGCTCTTCCTCGAGGCGGGGCCGCTCCATGCGCGTGCGCGTTTCGCGTCGGCCGATCGACGCGCCGATTGGTCGCGCGCGGCGGAGCTCGACGACACGACCGCGGCGTCCCTCGGGTCGCGGCTCGACGCGACGCAGGCGTGGACCGAAGAGATGCGCCGCCGTCATCAAGAGGAGGACCAGCGGATCGCCGACGCCGCGAAGGAGAAGCGCGCGGCCGCCGAGCGGATCGCGGCCGAGAAACGCAAAGGTCAGCTCGCGAAGCTCGAGGCGATGCAGAAGGGCGAGGTCTTCGTCGACGACGTCCTCACGTTCAAGCGCGCGTTGCCGAGCGACGACGAGATCCTCCAGGCGCGTGTCCATGCGCTGCTCGTCGCGCGATGCGCGGCGCAATACCCCGACGCGGCGACCGGCACGCAGCGCCAGCGCGTGCAGCGGTTGATGCTCCGCATGATGTGCGTCGCCGACACGAGCGTGCTGACGTACGACTACGGCGACGGAACGACAGCGGACGACGCGCGCACCGTCGCCGACGCGCTCGCCACGGATCTGCAGACGCTCTCGGTGTCGCTGGGCCGAACGATCTCGGCGCGCGCGCGATCGGTGTCGGGCGACGCGACGCTCGAGATCGACATCGTGGTCGTCGGGAAACCGAAGCCCGCGGCGGACAATCCGAAGCGCATGGATCAGGACTGCACCGTGACCGTGAAGGTCGTCGACGAGGGCGTGAAGGATCCCTTCGCGACGCGGCAATACGTCACCAACGGCGTGCTCGGGACGGAGCGACGATGACCGACGTTCGGAGAGATGCGCTGGAGCACGAAGAGGCGTCGCCGTCGAAGCGCGAGGTGGCGCCGTTGTCGAGCGACGATCGCGCGCTCTCACGGAGCGCAGGCGATGCGTCGACGCACGCGACGGATCTGGTCGGCGAGATCGTCGTCGCCGCGGACGACGGCGCGCGGCGCGTTCCGTTCTCGGTCGTCGTCGCGCCAGAGGGGAAGCTCCTCGTCTTCTCGTTCTTGAAGGACGCGCCAGGCTCGGTGATCGATCGCTTCGATCTCGAAGGGCGTCACCTCGGCACGCTCGCGCGCATCGAGTCGGGCGACGGTCCGGGGCAGCTTCGTGGCCCGGCGGGGCTCGCGCTCGACGGCGGCGGGAACCTCTACATTCCGGATTGGCAGCGGCATCGCATCGTCAAGCTCGACGCGAGCGGACGATTCGTCGACGAGTGGGGGAGCGAAGGGAGCGGCGAAGGCGAGCTCCAAGGTCCGCGCGACGTCGAGATCGCCGACGACGGACGCATCTTGGTCGCCGACACCGAGAACCATCGCGTGCAAGTCTGGGACGCGAACGGTGCGTTCGTCGCGAGCTTCGGCGCCGAGGTGAGCGAAGACGACGAGAGCCGCTTCTTGCCGAGCGGCCGCGGCGACGGAGAATTCTCGCGTCCGTTCGGCGTCACGTTTGACGCGCAAGGGCGCATCTGGGTCGCCGACACGAACAACCATCGCGTGCAGAGGCTGTCGGTCGAGCGCGGGTTCGAGCTGTCGTTCGGCAAAGAAGGGAAGGCGGCGGGCTCGCTCGACTTTCCGATCGACGTGCGCATCGACGCGCGCGGCGGCGTGGTCGTCGCGGATCTCGGCGGGATGCGCATCCAATGGTTCTCGCCCGACGGCGCGCTCGAGCGCGCGATCGTTCCGATGGAAGCGATGCCGCCCGGCGCGGCAGTCGCGGACGTCGACGTCGACGACGATGGGAACGTGCTCGTGCCGGTCGGTCCGCTCGGTCGCGTGTTTCGAGTACGCGCGGGAGCAGCGCGCGCATGACGAACGCGACGTCGCAGACGAGCGGCCTCGCCGGCGCCGCGCACGGGCTCTTGCTCGACAAGGCGACGCTGCAGCGTCGTTCGCTCGAGCTGCTCGCGCGCGTCGACGCGGATCCGCGCGCGGCGTCCGAGCGGATCGCGGCGGCCGAGGCGCACCTGCGTCTCGTCGTCACGGGCGCGGCGCGCGATCAAGCGCAGAAGCTGCTCGAGCGCGCGTTCGGGCTCGATCCGTATCGTCCCGAGATCGCGCTCGCGTACGCGATCGAGCTGCAGCGCGCGGGATCGCTCGCCGCCGCGCTCGAGCTCTACGATCACGCCGCGCTTCTCGCGCCGCGCGACGCGCGCGTCCGCTTTCATCGAGGGTACGCGCTGCTCCTCGCGATCCGCGCGTCGGGCTCCGGGGATCTCGCCGAGGATGCGCAGGCTGATTTCGAAGCGGCGCTCGCCGCGCGTCCGGGATTTCACGCGGCCGCGCTCGGTGCGATCGAAGCGGCGCTCTACGGCAAGACCAAGCCGCTCCGCGACGGCCTCGCGCGCCTCTTCGAGCGCGTTCCGCCGAGCGACGCGCACCGCGCGATCGTCGCGCGCCTCCTCTACCAAGCGATCTTCGCGTTCGGTGTCGGCAAGGCGAAGAACGTCGACAAGTCGAACGAGAAGACGATGGCCGAAATCTCGGACGTCGCGCGCGCGTGGCTCGCCGTGTTCTCGAGCGACGCGGAGTTCGGTGGCGTCGTCGCGGCAGCGCAAGCGAAGCGCGATTCGGCGGAGCAGATTTGCGAGAAGGTCGCGGAGTACGCGCGTGCGATTCCGGACGTGCGCGTGCTTCGTCTGTTGTTGCGTGAGCGGCTCGCGGACGTGGCCGAGCCGGCGCGTCGCCTCGAGCTCTTCGAGTTGGCGATGGCGAAGATCCCACCGCTCGACGGGATCGCTCAGGACTACTTGCAGCTCGTGCACCTCGTCGCGAAGCGTGCGGTCGCGCTCGGAGATCTCGACGGCGCGCGCGCGGCTTGGCAGAGCTGCCTCGCGCGCGACGCCGACAACCCGTCGACGGTGCACAACCTGCTTCGCCTCGTCGATCACCAGAAGGACACGAAGGCCGCGGCGCCGCTGCGCGCGAAGCTCGCGGAGCTCTGGTCGATCTACGCACGCTACAGCCCGCGCGCGGATCGCACGTACGCGCGCCTAGCCGCGGAGGTCGCCGTCGGCGTGCAGATCGATCTCGACGCGATGCGCGACAAGCATCGCAAGAACGAAGGCGCTCCCTCCGCCGTCGCGATCGAAGATCTTCTCCATCGCATGGCGCGCGCACACGCGCTCGCTCGGGTCGGCGCGGACGAATCCGCGCGCGTCGCGACGAAGCCCGAGGTGTTGCGAAAGCTCGTCGCCCTCGATACGCCTGCAGCCGATCTCTTCGACGATTCGTTGCGCGTGCTCGCAACGCCGCTCTCCGATCAACCGGCGACGGCGTACGCGTACTTCGCAGTGCCGAAGGACGTGCCCGACGACGTCCTCGAGAAGGCGATGCAGGATTGCCGCGAGCGATGGGATCGCCAGCAGCAAGAGCTCTCCGCGATCAACGAGCCGACCGCGCAGATCGCCGCCGTCGCCGAACGCGCTGCCAACGAGTCGCGCGCGCTCGTCGATCCCCAACGCCGCGCTGCGTACGATCGTGCCACCGCGTCGATCGATCTCACCGAGATGTGCCGCGCGCACTTCACCGCGGTCCTCGAGATCGTCGCGCTCTCGGGAGCGATCGGCGACGAGAAGCTCGACGCACGGATCCGCCTCGCCGGAAAGCTGTGGCGCCTGCGCACCGACATGTTCAAAGCGTACGTGCCGACGACCGAGAGCGACGACGGCTGGTTCAAACGCGGCTGCGGACGCGCCGCGTACGCCGGTCTCGTGAAGCGCGCGCACGAGCTCTACAAAGCAGCGAAGCCCGAAGAAGCCGTCGAGCTGCTCCGTCCGTACCTCGAGCCTGCGGGATCGCTCTTCGAGATCCAAGGGCTCTACGCGATGTGTGTGCTCGAAGATTTGCGAAAGCCGATCCGCGAGGCGGCGGAGCTCTCCGCGAAGCACGCGAAGCTCGCGATGGACACGTTTCACTGGATGGACGCGGTGCAGCTCCGCGAGCGGATGCGTCGGCTCGTCGACTCGTCGATCGGCGAGGTCGCGCAGGAAGGCGCGGCGGAGCGTGCGCTCAACTGCCTCGGTCGATCCGAGTCGGCGCGCGCGCTGCGTGAGCTCGCCGCGGCGTATCCGGGGAACCAGAAGATCGCGATGCCGCGTTCGGGCGAGTCGTCCGCCGAGATGTGGGCGGGGGCGGCGCCGACGGGGCGCGGTCAGTACGCGTGGGTCGTGGCGCGTGCAATCCGAGCGAACACGATCGAGTGGTACAACTCGATGAACCCGTCGTCGCAGTGGGAGCTGTCCAACATCAAGAGTCGCGCGCATCGTACGGCGATGCGATCGCTCGAGTGGGCGCGGTACGCCAAGGACACGATCGGGAACGATCCGCTGCCGAGCGAATACATCGCCGGCGTGCAGGCCGCCCTCACCGATCTTCTGCAGGCGCTCGAAAACGATCGCCGGATGCTCTCCTAGCCATGGCCTCTCCCAACGACAGCCGCGCGCTCCTCGACAACCACTACGATGTTCTCGGCGTCTCGCAGACGGCCAGCGTCGATGAGATTACCGTCGCCGAGAACGCGATCCGCAAGGTGTACGAAGAGCTCGCGCACAAAGGCGACGCGACGGCGAACGACGTCTTGCGTCGCCTCAACGAAGCGCGCGCGACTCTCGCGGTCGACTACAAACGCGCCGAGTACGATCGCGCGCCGAAGTCGATGAAAGAAGGATTCGCCGACGTCGCGTACTCGCCGCAGATCGGACGCTTCGACAAGCTGCGCGAGGTCGGCGAGTGGATGGGCGCAGAGAAGGATGCACTGCGGGCGGCGACGTTGCTCGACGCGCCGTTGCCAGCGGACTTGATGACGCGAGATGCGTTGCTCGACGAAGGGGAGCGCGGATGAGTTTTTTCAAGAAGGCGGTGGACGCGTTGCTCGGCGGTGACGATGCCACGAAAGAAGGCGCTAAAGAAGGCGCGAAAGTCGCACCGAGCGATGGTGCGAAGGCCACACCGAGCGATGGCGCGCGCCAGAATGCCGACGCGCTCTCCGAGCTGTTGCACGTGATCGACGATCGGCTCGAGTCGATCGATGAGGCGCTCGAAGGGAGCGCGCGCGTCGAGAAGGCGATCGCGAGCCTGGCGCCGATGCTCCAGTTCACCGCGAAGACGATCGAGAAGAGCGATCGCGCGCGCGATCAAGCGTTCCTCGATTTGCGCGCGCACCTGACGACGGAGCTCGACCGACTCGGGTCATCGCTGCGACTCGAGGCGGCGAAGCAGGCGTCGCTCGACGTCTTCAAGGCGATCTTGCCTGCGCTCGACGACATCGATCACGTCGTCGAAGAAAGCGACAAAGACGCGAAGGGCGTTCAATCGCTCGTGATGATTCGTCGCAAGGTGAAAGACGCGTTCGCGAAGCTCGGCATCGAGGAGATCGCGATCGAGACCGGGAAGACCGCGTTCGATCCGGCGCACCACGAAGGCGAGCACGACGCGGCGGACGCCGAGCGATCGAAGGGGCTCGCGAAGGGGACGATCGTGCAGGTGACGCGCTCGGGATACCAAGTGGGCGATGTGTTGATTCGATCGGCGAAGGTCGTCGTGGCGGGCGGAGGCTGAGATGGGGCGCATCGTCGGTATCGATCTCGGCACGACGTACTCGTGCGTGGCGATCTTCAACGAGAAGAAGGGCGTGTTCGAGGTCCTTCAGAACAAGGCAGGCGCGCAAACGACGCCGTCGGTCGTCGGGCTCAACAAGACGAGCGAGGTCATCGTCGGCGAGGTCGCGAAGCGTCAGCTCGCGCTCGATCCGGAGAACACGGTCGCCGAGATCAAGCGGCACATGGGCGAGCTCGGCGCGGACGCGAAGCCGTATTCGGTGCGCTTCGCGGCGAAGGATCACACGCCGGAAGAGATCAGCGCGTACATCCTCCGCGATCTCAAAGAGTCGGCCGAGCGCGCGATCGGCGACAAGGTGACGGGCGCGGTGATCACGGTGCCTGCGTATTTCGAAGAGCCGCAGCGCCAAGCGACGATGCGCGCCGGCAAGATGGCTGGGCTCGACGTGAAGCGGATCATCAACGAGCCGACCGCGGCGGCGATCGCGTATGGGCATGACACGGCGTCCGAAGAAGAAGACGAGGACGCCGATACCAAACCGGTCCGCCTCCTCATCTACGATCTCGGCGGCGGGACGTTCGACGTCTCGATCATCGAGGTCGAGCGCGGGAACATTCGTGTCAAGGCGACGCACGGCAACCACTACTTGGGCGGCGTCGATTTCGATCGATCGATCGCGTCGTGGATCTGCGCGAAGGTGAAAGAGCGGCACGGCGTCGACATCGAGAAGATGGCGACGGCGGTCGCGAAGGAAGGGGAGCGCGGGCGAAAAGCGCTCGCGAAGATCCGCGCGGACGCCGAGGGGTACAAGAAGGAGCTGTCGACGCAGGACGCGGTGACGATGAGCTTCCCGATGCTCGTGCCGGACGCGAGCGGCGAGCCGCTCGACGTGGAGATCGAGATGACCCGCGCCGACTTCGACGCGATGATCGGCGTGAAGATCCGCGAGACGATCGACAGCGTGAACGCGGCGCTGACTGACGCGAAGTGCAAGGCGGGCGACATCGACGAGGTCATTCTCGTCGGCGGCTCCACGCGCATTCCGCTCGTGAAGCGATCGCTCCAGCGGCACTTCGGCAAAGAACCGCGCACCGACATCCACCCGGATCTCTGCGTCGCGCTCGGCGCTGCGCACGAAGCGCTCAAGCACGTCGACGTCGCCGACGTCGCGCCCGAAGCGCGCGCCGCGGTCGAGGACAAAGTCGCGGCGATGTCGACCGTCGTCGACGTGACAGGGCACTCGCTCGGCGTCGCGGTCGAGGGGCGCTACATGTCCGTGCTCATCCCGCGGCAGACGCCGATCCCGGCGATGGTGACCAAGTCGTACGTGACGGCGGCCGACAACCAGACCGTCGTCAACGTGCAGGTCTACCAAGGCGAAGATCGCGTCGTCATGAACAACACGTCGCTTCGCGAGTTCCTCCTCGAGAAGCTCCCGGCGATGCCGGCGGGGCAGGTGAAAATAGACATCACGTTCACGCTCGACTCGAACGGCGTGCTGTCGGTCGGGGCGAAGGACACGATCACCGGGCAACAACAAGAGGTCGAGATCAAGGACGAGCGGCTCAAGGGGGGCGCGCCGACGGCGCTGCTTCCTTCGGCGGGCGGCGGGCGCGGTGGCGTGAGCGGCGCGTCGCTCGCGGCGGGACTCGGCGGGATCGCGATGGCGGTACCCGAGCGGTTTCGCAAGTTCGTCGAGCAGGCGGTCGAGATGATGCCGCGTCTCGATCCGGCGAACGCACAGAAGCTGAAGGCGGCGGTCGACGCGCTTCATACGGCCGCGCGGATGAATGACTCGTCGCAGGTGGAAGCGGCGGGCAACGCGCTGATGGACACGCTCTTCGACGTTCGGCCCTGAAGGGAATCGCTCGTGCCTCTGCCCGTCTTTGGAGCTCGTCGTGCACTCGATGAAGCGACCGCCGCGCTCGGCGCCGGTCGCCTCGACGACGCTGCGCGCGGGTTTCGCGCGTACTTCGCGTCGCGCATCGGGCTCTTGTCGCGCACGCTGCGAAAGGCCGACGCGCCGGTCGCGATGCTCGCGGCGGCGTGCGCATTGATGCGCGCGGATTGGGCGGAGCTCGAAGGGATCGCGCAGCTCGTCGGCGACGGGAAGGACGAGTCGACGACGGACGCGCGCGCGTGGTTGGCGCTTTTGCGCGCGGCGGTCGCGGGGGACACCGACGCGGTGTTCGGGCGCGCGCTCGTCGCGCCGCTTCCGGCGCTGTCGGGCGTGATGCCGATCGTGATGTTGGTGGCCGCCGAGCGTGGGCTCGGGAGGTTGGCGAACGATTCGGCCGCGCGCGTGAAGCAAGCGGTCGCGAAGATCGACGTTACGCCGGAGATCCGCGCGCGCGTCGCGGTCGTGGTGGCATCGCACGCGCTGCGATCGGGGCGGCGCGCCGACGCGCTCGCGGAGCTCGCGGCGATCGGCGACGCGGCGCCGCCGATGCATCGCTTCTTCGCGGCGGTCGCACGTGACGACTACGACAAGGCGCGCGCGCTCGCGGCGGAGCTGACGCCGGAGGATCGCGGCGCGGCAGTGGCGTTCGCGTGCGGGCTCGCCGCGGGCGGCGGTGCGGACGCGGCGACGCGCGCGCTCGACGTGCTCGGTGGATTCGCGACCGCGGGATCGCGCACCGCGCTCGTCGCGACGATCGTCGTCGGTCGCGCGCGCAACGGCGACGTCGACGGCGCGCGTGCGCTCCTCGCCGAAGAGCGCGCGCGTTTTCCCGACGCGACGGCGCTCGCGGCGGCGTCCGCGTGGGTCGCGATCGCGACGCGCGATGGATCGGCCGCGCGTGAATCACTTCGTCACCTCCCGCCGGGCGACGCGACGGCGGCAGCGCTCCGCCTCCTCACGCATGCGCTCCGCGGCGCGCACGCGGAGCTCATCGACGAGCTCCGCGCGGCGACGCCGATGCCGGACGATCTCGCCGCGTCGGTCGCGTCTCCCGTCCTCGCGGCGCTCGCGCGAGGCGGCGCCACGCTCGCGGAGACGCAGACGCCGGGTTGGCTCTTGGTCGAGCCCAACGACGCCGAGGGAAAATACGCCTGGGCGACGATGCGCTTGCGACAAGGTGTTCCGGCAGCGGCGCTCGGCGGGTTCGAGCGCGCGATCGCGATGCGCGCGGAGCTCGCCTCGACGAGCGATGCGCCCGACGTCGCGCGCCTCGCCGTCGCGCGGGGCAAGCTCGCGTCGCGCGACGCCGACGGCGCGTACCAGCTCGCGTCGGCGATCAAGAGCCCGCGACTCCGCGCGGTCGCCACGCGCCTGCGCGCGCTCGCGCTGGTCCTTCGCGAAGCCACGAGCCGCGCGGTCACGCTCGACGCGCAGCGATTTCCCGATTTCATCGACGAGCTTCGCCGCGCGTACGCGATCGGCTCGACCGAGCGCGTGCTCGCCGATCTCGTCGCCTCGGATTCGGACCGCCTCCGCGCACGCTCGCTCGCGCGCGCCGGTCGCCTGCGCGAAGCGCGGCAGATCCTCGACGCGACGACCCCCGAGGCGTGGGACGCCGACGTCGACTACCTCCGCGTCGTCACCCAGCTCATCGAAGGTGCGTCGCCCGTCGACGCCGACGCCGTCCTTGCGCGCGCGCTCGAACGCAGTCCATCGCACGTCGGACTCCACGTGCTCCGCGCCGAGACGCGCGGCGCGATCGGAGGCGCCGACGATCGCTTGCAGCTCCTCGAAGATGCGCGCCGCTCGGTCGGGACGAGCGCGTTCCTCGAAGAGGCGCTCGCGACCGCGTACCGCGGCGCCCGTCGCGGCCTCGAAGCGAAGAAGATCGGCCTCGAGGAGCTGCGTCGCTCGGCGGTCGACGTCCCGCCGTCGCTCGCCGAAGAAATCCGCGAAGCGCTCGCGCTCGAAGTGCCGCCGCTCGACGTCGCGCGTCGCGTCGCGAAGATCGCGCGCGCCCCACGCGCCAGCCTCTTTCCCGCCACGGGCCTCTCCGATCGCGCGAACGTCCTCGTCGAGCGCGCCCGTACACGCGCCGCCGCCGGCACGCCGCTCCGCGATCGCATCGACGCTCCCCTCCAGGAGCTGAAGCGCGCGCTCGTCTCCGGCGAGGTCGATGCCGCGCGCGCCGCCGAGCTCCAAGTCGTCGAGCTCCTCGCGGGAGGTGCGCCGTGATCTTGTGGATCGTCGCCATCGTCTCGCTCACGTGCGCGATCGCGCTCTTCGGTTTCATCGCGCGATCCGCGCCTCCGCTGCGCGCCGGTCGTGAGGCGATCAAGCTGCTCGCGTCCGCTC
>JBBQXV010000230.1:0-15107 GCA_038209335.1 Polyangiales bacterium | reverse complement strand
GCGATGACCTCGCGCCCGAGCTGATCGGGGAGATCGAGATCGAGCAGCACGAGATCGACGGCGCTCGGCTTCGCGTCGAGCGCGCGACGCAAATCGCCCGCGGTGCCCGCCTCGAAGACGAGCTCGATGTCAGCCTCGTCGCGCAAGAGGCCGATGATGCCCGCGCGGAACACCGGATGATCGTCGCAGATGCCGATCCGGATCACTTCGCACGAGTATGGACCAGGAGCCGGGCGCGCGTCGAAGAACGCCTCAATCACTTCGCGGCACCTGGCGGAGAAGCGGGGTCCCAGTGAAAGCGGCTGCCGATCCCGAAGATGTGCGCGTTGCCGCTGTACGTCGCGAGGATCGCGTCGGCGCTCGTGGACGCGCGCTCGAGCAGCGTGAAGAACGAATAGAAGACGTCGAACGCCATGCCGCGCGTGACTTGAAAGCCTGCGCCGAGGCTGCCGCCGACGCGCGTCATGTCGGGCGCGCTCGGCGAGAGGTTCTCGGAAGGCGCGGCGGCGTGGTTCAAGCCGTCGACGAACGCGCCCGCGCGGACGGTGGCGATCTGTGTGACGTCGAATTCGGCGCCGAGGCGCAGCGCGAGCGTGTCGCGCCATCCGTTCTTTTGCGTGCTCGCGGGCGTCTGCGGTTGCGAGAACTGGAACGACAGCTCGTCGTTGAACGACCAGAGCGTGTACGTGACGTCGGCGAGAACGCGCGCGCGCGGGAGCGCGTACGCGACGCCGAACGCGATCCGATCGGGGAGCTTGAGGCGCGCGGTGACGCCTTGGTCCGGGTACTGCGACGCGAACGCGGCGGGGAGATCGAACGCGGCGTCGCCGCTCAGCTTCACGAGCGCGCGGCTCTTGTAGCTGAGACCGAACGCGAGCTCACTGGTCGGCTGCGCGAAGATCGCCGCTTGCGCGCCGACGCCGACGCCGTGCAAGAGGAGGTGCACGTGGCCTTCGGTGAGGATCATGTTCGTCGCGCGCGTCGCTTCGACTTCGGCGATGTCGATCTGCGGACCGGCGGCGAACGCGAATTTGCCCGCGCGCACGCCGGCGAACGGCGCGACGCGAAGCACGCGAAGGCTGCTCTCGACCGCGTCGAAGCGGAGCGCCGATCCTGCGGGCCACGACACCGCCGCGCCGAACGGAACGTGCACGGAGAGACCGACGGTGACGTTCGCGTCCGAATAGCTCGCCGCGAGGTACGGCACGAGCTGCAGTGACTTCTTCGCGTCGACGTTGAACGCGGTCCCCGGCGAGCCCGGCGACGACGTCGCGTTGATCGACGCGAGCGCGAACGTCGTCCCCTGCCCCACGCGAAGCCCGTGCCCATCGACGAGCGCCGCCGGATTGAAATACGCCGCGCCCGGATCCGACGATCGCGCCGTCGACGCGCCCCCGGTCCCCGACGCGACCGCGCTCTGATCCGAGACATCGGTGCCGACCGCGAACGCATCACGCGAGGAGAGCGCGCACGCGATCGCGACGCACACTGCGACGACTCGCACGCGGTTCGAAGAAGTAGATGCCCCCACCCGTCGCCGCTGCGCGGCGCCGACCTCCCCCAAATCGCCGCTCCGCGGCTCAGGGGGAGGTGCCTCGTTCTCCTCTCGTCCGCCGTGCCCCCTATCCTCACCCCGACCCCTCTCCTTTCCCCCGACTGTCGGGAGAAAGGAGAGGGGACTCGCACGTCGCTCGCTACCGGGGCGATCGGAATTCGAGGTCGACGCGCGCAGGCGCGAAGCGCCAAGCACGGCGGGTGGGGGCACACTCATGCCTTCGTGAACGTGCGCTGAACGACGACTTCGCATGGCGTTCAATGCATCACGCCGTCGACGAGGTACGACACGAGCTCGTCGAGCATCGTGTCGCCGACGATCGGGATGACGAGATCGCCGTGGAGCGACGACGGGTACGTCTTCATCGGGAGGTTCGTCGCGCGCTGCAGTCGGCGCGTGACGAAGTTCGGGATGATGATGTCGCCTTGATCCATCTGCATGTAGACCGGGCGCGTGCGCAGCAGGCCGGCGACGGCTTGCGGATCGACGGTGTCGATCAGCCAGTGCGCGACGCTCAGGAGGCGCTCGCGTTCGAAGCTGCCGATCTCGAGCTTCTCGCGCGTGAAAAAATCGTCCATCTGCGGCTTGAAGAACGTCGACTGGTTGAAGAGATCGACCTCGTCGGCGCCCGGCACGTTGAGCACCGCGCGCTCGACGTCGTCGGTGAGCGCGACGTAGACCGCGCCGAGGATTCCGCCGAGCGATTGGCCGGAGTAAAAGACGCGATTCGTCTCGAGCTCGATTCCGCCGAGGAGCGACGGCCAATCGGCGAGGCGGAGGACGCGGCGCATCGCAGCCATGTCGATCGCGGCTTGGCGCATTCGGTTCGGGACGTGCGGGATGTCGTCGACGTCGATGAGCGCGGAGCCGCCGGCGACGGGCATCCCGGTGGTCGGGATCATCGCGTACGCGGTCGCGGTTCCGTCCTTCGCGAGGCAACGACCGTCGGCGCTGCACGTCGCGCCGGTTGGGCACGGCGCGAGCGAGAGGAGATCGCCGGCGAGGCTCGGATCGAGGTTGCGGATCGCTTGCGGGAGCGGGTTCGGAAGCGCGACGAGCGAGCGCTGCGTGCACTTGGTGCGCTCGCCGTGGAATGGGAAGTCGAACGAGATCGCTCCGAAGCCGCGCTTGGCGAGCGCTCCCGCGATCGTGAGGACGAAGCGGCGGTCGGTCATCAGACCGTGGCCGAACATCATGATCGGGATCTTCGCGCCGTTCGCGGGACGCTCGGGGAGCGTGAGGACGAAGTGCACGTCCTCGCGATCGAAGCCGCCGTCGGCGCGCACACCGCGCGTCGCGCGATCGAGCGTGTTCGGCGACGCGAACGTCCCTTCGACGATCGTCCGCACGCCGCGAATGCGTGGGACATACACGGACGCGACGACCGTACCGGTGACCGGCGTGGGGAAGAGCCCCGCGAACGCGTCGCGCTCGCTCTGGCTCGCCGCGCCGAGCAGACCCGGCGTGACGTCCTTGCGGCTCGTGATCGTCGGCGTCGGGTCGAAACCCGCGACGTCCGGCAGCTTCATCGCGTCGCGCAGACCCGGCGCCGCGTCCATCGTCGTGAACGACCACGCCGCGATGACGTGATCGCGACCGAGCCCGCCGGTGCCCACTTGCGTTCGCAAGAGCGCGTCGACCTTGCTTCGAACCCCTTCGAGAAGCTGCGCCTTGTCGAGCGAAAGCGCGACCACGGTGCTCTTGCCACTCGCGACGAGCGGCTGCTGCGCGCGAAGGAAGTGCCCCATGATCATCGGACGAAGCACGCCGCCGTCGCGCGGGCGGAGGCGATCGTCAACCACGATCGCGAACGTCGTCGCCGGCGGGAGCGGCAGCTCTTCCTCGGCGAGCGACACCACCACATGCGAGCAACCGTCACCGACCGGCAGCGTCGCGCACGATGCCGATCCCTCCGACGGGAGCACGCGCACCTGATCCACGCGCAGCTCGTGCGGCGTCGCGCCGAGCGCGTACACGTGCACGCTCGTCGCATTCGCGGTCGACGGATCCACCGCCGCCGTCAGCTCGAACATCAGCGACGACGCGACGCCAAAACCGTTCGTCTGGTTCAACTGGAGCTTCGCCGACGCATCGCGCGCGCTGTCCAAGCTCGACGGCGGCAGCGTCACCTTCTTCGTCGTCACGTCGATGAGCGGATCGAACGGAAGCGGAACGCGCTGCGACGGCGCGTCCATCGCGAGCTCGGTCGCGGTCGTCACCGTGAACGTCCACAGCGCCGACAGATCCTCGCGCGCGATCTTCGGCGACTGCTTCTCGAGCGCGTCGAAGAACGGAAGCAACCCCGCGCGCACCTTCTCGAGCTTCGCCGCTGTCGCGAGACGCTCGGCGCGCGTCGCGCCCGGGAACGCCGTGTTGTTGTCGTACGTGTCGAGCCGCTCGCGCGCGCGGAGGAAGTAGAACGTCTCGTCCGGACCGATCGGCTTCCCCTTGGCGTCGCGAACGCCGTAGCGACCACCGACGACGGCGACGACGTACCGCCCACCGCGACGCCATCCCGCGCGCGGCGGATCGACGTTGAGCTTCGCGCCGTCGAGCGTGACCGTCGCGTCGACGACACGCGCGGGGACATCGCCCCACTCGTAGACGAGGAGGTTGTCGGCGTGGAGCGACTTCGGATCGATCGGCGCGCTGAACTCGGCTTGCAACGGGAACGTCGTCGGCCACGCGTCGTGCGTGTTCATGAAGCGACGGAACTCGGTCTCCGCCGCGCCGAGATCCGCGGTGATCGGCAAGTCGAGGCGCGCAGCTTTCTCGTCGCGCGCGAGATCGTTCGGCAGCGGGATGTTGCTGTTCGCCGGATCGTAGACGACGTGCACCTCGGTCGGCGGCTCGTGCCGATCGAGACCCGCGCACGCGCCGAGCGCCGCGACGATGATGAGCGAGGTCGCGAAGTGCGCGACGCCTAGCAGCCCACGTATCGGCGAACGAGAACGAGTCATGCGGCCCTCCCGGGTTAGCGTCCTGGATTTCCCATGGGGCCGCGGCGCCGCCCAGATGCCGACCGTCACGAAGGAGGCATGACCAAAGTCACGTTCGCTCGGTCACGGCATCAGGGGAGCGGGTGCTCCGTGAAGAAGGTCCACATCGCGTCCGTCGCGGAGAGGTTCGTCGTCGTGTAGCCAAACGCCGGAATCGGAAGGCCGCCGGGCCACGTGTGCCCGCCCCCGTCGATCGTGCAGAGCGTGACCGTCGCGCGATCCGCGCACTTCGCGTAGGTCGCGCAGTGCGCGTCGCTCTTGCGAAACGTCTCGATCGGTTGGCCCGTGCATCCGTCGCGCGCGGCCCATCCGGCGACGGTGTCGGCGGCGGACGGGTACATCGCGTTGCCGGCGTACGGCTCGATCGGATCCGACGTTCCGTGGAAGTCCATCACCGGCACGGCGCGCTTCGCGTTGCACGTCGCTGGGGCGAGCACTCCGGCGACCGGCGCGATCGCGGCGATGCGCGTCGACATCTCGCAGCCGAGTCGGTGCGACAAGAACCCGCCGTTCGAGAGACCGGTCGCGTACACGCGTCGCGCGTCGGCACAGAGCTTCGTGTCGATCGCATCGAGCAGGTCGGACACGAACGCGAGATCGTCGACGTTCGACGTCATCGACGTTCCGCAACACGCGCCGGCGTTCCAGCTGCTCCCGAGCCCCTCGGGGTACACCGCGACGAAGCCTTCTTTGTCCGCCTTCGTGCTCATTCCGGAGAGGAGCTCCTGCTGCATCGCGTTCGACGTGTAGCCATGAAAATTCAGGACGACCGGCGCGCGCTTCGTCGGATCGTACGACGCCGGAACGTGAACGCGCGCGGTGCGAGACGTCCCCTTCGACGAGACCGTCCAGACCGCATCGATGGCCTGCGCCGCCTTCCCGACGCACGTCGCGCTCTGCGCGGCGTCTCCTGCGCGCGCGTCGTGCGCGATGCCCGCGTCGTCGTTCGGCGAAGCATCGTAGCCATCGTCGCCGCCACCACCGTCGTAGGGCGGCGCCGCGGTCACGGTGCCGTTCGCCGCGCATCCCGTGCCGAGCAAGAGGACGATGATCGACGACGCCCCGCACACCTGGAAGAGCCGCATGCGATCCGCGTACGCGCGCGACGCGCCGCCGAGAAGATGCCGTCGGTCACGAATGCGGCGTGACGATGGTCATGTGGATGCCCCCACCCGTCGCCGCTGCGCGGCGCCGACCTCCCCCAAATCGCCGCTTCGCGGCTCAGGGGGAGGTGCCCCGCCCTCCCTCGGCGGTCCCTCTCCATTCTCGGGTCCCGCATCCTCTCCCGACTGCCCCCTATCCTCTCCCCGACCCCTCTCCTTTCCCCCGACTGTCGGGAGAAAGGAGAGGGGCCTCGCGCGTCGCTCATTGATGGACGCGCCGCGATTCGATCTTGGGTACGACGCGAGCGGTGCCGCACGTCGACGTGGTGCTCCCCTCCTTTCTCCCGACTGTCGGGGGAAAGGAGGGGCTGGGGGAGGATAGGGGGCTCACCTCCCCCTGAGGCGCGTAGCGCCGATTTGGGGGAGGTCGCAGGCGCGCAGCCGCGAAGCGGCGAGCACCTGCGGGTGGGGGCACCCTCGTGCTCTGGTGACGTACGTCAGTGCGCGCGGATGATCGTGCAGTGGCGCGTGTAGTCGCAGAACGGATCGCCTTCGAGGCACGTGCACGGCGCGTTCGTGGTCGTCGACGCGCTCGTTGTCGGGACGGGGCCCGCCGCGGCGCTCGCGGTCGAGCGCGGCTTCACGGTCTTGGGATCCTTGAGCGTCGGGATGACCGCGTCCTGCGCCGCGATCTCCGCCTTGAGCCGCGCGATCGTCTCGGGATCCGTCGCGTGCTTCAGCTGCTCGGCGAGCTTCGCGCGGTCCTCTTCGGCCTTCTGCACTTGCGCGCGCAGCGCTTCGGCCTCGACCGCCGCCGCCGTCTCGCGATCATGCGACGCCTTCAGCGTCGTCGTCCCCGCGACGAGCGCGAGGCCGAGCGCGATCGCCGACATCACCGCGCCGAAGCGCCAACGCCGGGTGCTCTTGTCGTTCGCGAACGACGCGAGGCGCTGATCGTGCTCCGCCGCCGCACGCGCCGCCGACGCGCGCTCCGCCGCCGCCGCGTCCGTCGTCGCACGCGCGATCGCCGCCGCCTTCATCGCGTCGAGCTCCGCCGCGCGACGCGCGTCCGCGTGACGCTTCTCCTCCGCCGCCGTCTCTGCCGCGAGCGCACGCTGCGCTTCGTCGTCACGCGCGCGCTTCGCCGCCGCCGCGCACGCTTCGTCGGCACGTTTCATCGCGAGCTCCGCGTCACGCTTCGCGCGCGCGGTCTGCTCTTCGTGGTCGCGGAGGAGATCCTGAATCGAGACGAGGGCCGACGTGTCCATGAAAGCGGTGTGTTCCTTCCGTGTGTAGGTGGATGCGTGCGCCTTGCACGCGACTGATGTCATTCAGACGCACCAGCGGGCGCGATCTTGGCGCGCGCGTGTCATCCATCGTGGCGACCGTGGTGTCAGAACGGGCTAATCTCCCGCGAATGACGAAGGCGCTCCCGCGTGTCGCTGTCGTCGACGACGCCGATCGCTTCGTCCGTTGGGCCGAGCGCCCCGAGGTACATCGCGATCGCCTCGTGCACCGGAGCATCCACGTCCTCGTCGTCGACTCCGCCGGACGCCTCGTCATCCAGCTTCGTCACCACGACAAGCTCACCTACCCGCGCCACTGGGACATCTCGTGCAGCGGTCACGTCGAAGAGCCCGACTACCTTCGCGGCCCCGACGACGATCTCGATCGCGTCTACGCAGACTGCGCCGCGCGCGAGCTCGAAGAGGAGCTCGGGATCCGCGCGCCGCTCACGTACCTCGCGCACTTCGGTCCGGAGCCCGGCGTGCACTACGAGCAAATTCAACTCTACCGCGCGACGAGCGACGGACCGTTCACCGCGCAGGCCGAAGAGATCGAAGCGCTCCGCTCGGTGACCCCCGCGGAGCTCGATGCGCTCACGGAGCCGTGCACCGGATCGCTCCGTCAGATCGCGCGCATCGCACGCACGCGCGGCTGGTGGTAGCGCTCAGCGTCGCGCGCGAGAGAGCGCTTCGCGAAACACGTCGGCGAACTGACCGGCCTGCGTGCGGCGATGGTAGAGATCGACGTCGACCGCGTGCGACTTCACGTCGTACTCGCCGCGCTTCCACGCGCGCAGTTGATCCGCGATCCACGTCGCCACGCCATCCGCGTCGCGCGGCGCGATCACCGGGCCCATGCGATGCCGCTCGACGAGCGTCTTCAACGCGCCCGGCGGCGCCATCGTGAGGCACGGGCGACCGAGGTACATGAGCTCGAAGATCTTGGCTTGGTAGATCCGCTCGTTGCCCGGGATCTCGTCTTGGAGACAGAGCACGACGTGCCCGCTCGCGAGCTCGGACGCGACGCGATCCTTGTCGACGAACCCGACGCGCTTCACGCCGAGCGCCTCGGTCCCTTCGAACGCGTCGAGCTCGGTGTCGACGATGCGTCCGATGAAGCGCACCTCGAGATGCTTCGCGAGCTCGGGCTCGCGCTCGTGCAAGCGGCGAATCCCGGCGAGGAATCCGCGCGGGCTCGTGAGCTTGTAGACCGTGCCGGCGTACGTGATGACGAAGCGATCCTTCGGCGGCTCAGGCATCTTCGCGGGGAAGTCGTCGGGATCGTACCCGTTGGTGATCGCGACGACGCGCGACGGCTCGAGGAACGGAAAGCGCTCGAGGAGGTTCTCGCGGAACGCCTCGGTCGCCGTCGTGACCGTGTGCGCGAGGCGGAGGATCGACGTCTCGAGCGCGCTGCCGATCGTCGACGCGAGCTTGCCGCCGATCATCTCGTAGCTCGTGCGCGTCGTCTGCCACTCGTCGCGGTAGTCGAGGACGACCGCGACGCCGGGGCGCGCGCGCGCGATCGGCGCGGCGAGGAAGCTCGAGAAGGGCGGCGCCGTGATGAACACGACGTCGGTCGTCGGATGCGGGCGAAAGAGCTGCGTCGCGAGCACGCGCTGCACGTCCGGCTGCCAGAGGATCTGCGGATCCGGAATCATCGCCTGCTTCGCGACGAACGTGACCGCGCCCTTCGCGCGCGCGACGAGCGATTTCTTCTCCGCGGTCGGCTTCGCGGTGCTCGACGCCCACGCCGCTTGCTTCACCGCGTACGACGGCTCGAACGTGCGCGCGCGCAAGATCTCGAGCCCCGGCGCGATGTCGCGCTCGGTCGACTTGTCGATGAGCGGCACCGACGGATTGAGCGCGGTGAGCACGCTCGGAACGACGCCGTGCGCCGGAAGGTACTTCGCGAGCTTTCGAACGCGCTCGGTGCCGACGCCTCCGGTCGGCGGGAAGACGTACGTGACGAGGAGTGCGCGGAGGGTGTCCACGGTCTCTGTATACTGATTGCCGTCGCGGTTGTCGCTCGGGCTATGCTCGGACCGTGTTCGCGACCCTGCGCCTCATCATGAGCGATCTCCGCGCGAAGGCGGCGTGGAACTACGAGAGCGAGAAGCCCGCGGCGATCATGAAGGCGCTCGCGACCGACGGCACCACCGCGATGATCGTCTACCGCCTGATGCAAGGCGCGCGGCGCCATCGTCTCGCGCCGCTCGAGCTCTTGTTCAACAAGGTCAACGCCGCGAGCGGCTGCATCATCGGACGCGGAACCGAGTTCGGCCCGGGGTTCGTGCTGATTCACTCGAACGGCGTCGTCATCAACGGGCGTGTGCAGGGCGGATCGAACGTCTTCATCGAGCACCAGGTGACGATCGGCGCGCAGGCGCGCGAGACGCCGGTGCTGGGGAGCAACATCTTCATCGGCGCCGGCGCCAAAGTGATCGGCTCGCTCACCATCGGCGATGGCGCAAAGATCGGCGCGAACGCCGTCGTGCTTCACGATGTCGCGCCGAACACGACGGTCGTCGGCATTCCGGCCAAGCCGGTCAAGCGGCGCGACGACGCAGCGGCCAAACCGTCGTAAGCGACGACGCGATCAGCGTGCGCTGCGCGACGCGCGTACGGCCTGCTCGACGTCGTCGATCGTCGTCACGACCTCGACGACGTCGCCGACCACGCGCGTCTGCACCGGCGGCGGCTCGCCTACGCGAAAACGCGAATCGGCGGTCCACGGCGCGTTGCCGAAACGGAAATAGATGGCGCCCGCTTCGTCGAGCTCGAGCACGCACTGATCGGGTTGCGTCTTCGCGAGATCCGTCAGCACGACGTCGGCCTCTTCGGGCGAGATGCCGAGCGCCTGCGAGACGTCGACCACGGTGAGCACGCCGCCGCGATGACCGGCGAGCGCGTAGATCGCCTGACGTCGCGTGTCCTTTTGATCCGCGGCGCCGCTGCGCTGCAGCTTGCGTCCGCTGAGGACGAGCACGAGGCCGAGCGTGAGCGCGATGATCCCGAGCGTGATGCCGACCGCGAGCCCCGCCGTCGGCGTGAGGAGACTGAAGAGGAGCCCGAGCCCGAGCGCGAGCGCGCCGCCGACGCCGAGCACGACCCACCCGAGCACGTTCGCCACGGTGCCACCGACCGCCGCCGGCCTCCCCGCGAGGTTGACCGACCGCGTGGTGAACGGCGCGCGAACGCGCCCGCACGCGGTGCAATGCGGCACGACGCCGCGATAGACGATCGGCGCGTGTTGGCGGCAGTGCGGGCACATGTCGCAAGGGAAGATGCGCACGGGCTCACGACGACGCAAGCGTGCGCGGCGAAACATGCCGGAAACGACCGAGCGCGTCATCGCGCGTTCCTCGCGCTCGAACGCTTTGCCCCTGGCACCGCGAGCGCCTCGCCGCTAGATTCCGCGCGGCAACCATCCCACCCCTGGCGTGAGGCTTCGCATGGTCGACAAAGTGAAGAAGATCTGGATGGACGGCGAGCTCGTCGATTGGGACGACGCGAAGGTCCATATCCTCACGCACTCGCTCCATTACGGCCTCGGCGCGTTCGAGGGCATTCGTTGTTACAAACGCACCGACGGCGGCTCCTACGTGTTCCGTCTCAAGGATCACATCGATCGCCTCTTCGACAGCTGCAAGCTCATCTTGATGCAGCCGAAGTTCACGCGCGAGCAGCTGATGAGCGCGAGCGTCGATCTCCTTCGCGCCAACGCGATGCCCGAAGGCTACTTGCGCCCGATGGTCTTCTTGGGCGACGGCGCGATGGGCATCTACGCGCCGAACAACCCGGTGCGCACCAGCATCATCGCGTGGAAGTGGGGCGCGTACCTCGGCGACGAAGCGCTCAAGAACGGCATCCGCTGCAAGGTCAGCTCGTTCCAACGCCACCACATCAACGTCAGCCTCGCGAAGGCCAAGATGATGGGGCAGTACACGAACAGCGTCCTCGCGAAGCGCGAGGCGAAGCTCGCCGGGTACGACGAGGCGATCCTTCTCGATACGAATGGCTACGTCAGCGAAGGCTCGGGCGAGAACATCTTCGTCGTGAAGAAGGGCGTGGTCTACACGCCGGATCTGTCCAGCTCGATCCTCGAAGGGATCACGCGCGACTCCATCATCACGCTCGCGCGCGAAGAGGGGCTCGCGGTCGTCGAGACGCGCATCACGCGCGATCAGCTCTGGCTCGCCGACGAAGTCTTCTTCACCGGCACCGCGGCCGAGGTGACGCCGGTGCGCGAAATCGACAACCGCACGATCGGCGAAGGGACCGTGGGTCCGATCACGAAGCGGATCCAAGCGCGCTTCTTCGACGTGGTCAAAGGGACGGATACGTCTCACGTCGAATGGCTCACCAAGGTCTGAAGCTCGCGATCGTCGCAGCGGCGCTGACGGTCGGTGGTTGCGGCGGAACGCAATCGCCGTTGCCAGCGCCTCCGATCGCGCCGAGCGCGTCCGCGTCGTCGACGAGCGCGGCGACCTCGTTTCCAGACGAGCACAGGCTGCTCGCGTTTCACTCGAAGCGGTTCGGGTTGATGCTGCCGCTGCCGGACGGCAAAGCGTGGAGGATCAACGACCACTCGCAGGCGGAGCTCGTCGCGACGCACGCGCCGACGAAGTCGACGATCGTCGTGACGGTGTTCGCCGATCCCGAGCTGATGAGCCGGAAGACGTGCGAAGAGAAAGCGCGCGCGCGCAACCTGGTGCCGGCGGGGGACATGCGTTCGGTGGAGCAGCAGGTGGTGACGGGGCCCGAGGCGTACGACACGCGCGTGTGGATCGCGATCGAGCCGCCGGCGACGCCGGGCAAGCCGCTCATCGGGCACGTGTTCGCGTTCGGTGGGTTCCTGCGAAAGTGTTTGTTCTTTCATTTCCGGAGCGAGGTATCGACGCCGAACGACGAGGACGCGCTCTCGTCACGCCTCGCGATCGCGCGCGTGCGCGTGCTCGACGCGATCAAGATCGATCCGTTCGTCGAGCCGCCGAAAGAGAAGCCGAGCGTCGCGCCTCGCTGAGCACGTGAGCCAACGTTCTCACCGTGGGTGACACGCGCGTCATGCCGGTGCGCTCCCACCGCGAAAAACAAGGGCACGCGGCGCTCGGCACGCGGGCTGCACAAGAGTCGTGCATGCGCTTCCTTAATCTTCGCTCACGCCTCTCGCTCATCGTCGCGCTCGCGGCGTTGCCCGCGTGCGGCAGCGTCTTTCCGGACAGTTGCCCGCATCAAGTCGTCGACAAGAGCTTCAGCGTCGCGATCGACACGGCCACCGCGTGCGTCGGCGCCGCGGAGCAAGAGCGCGGTTTCGAATACGCGCCCGGTCCGACGGTCGCGTGGTGCAGGAAGTACTGCAACGATCCGGCGATCACGCACTGCTCGCTGCCGTACGACTTCATGTCGAGGTACGAGCAGGCGATTCCACTCATCAGCGACGCCGGAGCGCCGGCGTGCCCGATGATCCCCGACGGCGGGACGACCGTCGCGTTGATGTGCGAGCAGACGCATTACGAGGGGACGCAGACGAACGGGTGTCCGGTCGAAGGGCGGCGGCCCGCGGGGTTGCTCGTCGCGGAGCGCGCGGCGGCAGCGAGCGTCGTCGGCACGTACTTCGCGGAGTGCGCGCACCTCGAGGCGGCGAGCGTGATCGCGTTTCGCGCGATGCGTGCGGAGCTCGTGGCGCACGGCGCGCCGGAGCGGCTGGTGTTGGCGGCGGAGCGCGCCGAGCGCGAAGAGATTCGGCACACGGAGCTCGCGCGGGGGTTGGCGGAGCGGTTCGGCGGCGTGTTCGCGGAGGCGCATGCGGAGAGCGCGGGCGTGCGGACGATCGCGGAGATCGCGATCGAGAACGTCGTCGAGGGGGTCGTGCGCGAGACGTACGGCGCGGTCGTCGCGTTGTGGCGCGCGGAGCACGCGGGCGATGATGACGTGCGCGCGGCGATGCGCGAGATCGCCGAGGACGAGTGTCGGCACGCGGCGCTCAGCTGGGAGGTGGCGACGTGGGCGCGCGCGCAGCTCGACGACGCGGAGCGCGCGGTGATCGATGCGGCGATGCGCGCGGCGATTCGAGAGCTTGCGCACGACGTCGCGGGCGAGCCGTCGCGGGCGCTGCGTGAGATCGCGGGGGTTCCTTCGGCGAGCGAAGCGGCGCGGATGGTCGCGGAGCTCGAGCGAGCGGTTTGGAGCGCGGCGGCGTAGCCCGCGGAGACTACGGCGCGACGTGGGTGGGCGTGGGGCACGTCTTGTACGGCGTGCCGCTGCGGATGAACGCCTAGCGTGAGCGTGGGCTTGAGCGTGCGCGTGCGCGTGAACGTGAACGTGAACGTGAACGTGAGCGTGAGCGTGAACGTGAACGTGAACGTGAGCGTGAACGTGAGGAAGACTGTGGCTCGCTCGGCTTTCCCAGCTTGCCGTCGTGCTCGGCAGCGTCAATGCCGAGCCGCCTTCGGCGGTGCTCGCTTCGCTCGCAGCATTGACCCTGCCTGCGCTCGACGGCTTGGGCGGGGCGCCTCTCGCGATTTTGTGCGGGGTGAACCAGGGAGAGTCGGATGCGTATCTACGTTGCGATGATTGAAGTGCTGCGGATGCTGCGGGTCGAGTTGCCGCGTATCGAGCGGTTCGATAACGATCTTGCGCGGCAGTTGCGGCGGGCGGCGGCGAGTGTTGCGTTGAACATTGGTGAGGGTAGCGGGTCGAGCGGGGGCGTGCGGACGCAGCGGTTTCGTACGGCGCTTGGGTCGGCGCGGGAGACCAATGCTTGTCTCGATGTCGCGATCGCGTTTGGGTATCTCGACAGTGTCGATGATGCGCTTCGCGCGAAGCTCGATCTCGTCATCGGCGGGCTCGTCCGGCTCACGGTCTGAAGTACAGCGCGGCGGACGAGCATGCGTCGCTCGTCCGCCGCGTGCGGCTTACGTCACGTTGCGAACCAAGGTCGCCGCGACGTGCTCGATCCGATCGCGCAGCTTGGCGTCCAGCGCGCAATAACCGAGCGCATCCGCCGCATCGAGACACGCCGCGGTTTCTCGCGCCGATCCGAGCGCATCGAGGTAGCGCTGCCGCCGCGTACCGCCTCGGCACCCCGCGCCCTCCGCGGTGTTCAGCGCCACGCTCGTCGCGCAGCGACGAAGCTGCTTACCGAGCGATGGATCGTGCGTCTCGATTTGCGCCAACACCGGCCGCAGCTCGCGCAGCACATCGAGAATGACGTCATAGATTCGAAGCATGTGATCTCCGTGGTTCACCTCCGCGTGAAGTCGCGAGAGGCGACCCGCCGAAGCCGTCGCGCGCAGGCCGCGTCAAGGCCGCGGAGCGAAGCGAAGCGCCGCCGAAGGCGGCTTGGCCTTGATGCGGCCGAGCACGACGGCACGATGGAAGAGCCCGAGCGAGCCCCAGTCCTTCCGGTGGTCCGTCGCGACCCCTCCCCGCCCCGATCGACTCTCCTACGGCATGGTCGATCAGGCCTCCCGCCCCTGATCGACCCTCTCGCGGCCCTGATCGACCCTCTCCCGGCATGGTCGATCAGGCCTCCTGCCCCTGATCGACCCTCTCGCGGCATGGTCGATCAGGCCCATCTGCCCTTCCGAAGCCCTCGAAGGCGTCCTCGACGTTTCGACGGCCGCCGATCGCGGAGCGCAGCGGCCTAGCTCGACGCCGCGGTCGGCCTTCGCGACGGCTCGTGCGCCTACCGAGATCGACGGAGGTGCGCCTCAAACGAGACTTCGCCCGCGCGCACCCGAGCGTGGGTCTCATCGAGCGATCCGAAGCGGTGACCCGGTCACCCGGCGCACGCTCAAAGCGAGCGCGTCGTCGACGCGTCCACGCGCGCGATCGCGACGATCGACAGGACGACGCGCAGCGCCGTCGCACGCGATCCGTGCGCCGGAGCGAGACGAGTCCGCGACCGTCCACGCGCGCGCATCGACCTTCGCGCCGAGCGTGCGGCGCAACACGGTGCCCCGATCGAGCTCACGCGCGGTCGGTACGAGCCAGAGCCTCCGCCGCTCGGTGGTCTCGCGGAGCGAGAGGACCCGCGGAATCGCCGCCACCATCGGCCGCAGCCCGAGGACGAGGTCGCGCGTCGCCCCCTCGAGGGCTTGCTCGTCGCGCGCGCGCGGCGTCGCACACCTCTCGCGTCCAACTCGACGCTCCGACCACC
>JBBQXV010000229.1:0-15121 GCA_038209335.1 Polyangiales bacterium | reverse complement strand
CTCGCGCGTTTCGGCCATGTGCGGCGTCGACGCTATACACCAAATTCGCCCTCTGGGAGCGGCCGGAGTCAGGGACCCGTGCCGCTTCGCTCGGGTCCACGCTCTCGCGCACGAATCGAGTCAGGGATCGACGAGACTTCGGACGCTGACGCCCGGCTCGTAGCGGGCGATCGATGCGGCGAGATCGAGCCCATCGGGGAGCATCCCTTGCACCTGTCCGACGACCTGCTCGACGAGGTTGCGCGACTCCTGCGGCCCCGGACCGACCATCGCGACGACGAAGCGAAGCGGCCCCGTTCGCCCCGCAGTGACGGCGATGAGCGACAAGAGCAGCATGTCGGTGAGCTCGACGACGCGCGTGGCGGCGCGACGGAGCGCGAGCATCTCGAGGATGGTCGGCCGATCCGAGACGAGGCGGTTCGGACCGCGGAGCTCGTAGCGCGCCAACGTGAGCGGCGCGTCGACCCACTCGCCGAAGGCCGCCTCTTCGTCGAGCGCCTTGAGCACTTGGTCGCGCCCGAGCAGCCCCGTGAGCCCATCGCGCTTCGCGAGGTACGCACGCGCGCGCTTGTGACCCGGCGTGTCCTTGCCGAACGTGATCAACTTGAAGCGGAGCTCGCCGAGCTGGACCTCGCCGCCGTGCATGAGGTTGACGGATTTTTTTCGCTCGTACGTGTGATCGACGTACGTGCCGTTGGTCGAGCCCATGTCCTCGACGACCCACGAAGCGTTCGCCCACTTCAGCTGCGCGTGCTGACCGCTGACCGTCGCTTCGGGCGCGCAGCAATCGTTGTCGGCGCGTCGACCGATCGTGAACTGCGGCTTGTCGAGACTGACGAGCTCACCGACGAACTCGGGCGCGTTGGTCGCGAACGTCGCGAGGAGCCCTTGCTGCCCCGGCTGAAACGCCGCCGCCGCGCTGCGTCCCGGAGGGGGCCCCGGATCGAGTCGCTCGCGCGGCACCTGAATCGGATTCGTCGTGAGCGTGACGGGATTGAAGAACCGCAGGTGACGCGCCGGAAGGCGCTGCGCGGCGTCTTCGGACAAGCAGCGGAACACCTGCTTGATCTCGTCGATCGACAAGCCCGCGGGCACGTCGAACATGATCTGCGCGCGCATCGGTTTGTTCCGCGGCTTGTACCCGGGCTCGGGCACGCGGCACGTCCACATCTCGAGGAGCGTGAGGCCGAGCGCGTAGACGTCGTCTTCCGGCGACGCGCCGCCCGAGCGAATGCGCTCCGGGCTCATGTAGTTCGGCGTTCCACCGTCCGGCGGCGCGCCGGGGCGACGTGCGCTCGAACGCGCGCGCTCTTTCGCGAAGCCGAAGTCGAGGACGATCGCCTTGCCGAGCCCGCCGTCGGGCGACGACGTGACCATGACGTTGCCCGGCTTCAAGTCGCCGTGCACGAGCCCTTGCGCGTGGATCGCCGCGACGCCCGACGCGACGTCGTGCGCGATTCGTCGGAACTCGTCGGCCGTGTACCCGCCCTGCGCCTTCTTTCGACGGATGTGCGTGTGGAGCGTCTGCCCGGTGATGTACTCCATCACCAGGATCGGCCCGTACGGCGACGGCGCGAGATCGTGCACTCTACACACGTTCGGATGGCTCACCGATCGCGCGAGGAGGAGCTCTTGCCGTAGCGCTTCGTCGTCGCCGGGCATGCGCGATTCTTCGCGAACGATCTTCAGCGAGACCGCTTGCTGCGTCGTGCGGTCGTACGCGAGAAACACCTCGCCCATGCCGCCTTTGCCGAGGCTCTGCCGAATCTCATAGCGCTCGTTGACGAGCGCACCGTGGCTGAGGACAGGGAGGCCAGATCTCGCTTCGGTCATCGGTGCCTCAACACCACGCGCATCGGGGGGGACCAGCTGCATGGGAAGACCGGATCATTGCGCCATTGCCTATGGATGCCGTGTCCCTAGCGTCGTCGATCCCGCGACGCGAATCAATCGGTAGACGAGGTGCCCACGAAAACGGTAGTCAGGGTGGCACATGCGGGTTCGGCATGTCCATGGTCCGTCGACCGTCCACCCATTTGTGGGCTCGGCTCGAGGCAGGCTGATAGGATTTTTTCGGTGTCCCCTCCCCTTCGCCTCCAGATGAAGGGACCTGGGGCCGAGACGATCCTCGCCGATCTCCAGCGGCTCGCCGCGCGGATCGGGCTCGCGGTGCGCGCCGATGCCTTCGATCTCAAGGTGATCGAAGGGCGTGGCGGGCTGTGCTGGTTGCGCGGGCGGCCGACCGTCGTGATGGATGCGCGGCTGCCGCTGCTCGACAAGATCGGCGTGCTCGCGGAGGCGCTCGCGCGGTTCGATCTCGAAGCGATCTACGTTCCGCCGTTCCTGCGCGCGAAGATTCGAGCGCGGCGCCGCGTCTAAGCGAGCGTCGTGTAGAGGCTCGCGAGCGCTTCGTCGAGCTTGTCGATCTGCGTGCCGCCCGCTTGGGCCATGTCGGGGCGACCTCCACCGGAGCCGCCGACGAGCTGCGCGATCCCCTTGATGAGATCGCCCGCCTTGTACTGACCAGTGAGCCCCTTCGAGACCGTGAGCACGAGCGACGCCTTCGGCCCGTTGACCGCGCCGACGAGGACGATCGCCTCGCCGAGCTTGTCGCGCAGCTTCTCGGCGAGCTCGCGGAGCGTCGCGGGATCCGAGACCTCGACGCGCAGCGCGAGCGCTTTTCCTCCGGGGACGTCGCGCGCGCCGCGGATCATCTCGTCGACGCCGCCGCCCGCGCTGCCGCCCATCGCGAGCTTGCGCTTGAGATCGGCGAGCTCTTTCTCGAGGTGGCGTTCCTTCTCGACGAGCTTCTCGATCTTCTCGGGGAGATCGGCGACGCCGCTCTTCACGATGCGCGCTGCGCCGCGGAGCGATCCTTCGACCTGCCGCACGTAGCCGAGCGCGTTCATCCCTGTCGCCGCTTCGATGCGGCGGACGCCCGCGGCCAGGCCGCCCTCGCTGACGATCTTGAAGAGGCCGATCTCGCCGAGCGCGCGCGCGTGCGTTCCTCCGCAAAGCTCGACGGAATCGCGCGTCATCGTGAGCACGCGCACGACGTCGCCGTATTTCTCTTCGAAGATCGCGACCGCGCCCTTCGCGCGCGCTTCGTCGATCGGAAGGACTTCGGTCTGCACCGGCGCGTTCGAGAGGATCTTCGCGTTGACGAGATCTTCGATCGCCGCGATTTCTTCCGGAGAGAGCGCCTTGTTGTGGGAGAAATCGAAGCGGAGGCGATCCGGCGCGACGAGCGAGCCCTTCTGCGTCGCCTGCTCACCGATGACCGTGCGCAGCGCCCAGTGCAGAAGGTGCGTCGCCGAGTGGTTGCGGCGCGTCGCCGTACGGAGCGCGTGATCGACCTCGAGAAACAGCTTGGATCCGACCGCGATCTCCTCGCCCGTGACGACGCCGATGTGCGCGACGAGACCGGTCATCGGCTTCTGCGTGTCACGCACTTCGAACGCGATCTTCGCGTCGCCGTTGCGCCCGGTCGCGAGCGTCCCCTTGTCGCCGACCTGTCCGCCCGACTCGCCGTAGAACGGCGTCGCGTCGGTGACGATCGACGCTTCGTCGCCCTGGACGACGTGATCGACGAGCTTGCCGCCCTTGACGATCGCGACGACCGTCCCCTCGCCCTCTTCGCGCTCGTAGCCGACGAACCTCACGCCCGCGCGCGACACGGCGTGCACTTTTTCGAGCGCGCCGCGCCACACTTCTTCGACGGCGACCTCGCCGACCTTCGAGCCCTCGCTCCGCGTTCGCTGCGCTTCGAGCGCGACTTTGTATCCTGCGGCGTCGACGCCGATGTCACGCTCCTGCGCGATGACCTCGGTGAGGTCGAGCGGGAACCCGTACGTGTCGTAGAGCTTGAACGCCGCGGCGCCGGAGATCTGCCGCTCGCCGCCGCGCGCGACCACCGTCGCGATCTCTTCGTCGAGGATCTTGAGCCCGCGATCGATCGTCTCGCGAAAGCGAACCTCTTCTTGCTCGGTGACGGTCGCGATGAGCTCGCGCCGCTGCGACAGCTCCGGATAGTGCGCGCCCATGCGCGACACGACCTCGAGCGCGACCTCGTGCAAGAACGGCTTCGCGATCCCGAGGCGATGCCCGTGGCGAATCGCGCGACGCATGACGCGACGTAGGACGTACTCGCGCCCCGCGCGATCCGGGAACACCCCCTCGGCGATCAAGAACGCCGTCGTGCGCGCGTGATCGGCGATGACGCGCATCGAGACGTCGTCGTCCGCTTGCGATCCGCGGTAGCTCTTCCCCGCGATCTCCGACGCCTTGTCGACGAGCGCGCGGAGCAGATCCGATTCGTAGTTGCTCGTCTTGCCTTGAAGCACGCTCGCGACACGCTCGAGCCCTGCGCCCGTGTCGACGCACGGCTTCGGAAGCGGATCGAGCGCGAAGGTCCCGCCTTCGACCGCGCGCCGCTCGAACTGCATGAAGACGAGGTTCCAGATTTCCATCCACCCTTTGCCGTCGGGCGTGGGCTCTTCGTGGAACTTGGAGAGATCGGCGTCGCCTTCGCCGTTCCAGAAATGGATCTCCGTGCACGGTCCGCACGGACCGGTCTCGCCCATTTGCCAGAAGTTGTCCTTCATCCCCATGTCGACGATCTTCTCGTCGGGGAATCCGGTGACCTTCTTCCAGATCGCGCGCGCTTCGGAGTCGGCGTCGAGCCCCGCTTCGCCACCGAAGACGGTGACGACCATGCGCGATTCGGGGAGCGCGTACACCTTCGTCAAGAGCTCCCACGCGTACGCGATCGCCTCTTCTTTGAAGTAATCGCCGAAGCTGAAGTTGCCGAGCATCTCGAAGAACGTGTGATGGCGCGCGGTGACGCCGACGTTTTCGAGATCGTTGTGCTTGCCCGAGATGCGGATGCACTTCTGGCTCGACGTCGCGCGCTTGTACGCGCGCACTTCTTTCGCGGTGAAGACGTCCTTGAACGGGACCATGCCGGCGTTCGTGAACATCAGCGTCGGATCGTTCGCTGGGATGAGCGGCGCGCTCGCGACGACGTGATGGTCCTTCGCGCGGAAGAACTCGAGGAACGCGGACCTCACTTCTTCGGACGTCTTGCTCATGGCGAGCGTGGTGTTTAGCACGCCT
The DNA here is from genome assembly GCA_038209335.1 of Polyangiales bacterium. Lineage (GTDB taxonomy): Bacteria > Myxococcota_A > Polyangia > Polyangiales > Polyangiaceae > JBBQXV01. Next base: position 10,006 of record JBBQXV010000229.1, on the reverse strand, counting down.
CGCGCAGGCAAAAAGTCCGCTCTACTTCACGGCGCGCGCGATCCCGGTGTCGGCGTCTTTGAGCGCGCTCTGCACGGCGCCGTCGACCGCGTCGTTCTGCAACGCGGCGATGCGCGCGTGATCGCCGAGCGCCTTGAGTGAGTCGTAGCTCGTCGCCGCGCCGCGCAAGAGCCCGCGGAGCGATTGATCGCGACTGACGGTGAACTCGACCTGCGCGCGGTACGTCACGTTTCCTTTGTCGCGGCCCTCGGTGAGACCCATGACGGTGCCGTCGAGCATCACGACCGGGATCTTGCGCAGGACGGCCTCGCGCATCACCGCTTCGTCCTCCGTGACGACGAGTCCGGGGACCGCCGCCGCGCGCGTGCGCACCGCAACGCCGAGCACGACGCCGAGCGCGTCGCCGCGAAGCGTGGTGTTGTTGCGCATCGAGCCGAGGCGCACGACGACGCGCGCTCCCTGCACTGCCGCCGCCCCCTTCTTCAGCGCGTCGATGCTCGATTGCATCTGCGCCTTCACGCTCGCCGACGTCTCTTTCCCTTTCGCCTTCTCGAGGCCGGGCAGCGCCGCCGCGTCGCCGAGCGTGCCGAGCGCCGCCGCCGCCGCCGTGCGTACCGAGGGGTGCACGTCGGAGAGTGCGCGCACGAGCGCATCGCGGGCGCCGCCGGGGTGCGCCTTGCCGAGGTAGAACGCGGCGGTCGCGCGCACACGGAAGTCCGGATCCGAAGCGAGATCGCGCACGGCCGCAGCAGGATCGGCCGCGGGGGAGATCCGCGCCGTCGCCGTGACGAGAAGCATCGTGACGATCGCGCCGGCCGCGATGGAGCGAAGCCGCCGCGCGAAACGCGCGAGTGAGGAAGCCATGTTTCACCCTCCGAACGCAGACAGTCGCTAAGTCACGTCAGTACGATGAAGCAGCCCCCCGGCTACTACGCGCTCACTTCTCGTCGAGCAGGTCCTTGATCTCCTTGTCGAGCTCGAGCTCTTCGCCCTCGTGGTAACCGATGTGCGCGAACCGGACGACGCCTTTGCGATCGATGAGGAACGACGAAGGCATCGTTGCGGGGTTGTACTTTTGGGCGATCGCCTTGTCCTTGTCCCACGCGACGGGGAACTTCGCGCCGTTCGATTCGGCGAAGCTGACGATCTTTTTGTCGATGCCGCTGTCGTCGTCGTCCTCGCTCACCGCGAGGATCTCGAAGCCCGAGACCTTGTATTTGACGCTGAGCTCTTGGAGCTTGGGGAACGATTTTTTGCAGGGCTCGCACCACGTCGCCCAGAAGTCGACGAGAACGACCTTGCCCGTGAGCGCCTTCGTCGCGACCTTGGACTTCGAGTTCGCGAGCGGATCGAGCGAGAACGGCGGCGCGGGATTTCCGACCAGCGGGTTCTTCGCCGAGTCGCCCGACGCGGCGCCTTTGCTGTCGCACGCGGCGACGGTGAGCGATCCAGCAAGAGCAACGGCAGAAAGAAGGAGGGACGGAGTGGGTCTCATGAAGCGATCTCGTAGCATGATAGCGCTCGTTTTTCTCGCCGGGGGACGCCGCGGGCACAAGCGTTATTTGCGGGTGCGAGAAGATCCTACTTACGGGCGAGCCCGCCCGACCCGCTCGGCGGATCGGCGGTGAGGAGCTTCACGTCGGTCTCGATCTCGACTTCGACGCCGTCTTCGTAGCCGAGAAATGCCGCGCGCACGACGCCGCGACGGTCGACGACGAACGACGCGGGGACGCCCTTGACGAGCCACTGCCGGACGACGTCTTTGCGCGCGTCCCACACTACCGGGAAGTGCACACCCGTGCTCGCGACGAGCTCGTCGATCGAATCGCTATCGTCGTCGACGGAGAGCGCGACGATTTCGACGCCGCGATGCTTGTACTTTGCATAGAGCGCTTCGAGCTTCGCCAACGTCGCGCGCGACGCCTCCGCCCATGTCGCCCAGAAATGGACGATGACGACCTTGCCGTCGTACTTCGCGTCGAGGCGCGCGCCGATGTTCTCGGGACCGACGGAGATCGTCGGGGCGCGATGCTGCAAGAGCGGATGCGGGCCGCCGAGCGCGAGGCCATCGGGCGACGAGAGCTGCGGATGCGCGCACGACGGCAGCGTCATCGCGAGCGCCGCGACCGCGGCGAGCGCGAGTCCAAGCGCGAGGCTAGAGGACCGCATCGAGCGCCTCGGCGAGCGTCTTCACGCCGACGATTTCGAGATCGTCCGACGGACGGCGTTCGCTCGCGGCGCTCGCGGGGACGACCGCGCGTCGAAAGCCCATGGCGGCCGCCTCGGCGAGACGCGCTCCAGCGCGCGTCACGCCGCGCACCTCGCCGGCGAGACCGATCTCGCCGAACGCGATGACGTCGGGGGCGACCACGCGATCGCGAAAGCTCGACGCGAGCGCGAGCGCGACCGGGAGATCGATCGCGGGCTCGTCGATCCGCACGCCGCCGGCGACGTTGACGAACACGTCCGAGCCGCTGATCTGAAGACCGCACTTTCTCTCGAGCACGGCGAGGATCATCGCGAGTCGCGCGGAGTCGACGCCGTTCGCGGTGCGGCGCGCGGAGCCTGCGGCGAGCGATCCGACGAGCGCTTGCACTTCGACGAGCATGGACCGCGTCCCTTCGCTCGTCGCCGCGATGACGCTCCCCGCGACGCCGCGCGGTCGCTCGGCGAGGAAGAGCGCGCTCGGGTTCGGCACCTCGCGCATTCCTTCGGACGTCATCTCGAAGACGCCGACCTCGGTTGCGCTGCCAAAGCGATTCTTCTGCGTGCGAAGCGCCCGGAGCGAATGTCCGCGCTCGCCTTCGAACGCGAGGACGGTGTCGACGATGTGCTCGAGCACCTTGGGGCCGGCGAGCGTTCCGTCTTTGGTGACGTGACCGACCAGGAACGTCGCGATGCGATCGCGCTTCGATCGCTCGACCATCCGCGCGGCGACCTCGCGCAGCTGGCTGACGGTGCCGGCGGCGCTCTCGAGCGAAGCGACACGAACCGTCTGCACGCTGTCGAGGACGAGCGCGGCCGGCTTCACCTCGGCGATCACTCGTTCGATCGCGTCGAGATCGTTCTCGGCCAACACGAGGAGCTGATCGGTCATCGCGCCGAGACGTCGCGCGCGCGCTGCGGTCTGGCCTGCGCTCTCTTCGCCGGAGACGTAGAGCGAGCGGCACCCCTTCGCGGCGAGGCCGGCAAGCGCTTGCATGAGGAGCGTCGACTTTCCGACGCCGGGATCGCCGCCCACGAGCGTGACGCCGCCGAGCACAGCGCCACCGCCGAGGACCCGATCGAGCTCGCCGATGCCGGTCGGAATGCGCGCGGCGTGGTCGGCGTCGATCTCCGACACCGGTCGCGCATCGGCCGGCGCGCGTGCCAAACCACCGCCGCCACCGCGACGCGCCGTGACGACCTCTTCGACGAGCGTGTTCCACGCCCCGCAGGCGGTGCAGCGTCCGACCCACTTCGGGAACAGCGCGCCGCACGCCTGACAGGTGAACTGCGTGGACTGCTTCGCCATCCGACTTCAGATCACTTCGGGTCGCACATGCCTGTGCCGGCGTTGCACTTGCCACTGGGAGGACACGGCGCCGTCGTGCTGCAGGCGAGGCGGCAGAGCGGCGCCTTCGGTTTGTAGCCGGGAATGCAGAGGTTGCCGACGGGCATCGGGAGAGTGAGCGGTCGGAAGTCGGTGGGGGGTGCTGCGCCCGAGTCCACCACCGGCGGCGGCGGCGTGACGCCTGCGTCGACCACGGTCGGCGTCGGCGTCGTGCCTGCGTCGACGGTCGTCGGCGTCGGCGTCGGCGCGTTGCCCTTCTTCACGCCTACGACGCAGAACTCGATGTTCGATCCCGCCGTCCCCTTGTCCGATCGCGGCGCGTCGCCGTTGCACGCCTGACCCGCCGCGCACTTGTCGTTGTTTGGATCGCACGGCGTGATGCACTGCTCGCCGATGTCGAGGACGATCGCCGCCTGTCCGCCGGGGCACGTGATCCAGTGCTTGCTCGCGTCCCAATAGAACGGGACGTACGCCTTCTGATCGACCCACCCCATGATCTTCCGTCCCGGGGTCCCCGGATCGGTGAACGTGATGAGGTAGAAGGTGTCCTTCTGGCCGATCTTCTGGGTGTCGGTCCCCTTCTTGAGCACCGCGACGAGGGACGCGCCGCTCGATGCGTCGGAGCGCACGGTCGCGACGTACGCCTCGACGGTCGCGGGCAGGTGATCGAGCTTGGTCTCGACGCCGGGGTAACGCTTGATGTCGCCTTCGTTCGCCGCCTCGGGCGCGGGCGCGGCGGGCGCGACGGGCGCAGCGACGGCGGACGCTTCGGGCGCCGCGTCGGCGACGGCGTCCTTCTTCCCGGGGCACGCGACGAGGGAGAACGCGATCCCGAGAACCGTCGCGCAACGCGCGACCGATGCGATTTTCGTGCGGCGCGGCGCGCCCATTTTTTCAGCCATCATTGCAGACCCCGACCTTGCACTTGAAGTTGGGCGCCAGCGTGCATTCGCTGTCGGTGGCGCACTTGAGGAGACACCGCTGCTTCGTTGCCGTGTATGTCGCGGGGCACGATCCGCCATCGCCCAGCGGGATCGCCGGCTTCAACGTCGCCGGCTTGCCGCCCGCGTCGGCCACGGTGGGCGGCGGCGTGACGCCCGCGTCGACCGTCGTCGGCGGTGTCGTCCCGCCCTTCTTCACGCCCACGACGCAGAACTCGATGTTGTCGCCCGCCGATCCTTGGACCGACTTCGGAGCGTCGCCGTTGCACGCCTGACCCGCCGCGCACTTGTCGTTGTTCGGATCGCACGGCGTGATGCACTGCTCGCCGATGTCGAGGACGATCGCCGCCTGTCCTCCGGGGCACGTGATCCAGTGCTTGCTCGCGTCCCAGTAGACCGCGATGAACGCCTTCTGATCGACCCACCCCATGACCTTGCGGCCAGGGCTCCCGGGATCGGTGAACGTGACGAGGTAGAACGTGTCCTTCTGCCCGAGCTTCTGCGTTTCGGTCCCCTTCTTGAGGACGGCCACCAGCGATGCGCCGCTGGACGCGTCCGAGCGCACCGTGGCGACGTACGCCAAAATCGTCGCCGGGAGGTGATCGAGCTTCGTCTCGACGCCGGGGTATCGTTTGATGTCGCCTTCGTTCGCCGCTTCGGGCGCGGGCGCGGGCGCGGCCGACGAGACGGCGGGCGCCGCTTCAGGCGCTGCGTCGGCAACTTCCTTCTCTTTCCCCGGACACCCCGCGACCGCGAACGCCAACCCGATGAACGCAACCCCACGCCAGCTCCGACGAGTCATCCGCGCCTCCACGATCTCACCACGTTCACATCTCGCGACGTCGATCCGCCGCGCATTTGCGCTCCCCGCGCGCACGCGGACCGGATGGTAGCCCAACCTTCACCCGCAACGCCCGTAAACGGCGAAAGCGAGGCGGACGCGGTGACGGCTACGTTCAGGGCGGCGGCGGCTGAAGGAAGCGCGTGTTGCACGACTTTCCCGTGGTCAAGTCCTTGGCTTCGAGCAGGCACGTGTACCAGGTGACGTTGCCGTAGTTCAGGCAGAGCGAGACGATGTTGAGTGCCTTCGGATCGGTGGGCGCGCGGCCTTCGAGCTTGTTGAAGGCCTCGCCGCCTTTCGGGCAGAGCTCGAGGTCGATGCGGGTGCGCCAACCGCGCATCTCGGACGTCGTGACTCCTGCGTCGGCCGCGGCGGCGACTAGCGGGTTGACGCTGGGGATCGCGCTTGCCACTGGCGCGGCGGCGTCGAAGGTCGACGGGTTGAAGCTCGCCGCGGGAGAGACCTCGGTCGGTTTGCTCGAACGGGACACGACGAACGAAACGACCACGATCGCGGCGAGCACGCCGACGACGACTCCGATTTGTGCGTTGCGGGTCACGATCCCTTTTTGCTTTCCATCGGAGGCGACGTCAACCAACGCTTCGTGATCTCGTAGCCTTCGTGCACCAGCGCCAGCGATGTCGACTCGTTCTTCTGATGCGCCTGCGCGTTCTCGCCCGGGCCGAAGTTCACCGCCGCGATCCCGATCGCGGCGAAGCGTGCGACGTCGGTCCACGCCTGCTTCGGCTCGACCGCGCGAACGCCAGAGGCGGCGAGCGCCTGCACGAGCGGATGGCTCGCATTCGGCATCGCGCCCGGGCTGAGATCGGTGAACTCGATCTTCGCGCGGTCTCCGACGATCGCGCGGACGCGCTGCTGCGCCGCTTCGAGCGACGTGTCGGGCGAGAAGCGATGATTCACGTTGAGGACGAAGCGGTCGGGGACGACGTTGCGACCGCGACCGCCGTCCTTCGCCTGCGTGACCGTGGTGACGGTGCGGTACGTGAGGCCGTCGATGATGGTCTCCTTCGGCGTGATCGCCGCGAGATCGGCGAGGAGCGGGACGGCCTTGGTGATCGCGTTTTCGCCCTGCCACGGACGCGCGCTGTGCGCCGTGCGCCCTTCGACGGTGACGGTCGCGTGGACGGAGCCGGAGCAGCCGAGGTGGAGCTTGTTGTCCGACGGCTCGAGGCACACCGCGAGATCGACGTGCGAAAGCTCGGGATCCTGCGCGAGCACCGGACCGAGCTCGTTCTCCGCGAACGGTCCTTCTTCGCGCGCATAGAAAACGAGCGTCAGGTCATATGGCAGTACATCGAGGCGGAGCGTCTCGGCCAGGACGAGCATGAGCGCGAGGCCGCTCTTCATGTCGCTCGCGCCGGCGCCGAAGATGCGGTCGCCGTCGATCCGCGCCGGGCCGTTCTCGGTGCGGACCGTGTCGAGGTGACCGACGAGCGCGATGTGCGGTCGGTTGCCTGCCCGCGTGAGAGGCACGACGATCGAATCGCCGTAGCGACGCACGGGCGACGCGAGCGGGAGCTTGGCGACGCGCGCCTCGACCGCGGTGCAGAGCGCCTTCTCGTCGCCGATCGGCGAGTCGATCGCGCAGAGCCAGAGGAGCGTGTCGTCGAGCGCCTGCGCCGCTGCGCTCACACCGGCACCCCGAAATCGCGGAGGGCCGCGTTGAGGCTGACCTTGCGATCGGTGCTCGCGGTACGTGAGCCGATGATGAGCGCGCACGGCACGCCGTAGTCGCCGGCGGGGAACTGCTTCATCCGCACGCCCGGGATCACGATCGCGCGCGCGGGGACGCTCCCGCGGTGCATCACGGCTTGCGGACCCGTGACGTCGAGGATGACCGTCGTCGACGTGAGCACGACGCCCGCGCCGATGACCGCCTCTTTGCCGACGCGAACGCCTTCGACGATGACGACGCGCGATCCTACGAAGACGCCGTCCTCGATGATCACCGGCTGCGCCCCCGGCGGCTCGAGCACACCGCCGATCCCGACGCCGCCTGCGAGGTGGCAATCGCGTCCGACCTGCGCGCACGATCCGACCGTGGCCCACGTGTCGACCATCGTCCCGCCGCCGACGCGCGCGCCGATGTTCACGTAGCCCGGCATGACGATCGCGCCCGACTCGAGGAACGCGCCGTAGCGAACCACGCCCGGCGGAACGACGCGAACGCCCGCCGCGTCGAGCCCTTTCTTCAAGGGGATCTTGTCGTGAAACTCGAACGGACCGATTTCGATCCGCTCCATCTTCCGCACGGCGAAGTAGAGGAGCACCGCCTGCTTGATCCAAGCGTGCGTCGTCCACTCGCCGTCCGGGTCTTCGGGCGGCGACGCGACGCGCACCTCGCCGCGATCGAGCGCCGCGACGGTCCATTCGACCGCCGCAGCGTGATCCGCGTTCGCGAGGAGCGCGCGATCGGCGAACGCGGCCTCGACGAGCGGGCGTGCCTCCGGCGCGCCCACGGACGTCATCGCGACGGAGCTACTTTGCTGGCGGGGAAAAAATACCCGATCTCGATCTTCGCGTTGTCGAGCGAGTCGGAGCCGTGCGTCGCGTTCTCGCCGACGTTCGATCCGAAGAGCTTGCGGATGGTCCCCGCCTCGGCCTTCGCGGGATCGGTCGCGCCCATGAGATCGCGCCAGGCCTTCACCGCGTTGTCCTTCTCGAGGACCGCGATGACGACCGGTGAGCGTGTCATGAACGCGACGAGCTCGCCGAAGAAGCCGCGCTCGCGATGAACCGCGTAGAACCCCTCGGCGACCGCCTTGGAGAGCTGCATGCGCTTGAGCGCGACGATCGTGAAGCCCGTCTCCTCGATCTTCGCGAGGATGGCGCCCGACTTCGCCTTTTCGACGGCGTCCGGCTTGATGATGCAAAAAGTTCGTTCGATGGCCATGGCGCCCCTTTAATCGCAGCGGGGGCGCCTGTCGAGGAAAGCCGAGGTCGTCGACTACTTTTTCATGAGCGACATCAGCGTCGTCGCCATGTCGCTCGGCGTCGGTGCGACCTTCGCGCCCGCCGCTTCGAGCGCCGCGATCTTCGCCGCCGCCGTCCCCTTGCCGCCCGCGATGATGGCTCCCGCGTGACCCATGCGCTTGCCTTCGGGCGCCGTCGTGCCGGCGATGAACGAGGCGACCGGCTTGTTCATCTTGGCCTTGATGTACTCGGCCGCGCGCTCCTCGGCGCCGCCGCCGATCTCGCCGATCATGATGACGCCATGCGTGTCGGGATCCGCTTGGAAGAGCGAGAGCACGTCGACGAAGTCCATCCCCGCGACCGGATCGCCACCGATGCCGACGCACGTCGACTGCCCGACGCCGATCGCGGTGAGCTGCCCGACCGCTTCGTACGTGAGCGTGCCGGAGCGCGACACGACGCCGATGTTGCCGACCTTGTGGATCTGCCCGGGCATGATCCCGATCTTGCACGCGCCTGGCGTGATGATCCCGGGGCAGTTCGGGCCGATGAGGCGCGTCTTGCCTTCGAGGCTCTCGAGGACGCGACGCACTTTGATCATGTCCATCACCGGGACGCCTTCGGTGATGCAGACGACGAGCTTCAAGCCCGCGTCGAACGCTTCGAGGATCGCGTCGGCCGCGCCGGGCGGCGGGACGAAGATGACGCTGGTGTCGGCGCCGGTCTCGGCGACCGCTTTTTTCACGGTGTCGAAGACGGGGACCTTCTGCTCGAACTTTTCGCCGCCGCGACCGGGCGTGACGCCGGCGACGACCTTCGTCCCGTATTCGATCATCTGCTTCGCGTGGAAGCCACCCGCGCTGCCCGTGATCCCTTGGACGAGGACCTTCGTGTCTTTACCGACGAGGATGCTCATTTCGCACCTCCTGTGACAGCCGCGACGATCTTCGCCGCGCCGTCCGCCATCGTCGTCGCCGCTTCGATCTTCAATCCGCTCTCCGAAAGCAATTTTCTACCGAGCTCCACGTTCGTCCCTTCGAGCCGCACGATCACCGGCACCTTGAGCCCGAGATCCTTGGCGGCGGCGATGACACCGGCCGCGATGACGTCGCACTTCATGATCCCGCCGAAGATGTTGACGAAGATCGCCTTCACCTTCGAGCTGTGGAGGATCATCTTGAACGCCTTGGTGACCTGCTCTTGGTTGGCGCCGCCGCCGACGTCGAGGAAGTTCGCGGGCGCGACGCCGTGCTTTTCGCCGGCGTGCTTGATGATGTCCATCGTCGCCATCGCGAGGCCAGCGCCGTTGACGAGGCAGCCGACGTTGCCGTCGAGCGACACGTAGTTGAGGCCGGCTTCTTTCGCTTCGAGCTCGACGGGATCCTCTTCGTCTTTGTCTTGGATCTCGAGCCACTGCTTGTGGCGAAACTCGGCGTTGTCGTCGAAGTTGATCTTCGCATCGAGCGCGACGACGTCGCCGCTCTTCGTGATGACGAGCGGGTTGATCTCGCAGAGCGAGCAGTCCTCTTTGACGAAGAGCTCGTAGAGCGCGCCCATGAGCTTCACGAACTTCGGGATGCTCTCTTTGCCGAGGCCGAGGGCGAACGCGAGCTCGCGCGCTTGGAACGCGGAGAGGCCGACGATCGGATCGACGTGCACCGTGAGGATCTTCTCCGGCGACTCTTCGGCGACCTTTTCGATTTCGACGCCGCCCTCGGTCGACGCCATGAACGCGAT
>JBBQXV010000228.1:0-15262 GCA_038209335.1 Polyangiales bacterium | reverse complement strand
GCGACAACATGGTGTCGTGCTTGAAGACGAGCTGCTCGAAGGGCTTCTTGATGTGCTTGCAGGCGCTGCCCGAGTCGCCCTAGTCAGCGACTCTCGGTCCAGCCGAGAAAACCGCGGAGCGTGATGACGACCTGCGGATCGAAACCGCGCGAGACGTAGTAGGCGCCGCGAAAACAGAACGCGCTGAAGAGGTACATGATCGCCGACGACGTGCAGACGTCGAGCTGTCCGCCCGCGTCGTGCCGCGCGGGATCCCACGTCGGTCCGATCGCGGTCGAGAATCCCCAGAACGGCGAGGCCGCCGACGGGACGTAGCGCTCGAGCTCCGCGAGGAGGTAGATCGGTCCGACCGTCGCGTGGTTGTTGTCGTCGATCGAGACGAAGCTCATGCCGATCTTCGGACGCACGAGCATCGCGTCGATCACGCTGAGCAGTTGGAGCGGCTCGGTGTGCTTCGTGTCGCGCGTGCCCCACACCAGCGCGGTCTCGCCGCCGAGCGTCGTGTAGTGCTTGTTGATTCCGACGGTCGCGTTGACCGGGAAGAGGACGACGCGCTCGCCGGGATCGCTCGCGCCGGAGCTCGGCGGGGCGTCGGGCGGCGCGCTGTAGATCGAGTGCGGCGGATCGTGGAGTCTCACGTTCCCTGGGGCGTTTCGCGTCGAATCCGTATGCAGAATGCATGCATTCGACGCGCACGCGATCGCCATCGCGGACGCGAACGCTGCGCGGCTCATCGCGCCCCCTCGAGGACGAGCGCGACTTCGAGACGCCGACCGCCAGCGTCGACGTGGAGCGTCGCGTCCCTCGCGCCGGCGTTGTACGCGGCGTTGAAGTCGAACGGGATCGGGACGTAACCGCGGACGGTCGTTCCACGCGTCATGCGGAGGCGTGCGAGCAACGCGGGCACTTCGCCGCGCGCTGTGACCGCGCGATGGACGCTCAGCTGAACGGCGTCGACGGAGATCTCGCACGGCTCCGACTGCGTCCCGGCGAGCGAGATGACGACGCCGATCCCCTCCTTGCCCGTTCGCACGACGCGCGCGCGTATGTCCGCGCACGCGGCGACGGCCGGCGCGTCACTCGCTGCGCGCCAGTACGGGTAAGGACGCGACTCGGTGCACGCCGCGCACGCCGCGACCGCGAGCAACGTGACGATCACCGCGCCGCGCACGAGACCCCGAGCGCGACGTCGTACGGTCCGAGCGGCGTGTCGCGCGCCTCTTCGGCTTCGAGCTTCAACGTCGGCGCGCCGGTGCACTCGGGCGGCGGTCCGGGGAGGACGAACGCGAGCTCGAGGTTGCCGGTCTGTTCGCGCGGGAGATCCATCGTCGCGCCTGCTCGTGCGGCGACGTCGCTCTCCACGGCGTCGGCGCCCTTTCCCGCGACGAAGCGGAGGCGCGCGTTGCGCACCGCGACTCGGCACACGGTCGCGCGCGCGCGATCCGAGATCACGGCGATCGGTATGCGCACGATCGCGATGCCGTCGACGATTTGCATCGTCGGCGTGCCGAAGTGCATGCATCGCTCGGCGAACGCGGTCTCGCGCGCGGTGGGCGGTGGACGCGGTACCGGCGGCGGATGGACCGCGGACGTCGCGACGCTCGCCCACGCCGCCGCGACGACGGCCACGGGGTGCCACGCACGCGCGAGCGACGCGCACGGATCGCGCCGCACCATCCACACGAACGCGAGCGCGACGCTCGGCAGCGCGAGAAGATCCGTCGCATCCGTGCTCATCGCGCCCCACGTCCGCGCAACGATCGCGTTCACCGGCACGACCAGCTTCACTGCAGAAAATCCGAGCGCCGTCGCCGCGCTCGCGAGCATGGGCAGAAGAGCACGCGCCCGAGGCTCACCGACGACGAGCCGCCCGAGCGCGACGAGCAGCACCGGGAAGAAGAAGAGCCCCGCGACGTCGCTCAGCTTCCCGGTCACCCAACCAGGAAGAACGCTGGAGCCCTTGAGCGCGTGATCGTTCACGACGAGCACGAGCACCGCGACGAGCGGAATCGGGTGCGCGAGCTCCCGAGCGAAAGACCCTCGCGTTCCCATCGCCGTCGTCAACGCACCCCGCCACCGGTGGCTTACACCTCGCGACGTCAAACCTTCGCGGCGTATTTTTTGTACCGGTTGATGAGCGCGTTCGTCGACGCGTCGTGCGACGTCACGTCCCCCGGCGCCGCCAGCTCCGGCTCGATCTTCTTCGCGAGCTGCTTGCCGAGCTCCACGCCCCACTGATCGAAGCTGTAGATGTCCCAGACCACGCCTTGCGTGAAGATCTTGTGCTCGTACATCGCGACGAGCTCGCCGAGCGTTCGCGGCGTCAGCTTGTTGAACAGGATCGACGTCGACGGACGATTGCCGAGGAACGTCTTGTGCGGCACGAGCGCGGCGACGCGATCCGCCGGGAGCTTCTGCGCTTCGAGCTCGGCGCGCGCTTCGTCCGCCGTCTTCCCTTTCATCAGCGCCTCGGTCTGCGCGAAGAAGTTCGCGAGGAGGACGCGGTGATGCTCGCCGAGCGGATTGTGCGACTCGAGCGGCGCGAGAAAATCCGCCGGGATGATACGCGTGCCTTGATGAATGAGCTGATAGAACGCGTGCTGCCCGTTCGTCCCCGGCTCGCCCCACACGACGGGACCGGTCGCGTAATCCGAGATGCGTCGCCCTTCGCGATCGACGCTCTTCCCGTTGCTCTCCATGTCGCCCTGCTGAAAATACGCAGGGAACCGATGCATGTACTGATCGTACGGAAGGATCGCGTGCGTCTCGGCGCCGAAGAACTCCATGTACCAAACGCCGAGGAGCCCGAGCACGACCGGAATGTTCTTGTCGAGCGGCGCGGTGCGAAAGTGCTCGTCCATCGTGTGCGCGCCCGCGAGCATCTTCTCGAAGTCGTCCATGCCGATGACGCACGCGATGGGAAGTCCGATCGCCGACCACAGCGAGTAACGCCCGCCGACCCAGTCCCAGAATCCGAACATGTTCTTCGTGTCGATCCCGAACTTGGACACTTCGGCGGCAGCCGTCGACACCGCGACGAAGTGCTTCGGCACCGCGGCCTCGCTCTTCAACCGCTCGACGAGCCAGGCGCGCGCCGAACGCGCGTTCATCAGCGTCTCCTGCGTGGTGAACGTCTTCGACGCGACGATGAAGAGCGTCGTCTCGGGATCGAGCGACTTCACGGTCTCGGCGATGTGCGTCCCGTCGACGTTCGAGACGAAGTGCACCGAGAGCCCCTTCTGCCAATACGGACGCAGCGCCTCGGTCGCCATCACGGGACCGAGATCGGATCCGCCGATCCCGATGTTGACGATGTCGGTGATCCGCTTGCCGGTGTGACCGGTCCACGCGCCGCTCCGCACGCGATCGGTGAACTCGCGCATCTTCGCGAGCACGGCGTTCACCTCGGGCATGACGTCTTTGCCGTCGACGACGATCGCGCGGTTCGATCGATTGCGGAGCGCGACGTGGAGCACGGAGCGCCCTTCGGTGCCGTTGATCTTTTCGCCGGTGAACATCTTGTCGCGCCACTCGGCGACCTTCGCCTGCTCCGCGAGCGCGAGGAGGAGCTTGATCGTCTCATCGGTGACCCGGTGCTTCGAGTAGTCGACCAGCAGATCGCCGAGCGAGAGCGACAAGCGCTCGAAGCGCTTCGGATCGTCGGCGAAGAGCGTGCGCATCTGGACGTCGCGCATCGTCGCGTGGTGTCGGGTGAGCGCCTGCCAAGCGGGAGATTGAGTGAGCGTGGTCGTGGTCGTCATGGGAAGGCGATGGTCGAGGCTCGTGGGCGCTCCGTCAACACCGCGCGACGCGAACGGCGGGGGACGCCGCGGCGTGTTAAGGTCGATGCGCATGGCGCACCGGAGGATGCTCGTCGATCGCGTGCTTGTCGTTGCCTGGCGATCGCCAGAAGAGAGCGACATCCGCGCGATCTCCGCCGAGGTCGCCGCCGAGCACGCGCGCCTGGGACGACCGCTCCTCTATCATTCGGTCATCGGCAAGAACGGCATTCCGCGCGGCGGAGTTCGCGACATGATCGTCGGGTTCTACGAGACGATCTTGCGACATTGCGACTCGATGCACGTCGTCATCGAAGGGAGCGAATTCGAGCAGAGCATCAAGCGGAGCGTCATCGCCAACGTGATGCTGCAGATCGATACGCGGGGGCGCATCTTCATCGAGCACTCGCTCGAGCGCGTGCACCACGTGTCTCCCCTCACGGTGCGCCCCGAGCTGGTGCGCGCGGCGCAGGTCGCCGAAGAGCGTCACCTCTTCGACTTCGCGCGCGCGGCCGACGATCCGGCGGACAAAAAGGCTTAGCGTCGACTACCGTTGGCCGGCGGGAACGCGTCGCGGAACGCGCGCATCGACGCGATCTCGTCGTGCGCGTGCGCGAAGCCCGTCTCGCGCCGGAACGCAGCCGCGTCGACGACGACGGGGAACTTGATGTGACTGAGCGCGCCGGGCGGAAGCTTGGGCAACCCGAAGCGACCGAGGAGCGTTCGGAAGAAGACCTCGGGTAACGGAATGCGCTTTCTCCCGGTCGCGCGCACGACGACCGACAGTGGCACCGGCGACGGACCGCTGACGTTGTAGACGCCGCGGAGCTGCTTCGAGAGCGCGAGATCGATCGCGGTCGCAACGTCTTCTTCGTGCATGAACTGAAACAACGGATCGAAGCCGAGGACCGTCGGTACGCGCGATCCGCGCAAAAACGCCGCGAGCGTCCCGTGCCCGGTCGGGCCAAGCGCGTAGCAAATGCGGAGCACGGCGGTGCGAAGGTCGGGGAGGCGCCACAGCGCGGTCGTCGCGTAGAGATCGGCGGCGACGAGATCCGCGAGCTCGGGGAACGTGCTGACCGCCATCGGCGGCTCGTCCTCCACGTGGTAGAGCGGCGAGTCGGACGCGGCGCCGTAGTACGTGTGACGCCCGACGAAGACCGCCTGCTTCACGCCGTACGCGGCGCAGTGATCGAACACCGCGCGGGTCCCGCCGAGGTTGATGCGGTAGCGCTCCTCGGTCTGCGTCGCGAGGTGCGTGACGGTCGCCATGTGCACGACCGCGTCGGGTCGGCTCTTGCGGAAGACGTCCTCGGCGGCGCGCTTTCGCACGTCGACGTCGTGCATCTCGATTGCGGCGGGCGCGTCCTCCCATCGCCGACGATCGACCCCGACGACCTCGTGCCCCGCGGCGAGCAGCCGACGCGCGAGGATGCGTCCGATCGGGCTGGTGATGCCTGTAATGAGCGTCTTCATGCGTCTCCGCGACGACGTTGCCCGCGCTCGAGCAAGAACGAGATCCGCCGCTTCACCGCGTCGACGTATCCGGCGATCACCTCGTCGTCCTCCGAGCCGTTCCCTTCGAACGTCATCGGCTCGCCGTATTCGATCGCGAGCGGCACCGGGATCGGCGCCGGAACGAGGTACGCGGTGATCGGCACGTACGGCGCACCGACGAGCGCGCCGAGCGCGTACGCGTTCACGACCGTCGGAAATGCGTCGCCTCCGCCGATGAACGCGAACGGAACGATCGGCGATCGCGTCTTCAACGCGAGGCGCATGAATCCGGTGCCGAACTGCACGAGCGAGTACCGCTCCTTGTAGAGCTTGGCAGTCCCGCGCGCGCCCTCGGGGAAGACCATGAGCAGGCGATCGTCCTCGAGGAGACGCACCGCATGCTCGGGAAGCCCGGTGAATTGCCCACAGCGATTCGCCCATGACGACGCGAACGGAACGCGGTTGATGAACTTCTCGGCCATCCCCTGCGCGAGGCGCGGCGGCTCCTTTTCGAGGAGCATCGACGCGAGCACCATCGCGCCGTCGATCGCGATCCCGCCGGAGTGATTCCCGACGAGCATCCCGCGTCCGCGCGCCGGCACGTGCTCGTGGCCGTAGCTCTTCACGTGGAAGTAGCGACGGTAGAGAAACGCGAGCGCCGAGAATGCGCGCGCGAGGTGCGAGCGCGACACGCCATACGGATCGACGCCGTAAGCGTTGAACGGGATCTCCAGCCGATCGACACGCCGCGCGACTTCGTCGTCGATGAAGAGCCCCAATCCGATCCTCCCTCGGCGAGCAGGCTACAGCATCTGCGCTACAATGCGCGCCGTGGACTTGGATCGCATGCTCGAGAAGTGCCGAGCGAACCAGTGGAAGGTCACCGATCTCGACTGGACGCGCACGCCGCGCGCGATGAACCGCGACGACGAGCTCGCCATCGTCCAATATTTCACCGACATGGCCGAGATCGAGCGGCTCGCCGGCGCGCTCTTCCGCGAGCAGCGACGACGCGCGACCGATGAGACTCTGCGCGCGATCTTCGCGACGTTCGTCGCCGACGAAGAACGTCACGCCGCGACCGCCGAGCGCCTCGCGGCGTTCTACGACGTCCATCGCTTCCGCACATACCGCAGCAGCGAGAGCCTCGCGTCGTTCGCGCCCCATTTTCTCCGCGCGATCACCTACCTCACCGACGACGTCGCGAACGCCTACGTCACCGGCGGCGAGCTCATCTTGGACATCGCGCTTTTGCGATCGATCAACGACTACGTCCACGACGACATGAGCGAAGAGGCGATGCGTCTCATCAACCGCGACGAATCGCGGCACATCGCGATCGACTACCACATGGTGGAGCACTACGCGTCCGACGCCTACCTCGCGACCCTCGAGTCGCGTCGCCGCCGCGCGCCGGTTCGCGAGCAGGCGCGCGCGTTCTGGACGTTCGCCAACGTCATCTACCGGGCGAAGCCGTTCTTCCAGGACGTCTTCTTCCAGCCGATGGAGCGCGTCGACCCCAGCGGCAAGCGCCTGCGCGAAGCGATCCGCCGCTTTCAGCTCCTCGGGAACAAACCCGGTGTCGCCGAGCGTCCGTTCGGAAAGTTCATGCTCGTGCTGCAGCAGCTCTACTTGCACCCGGTCATCGGTCCGCTCTCGGGTCGCGTGTTGTCGCGCCTCGCGGGCGTCGAGCCGCGCTTCATGGAGCAGCTCAACACCGACGAAGAGCTCGAGCGCGCGCGAACGATGTCGTACGAGACAATGGCCGAAGAAGCGCTGGCGGCGAAGCTCGACTGAGGCGGCAAGCGACGGAAAGACGCGTGCACCCTACATCCGCTGACGAACCATCTTCCGCTGCACGGCGCCGCTCTTCATGAGCAGCTGCTTCGCCTCGTGCTGCAGGATGGGGTGGACCTTCTTCCCCATCGCAAACATCCCGAGGAGCTGCGGGCTCATGTCGCAGAGCTTCTTCAGCGCGCGGCTCGCGCCCTTCATGTCGTTGTTGCCCGCGAACGCGAACGCTCGCGCGCGCCAGATCTGAACGCGCAGCTCGGCGAGCTCGGGATCCTCGGCGTTGAAGAGCTCGAGCATCTCGATCGCCTTCTTCGCCTGCCCCGTGCGCGCCCACGTCTCCGCCGCGACGCTCGCGAACATGGCGCGCGTCTTCACGTCCTCTTGCTTGCCGATCTCCATCGCGTCGACGAGCGCACGCGCCTCTCGCGTCTCGCCGACCGTGAGGTGAATCATCGCGCGCATCGATCGCACTTGATCGGCGACCGGGCCGAGCTGCTTCGACAAGTTGATCGACTCGAGCGTCGCGAGCGCCTTCTGCGGATCCTCCTGCATCTCGAGCTGCGCGCGCGCGAGCGTCGCCTGCGTGTCGCCCGGCTTGAAGTCGGCGGCGATCCGCTCGAGCGCCAGCTTGCGCCCCTCTTCTGTGTCGGCCCCTTGCAGGATCGCGCCGAGCGCCTGCTGCTTCTTCATGAAGCGCGTCACCCAGACGCCGACGCCCGCGACGGTCGCGGTGAGCACGCCGACGACGGCGAACGGAACCCAGCTCTTCCACATCGACCAGACGCCGATCGCGATCAGCCACAGCACGAGGACGACGAGGCCGACGCGCGTGAAGATCTTCTTCAGATCGAGTGAAGGCTTCTGCGGCGTCGCGGGATCGGGCTTCGAGAGATCTCGAAGCTCCTTTTGCATCGTCGCGACGCTCTTCTTCTTTTTGTTTTTCTTGGGGTCTTCCCGCACGGCATGCGTGTACCCCGACCGGCCTGTCTGCGCAAACCTCACCAGCTACGCAGGCGGCGGCGCGGTGCTCGGCGGGCTCCCCGGCTCGGCGGCCAGCTCGGGATCGCTCGCGTTCGCAATCTCTCGGAAGTGCAGGAACAAGCTCTTCGCGAGCGACATGCACGGGACGGCCAAGAGCGCACCGACGGCGCCGAACCAGTGCTCACCCACGAGGAGCGAAAAGACGACGAGCACCGGGTGGATTTTCGCGGCGTCGCCCATGATCTTTGGGTTGAGGAAGTTCGCTTCGAGCTGGTGGATGCCGATGATCCACAAGAGAACGAAGAGCGCCGTCCCGAACCCCTGCGTGAGCCCGACAGCGACCGCGGGGATCGTGCTGATGATCGATCCGAAGATGGGAATCAACGAGAACACCATCGCGACGAGCGCCATCACCGGCCAGTAACGGAGTCCCACGATCGCGAAACCGATCGCGCTGAGGACGCCGTTGACGAGGCAGATGATGAGCTGTCCACGCACGACGCCGGAGAGGCCTCGATCGATCCGACCGACGAGCTGATCGAACCGAGGACGGCTCGACGGGCGCGCGAGCGACTGGAAGAACGCGTAGAGCTTCTCGCGCGTCATCATGATGTACGCCGCGAGCATCAACGTGATCGAGAAGAGGAACACCGCGCGGCTGATCCCGGCGACGATGTCGCGACCGATCCGCGCGACCTCGAGCGCGTTGTCCTGCGCGTACACGAAGCTCTTTCCGACGGCCGACGCGATCAGGCGATTGGGATCGAAGGGCTCGTCCTTTCGCTCCTTCACCGGCGCGACGATGTACCCCGTCTTCGTCTCGGTGATCTCGACGCCGCTTCCGATGTCGATCGCGATCGTCCCGTCGGCTTGCGGGCGCGCGACGACCGCGGGCTCGTCGGAGGTGTCGTCGTCCGCCTCTTTCTTCACAGGCGTGATCCCGACGGATCGAAGCTTCTCTTGCACCCACGGGATCCAGCGATCCTTCGCTTCGCGCGCGAGGACCGGGACTTCGTTGCGGAGGTTGCCGAGCTCTTGGCCGAGTCGCGGCACCGCGAAGCGAACGAAGAGCCCCATCGTGCCGAGGACGAGCGCGTAGACGATGAGGATCGCGGCGGCGCGCGGGAGCCGGCGGCGCTCGAACAACGCGACGAGCGGGAAGAGCACGTACGCGATGACGATCGCGAGGACGAACGGCAAGATGACCGCGCGCGCGGCGACGACGACGGCGACCACGGCGATCGCGCTCGACGTGAGGAAGAGCGGACGTCGCCAACGCGCGTTGGCTTCGGTGGTCATGGCGCCGGCGCGCGCTCGCCGGGGAGATCGGCGAAGTGCGGATAGAGGTGCTTCCACGCGTCGTCGAGGTACTCGGGCATGACGCGGACGTTGGCGACGACGGGCATGAAGTTGGTGTCGCCCGCCCATCGCGGGACGACGTGCCCGTGAAGGTGATCGGCGATGCCTGCGCCCGCAGCCTTCCCGATGTTGAAGCCGATGTTGAGCGCTTCGGCGCCGACGGCGCGACGCACGCGCACGGAGGCCTCGCGGATCAAGCCGGTGACCGCCGCGTATTCGTCATCGCGAAGCTCGGCGAGATCCGCGACGTGCCGGCGCGGCGCGACGAGCAAGTGCGACGTCGTGAACGGATAGCGATTGAGACAAAGGAGCGCGAGCGGCTGCACGACGAGCACGAGCTTCTCGCGCATCGCCGTCGCCGGAGCCGCGGCGAAATCGCAGAAGATGCACGTCGCCGCGCGCTGGCCGCCGACGTATTCCATCCGCCACGGAGCCCAGATCGGCGTCGTCATCTCGCGCGGACGATAGCGCCGCGCCGCGACGCAGTGCAGACAAAACGAGCGCGGCGGCCTCCTTGCGAAGACCGCCGCAGTCGCGACTCACGAATCGATCGAGTGCTTACTCGGTCTCTTCCGTCTTCTCTTCGTCGTCGGACTTGTCTTCGGACTTGTCGTCGTCCTTGTCCTTGTCCTTCTCCTGCTCGAGCTTCGCGGCGAGCTTCTGCTTGATCAGATCGCCGATCGTCCCGCCGCCGGCCTCTGCAGCCGCCGACTTCTTCGGCGCCTTGCTGGCCTTCGGCGTCGCCGCCTTCTCCGTCGTGCCGCCGGCGCCTGCCGGTGCAGCCTCACCGACGCGCATCGACAGCGTGAGCCGGCGATCCTGCGAGTCGATGTTCGCGATCTCGGCGTCGAACTCGTCGCCGATCTTGAACGGCTTGACCTCGCCCGCCTCGTCCTTGCCTTCGACGAGCTCGTTCGTGGGGACGAGCCCCTCGACGCCCTCGCGCACCTTCACGAAGACGCCGTAGTCGACGATCGAGAGCACCTTGCAGTGCACGACCTTGCCCGGCGGCAGCTCGTTGAAGATGGTCGGCCACGGATCATCGAAGAGCTGCTTCACGCCGAGAGAGACCTTCTTCTCGTCGTGATTGATGCTCAGGATGATGGCCTCGACGTCGTCACCCTTGTGATAGAGGTCCGACGGGTTGTTGACCTTGGCCGTCCAAGAGATGTCGCTCTTGTGGACCATGCCGTCGACGCCCTCTTCGATGCCGATGAACACGCCGTAGTCGGTGAGCGAGCGGACCTTGCCGCCGATCTTGTCGCCCGGCTTGTACTTCTCGGTGAAGAGCGTCCACGGATCGGGCTCGAGCTGCTTCAAGCCGAGCGAGATGCGCTTGGCCTTCGCGTCGACCTCGAGCACCTGGCACTCGAGCTCTTGTCCGACCTCGAGCAGCTTGCTCGGGTGCTTGACCTTCTTGGTCCAGCTCATCTCGCTGACGTGGATGAGTCCTTCGACGCCCGCTTCGAGCTCGACGAACGCACCGTAGTCGGTGATCGACATGACCTTGCCGCGGACCTTCTTGCCCGGCGGGTACGCTTCTTCAGCGTGGTTCCACGGATCCTCTTGCGTCTGCTTGAGGCCGAGCGAAACGCGCTCGGTTTCCGGGTTGTACTTGAGGACCTTGACGGTCACTTCGTCGCCCACCTGGAACACTTCGCTCGGGTGGTTGACGCGACCCCAGCTCATGTCGGTGATGTGGAGGAGGCCATCGATGCCACCGAGATCGACGAACGCGCCGTACTCGGTGATGTTCTTGATGACGCCCTTGACGACCTTGCCCTCTTCCAACGTCTCGAGGGTCTTCGTCTTGATCTGATCGCGCTCCTTCTCGAGGAGGACACGACGCGAGAGCACGATGTTGCCGCGCTTCTTGTTGAACTTGATGACCTTGAATTGGTAGGTCTGCCCGATCAACTTGTCCAAGTTGCGGATGGGTCGGAGATCGACCTGCGATCCCGGGAGGAACGCCTTCACGCCGCCGCGGATCGTGACGGACAAGCCGCCCTTCACGCGCTGCGAGATGGTCCCTTCGATGAGCTCGTCGCGTTCGCACGCGCTCGAGATCTCATCCCAGACCTTCATCTTGTCCGCTTTCTCCTTCGAAAGCGTGACGAGCCCGTCGTCGTTCTCGCGGCTCTCGATGAAGACGTCGATGACGTCGCCGGCCTTGACCGTGGTCTGGCCCTGCGCGTCCGCGAACTCGTTGAGAGCGATGATGCCTTCGCTCTTACCGCCGATGTCGATGACGACGTTGTCGCGTTGAACGGCGACGACGGTGCCCTTGACGATTTCGCCTTCTTTGCCGAAGTCGCCAGCTTGAATGCTGGCTTCGAACAGCGCGGCGAAGGAGTCCATGCCGCTCTCGGGGGTCGTGCCTGCCGAGGTCAGGGAAGTGGTTTCGGTTGACATGTGGATTGGAAAAACCTCGATGTGGTCCTGGGAATGTCCTGAGCGTGCGACTCGTTACGCGAGCGCAGCTCACGACGGTGGATGTTCCCCGCGGAAAAAGGGCGGACCTGTCCCTAAAGCACGGGAGAGCGTGGGTGTTTAGCCGCTGAAAACGCGGCTGTCAAAGGGCTTTCCCGCGACGCACCCGAGAAAGACTGAGCGCGCGCTCAGTTCTACGGCGTCGGAAGATCGGGATCGTCGAGATCGCGCGCGTCGTTCGCTTTGCCGAGAGCGTCGATGAGCACCGCCGGGAGCGGCGCGCGCATGACGAGCGTGCGCGGCTCGTCGCGCGTGACTTTCGCTCCTACGAGCCAGCGGAAGCGCGGGATGTCCTTGTCGCGCATGACGTCGAGGACGTGACGCGCGGTCACCTCGGCGCGCGCGGCGGACTCTTCGTCGGTGTACGTGAGCGTCGCGACGATCGCGCCGTCCTTGCCGGGCGCGAGCGCGATCGATGCCCATCCGAGGTGAGCGCCGATCGTCGAGAGCTGTCCGGTCGTGCGGAGCTGGCGCACGTGATTGAGGAGCGTCGGTCCATGGATGCGCACGGAGATGAGCGCGTCGACGTCGTACTTGAGCGCGGGGCGTCCGCTCGGATGCGCGAACGCCTCGCGTGCACGCGCGCGCGCGTCGCCGACGGCGATGACCCACGTGCGCCCCGGAAGGACGAAGAGCGACGCAGTCGTCGTCCCTTCTTGCCGGACATACTCGGGGATCTTCGCGCCGACCTCGGTGCGCCAAAGGACGGCGCCCTGCGCGTCGACGAGCTTGCCCGGATCGAGATCCGCCCGCACGCCGCGCATGACGAGCACGCTCGCGCCTTCATCATCCATCGCGGCGATGAGCTCTTCGCATGACTCGAACGCTTCGAGCGAGCGCGTGGCGGCGACGGCGGTGCTGCGCGTCGCGGCGATCTGCGAGAGTCGCTGAAGGAGCGGCCCGTAAACTTTGTCGCGGCGCAGCGCCTGCGGGTGCACGACGGCGAGGAGCTCGGGGATCCGCTCGAACGCGTCCTCCCATCGCGGCTGGCCCACCGCCGGCGCCACGAACGCGGGCGGAGGCTTCGAGTCGCCGCATCCGCTCGTCGTGAAGCCGAGCGCGAGCAACGGAACGAGCAGCGCGAGAGCCGCGAGCGCGCGCTTCATGTCATCCCCATGCGCCCGCGCACGTGCGCCGCCATGAGCTCGACGATCTCGTCGATCGTGCGATCCGACGAGTCGACGAAGACCGCGGTCTCCGCCTGCTTCAACGGCGCGACTGCGCGCGTCGAGTCCTGCTCGTCGCGGCGGCGAACGTCGGCGAGCGTCTCTTCGAACGAGGGGACGACGCCCCCTTTCGCGGTGAGCTCGTCGTGTCGCCGGCGCGCGCGGATCTCGGCGCGCGCCGTGAGGAAGAACTTGGCCTCGGCATCGGGAAACACGACGGTGCCGATGTCGCGCCCTTCGAGGACCACGCCCCCCGCGCGTCCGGCTTGCCGCTGCAAATCGAGGAGCGCGTCGCGCACCGGTTTGTGCGCCGACACCGTGCTCGCGCCCATCCCGATGTCCGGCGTGCGAATCGCATCGGAGACGTCTTCGCCGCGAAGACTCACGCGCACGCCGTTGCTCCGATCGCGATCGCGCTCGAAGCGAATCGCCGCGTCTGCGACGAGTCGTTGCGCGAGCGCACCGAGCCCATCGGCGTCGCTCCACGCGATCCCTTCGCGCTGCGCGGCGAGCGCGACCGCGCGGTACATCGCGCCCGTATCGACGAGGACGAAGCCGAGCGCATCGGCGAGACCACGCGCAGCCGTGCTCTTCCCCGCGCCGGCGGGGCCATCGATGGCGACGATCGGTTGGGTCCGGTGCGAGGTCGTCACGAGCGCGGCCGAGACTCTATCATTCCACGTCCACCTTCGCCCCGAGCGCGCGGAGGGTGGCGACGAATTTCGGATAGCTCGTCGCGATGCACCCGGCGTCGCGAACGCGGCTGGGCGCGCGCGCGACGAGGGCGAGGATGGCCGCCGTCATCGCGATGCGGTGATCGCCGTGGCTCTCGACGTCGACCGGCTCGAGCGGTCGCGTGGTCCCTTCGATGTCGAGGCCGTCCGGACGCTCTTCGCACGCGACGCCGAACGCGCGCAGCACGCTCGCCATCGTCGCGATCCGATCGCTCTCCTTCACCCGAAGCTCCGCCGCGTCCATGATCCGCGTCGTCCCCGACGCACGCGCCGCGAGCGCGCACGCGATCGGAATCTCGTCGATCCCGCGCGGCACCACCTCGCCGCCAATCGCGATCGCACGCAGCGGCGCGCTCCACGCGTGCACCTCGGCGATCGGCTCCCCTGCCCGTTCGCCCTGCGGCTCGACGCCGAGCCCAGCGCCCATGTCGCGCGCGATCTCGAGGATCCCCGTCCGCGTCGGATTCACGCCGACTCCGCGCACCGTCACGCGCGATCCTTCGACGAGCTGCGCCGCGACGATCAGAAACGCCGCCGCAGACAGATCGCCCGGGATCGAAATCTCGATCGGCGTCATCTTCCCGTTCCACCCGGCCGGATCGAGCTGAACCAGCGATCCCATCGTGCGAATCGGAACACCGAGCGCTTGCAGCATTCGCTCGGTGTGATCGCGCGACACCGTCGGTTCCTTGATGTACGTCGCGCCGTGCGCGAAGAGGCCCGACAAGAGGAGTGCGCTCTTCACCTGCGCGCTCGCGATCGGGCTGTCGTACTCGAGCGGCCCGAGCTCTTTTCCTTCGGGCAACGGACCGACGACGAGCGGCGGCAGAATCTCACCGGCCTTCGTCGGATGCGCGCGCCCTTCGATCACGGCGCCGCGCGATCGCAGCGGCCCGACGACGCGCATCATCGGCCGCCGCGACAGCGATGCATCGCCGACGAGCGTCGACGCGAACGTCTGCGCCGAGAGGAGCCCCGTGAGAAGGCGCATCGTCGTCCCCGAGTTGCCGCAGTCGAGCGATGCCGCGGCCGCGTGAAGCCCGAAGAGCCCGACGCCTTTCACGACCAGCTCACTCGGCCCGGTCTGCTCGATCGCGACGCCCATCGCGCGCATTGCGTTTGCCGTCGAGACGTTGTCCTCGCCGTGCGAAAAATCTTTGATTCGGCTCTCTCCGTCGCAGATCGACGCGAAGAGAAGCGCGCGATGTCCGATGCTCTTGTCCGACGGGACCGGCACGCTCCCGACGAGAGGCCCGGTCGCGGGGTGAACGATCAGCGTTGTCATGCCTCCCTCATTGCCGTGCGATGAGGCCGGGGAGCAGCTCGAGGAGCTTGTGGAGCGCCTGCTCGTCGATCCCCGTCTTGCAACGCACGTCTTTGTCGTCGGTCGTCACGTCGAGACCGTGCAGCTTCGGAATGAACGTGAGCACCGCGCCGAGCGCGCGCCCCCAGCCGTCGACGA
>JBBQXV010000227.1:0-15292 GCA_038209335.1 Polyangiales bacterium | reverse complement strand
ACGGGTACGTGAGCCCTTGCCGCGTGAGCGAGTCGATCGCGGCTTGGTAGAGCGGCGTGCGCTCGGATTGCACATACGGCGCGAACGGTCCGCCGACGTCGGGGCCTTCGCTCCACGCGATGCCGAGCCACTGCAGATCTTCGTAGATGCGCTCGGCCGCGCCGCGAACCACGCGCGGCGGATCGAGATCCTCCATCCGCACGACGAACACGCCGCCCGCACGTGACGCGATTGCGCGCGCCGCGAGCGCGGTCCACACGCCGCCGAGATGGAGATCGCCTGTCGGCGAAGGCGCGAAACGAGCGCGGACGCGCGGGGGCGGTGACGACATGTCGCTCCGCTTCTTCTACATCATGGTCATCGAGGCGAGGTCGACGCATCATCGGGGCGTGCGGCGCCGTCACCTTGCCCTCGGTGTCCTCGGTGCTGCCGTCGTCGCGCTCGTCGCCGGATCCGCGCGCGCCGAGACCGATCTCGCGGCGGCCGCGCGCCTCCCGATCCGCGTCTTCCGCGATCGCGATGGCTTGCCGCAGAACGCACCGATGGCGCTCGCGTTCGATCCGCGCGGCGTTCTGTGGATCGGAACGCAAGACGGCCTCGCGTCGTTCGACGGGCGTGGCTTCTCGACGTTCAACGTCCCGAAGCGCGCGGTGTCGAACTTCATCCACGCCGTCCTCGTCGACGGCAACGGCGCGGTTTGGTGCGGACGGCAAGACGGCGGCGTCGTGCGCTTCAAGGACGGCGTCTGGTCGTCGTTCGACGCGGCGTCGGGGCTCCCGGCGGATCGCGTCGACGCGATCGCCGAGACCGTGTCCACGAGCGGCGCGCGATCGATCTGGGTCGCGACACCGCGCGGCCTCGCGCGACGCGACGGCGATCGCTGGTCCGTCTTTGGCACCGCGGACGGTCTCCCGTCGGAGCACGTGGGCGCGCTCCTCGCGGGCAAAGACGACGACGGCGCGCCGACGCTCTACGTCGGAACGTCGGCGGGCGTCGCGCGCCTCGACGGCGATCGCTTCGTGAGCGTCCTCGGCACGCCGAGCGGCGCGGTGACGGCGATGCTCCAGACGACCGCGGCCGACGGCACGCGCGCGCTGTGGATCGGCGTGCACGACGCGCTGCTCGCACGGCACGAGCGCGGCGCGTGGACGATCTTCGGCGTAGGAAACGGGCTCCCCGATCACGACGTCACCGCGCTCGCGGAGACGACCGGCGCCGACGACACCCGCACGCTCTGGGTCGGCACCGACGGCGCCGTCGTTCGACGAGTCCACGATCAATGGCTCACGGTTCCGACCGACGGCGTCCTCCCGTCGTCGAGCGTATGGAGCTTCCTCGCGGCGCCCGCGCGCGGACCGACGCACACGCTGTGGCTCGGCGTCGATGGAGGGCTCGCGCGGATGCGCCTCGGCGGATGGCGAACGTTCGCCCGCCCCGAAGCGACCAGCAGCACGTACGCGATTCTCGTCACGCGCGATGAGAGCCAACACGACGTCGTCTGGATCGGCACGCGCGGCAACGGGCTCTTGCGTCTGTCGAACGGTAAGTGGTCGCGCTTCGACAAATCGAGTGGGCTCCCCGACGACACCGTCTTCTCGCTCGCCGAGATCGTCGAGGACGACGGGACGCGCGCGCTCTGGGTCGGCACGCAAGGCGCGGGGCTCGCGCGCTTCGCGAACGACAAATGGTCCGCGCCGCTCTGGCCCGACTCGACGGTTCGCCAGCTCCACGCGATCGTCGGCGACGACGGAAAGCCCACGCTCTACGCCGCCACCGGCAACCGCGGCGTTCGCCGGTACGCGCACGGATCCTGGACCGCGATCGACACGCACGCCGGCCTCCCCACCGACGCGACGTTCGATGTCGCCGAGACGCGCGCCGCGGACGGTCGCGCGATCCTCTGGGTCGCGACGCAAGGCGCGGGGCTCGCGCGTCGCGATCGCGGCGTGTGGACGACGTTCGACAAGACGAATTCGCCGCTCCTCACGGGCAGCGTCATTTCATTGCATGTTGCACGTTCTCCGGACGGACGCGACGAATCGCTGTGGGCCGGCACCGAAGGGGGCGGCGTCGCGGTCCTCGATCTCGCGAAGGACGACGCGGCGTTCACGATCCTCACCGAGGCGACGCAGCCGTCCCTGCCGAACGACACCGTCTACCAAGTGCAGAGCGATCGGCGCGGGCGCGTCTACCTCTTCACGAACAAAGGCGTCGCGCGCCTCACGCGCCGCGCGCCCACGCCCGACGATCCGTCGCCGTTTCACGTGCGCACGTTCACGACCGAAGATGGTCTGCCGTCGAACGAGTTCAACGGCGGCGCGTCGTTCGCCGACGATCGCGGACGGATCTGGGCGGGCACGGTGAGCGGCGTCACGTTCTACGATCCGTCGGCGGAGGTCGACGACGAGGCGCCGGCGCGGCTCGATCTCGCGCCGCGTCTGCTTCGAAGCGGCGCGGTCTTCGCTCCGAACGCACGCCTTGCGTACGACGAGAGCAGCCTCGCGTTCGAGTACGCGCTCGTTCGCCTCTTTCGCGGAACGGAGACGCGCTACCGCACGCAGCTCGCGGGGCTCGATCCCGGTCCGAGCGATTGGTCCGTCGACGCGAAGCGCGAGTACACGACGCTCCCCGAGGGGGCGTACGTGTTCAACGTCTGGGCGAAGGACTTCGAGGGGAACGTGATCGGCCCGATGCAGACGCCGTTCCGCGTCGAGCCCGCGCCGTGGCGAACCTGGTGGGCGGTGGCGCTCTACGCCGTCGTGCTCGCGGCTCTCGCGTACGCGCTCGTGCGGTATCGGATGTACGCGCTCGAGCGGCGGAACGTGCTTCTCGAGACGAAGATCGGCGAACGCACCGCCGAGCTCGGGCACAAAGTCGACGAGCTCGCGGCCTCCGAGACGCGCGCGCGCGCCGCCGAGGAAGACGCGCGTCGCGCCGACCGCGCGCAGAGCATGTTCCTCTCGACGATGAGCCACGAGCTTCGCACGCCGCTCAACGCGATCCTCGGCTTCGCGCAGCTCCTCTCGCGCGACCGCGCGCTTCCGCCCGCGCATCGCGAGGACGTCGACGTCATTCGGCGAAGCGGCGAGCACCTGCTCGGTCTCATCAACGACGTGCTGTCGATCGCGAAGATCGAAGCGGGCATGGTCGTCCTCGACGAACGCGCGTTCCGCCTCGAAGACGTCGTGCGCGGCGTGAAACAAATGATGGAGCCGCGCGCGAAGGCGAAGCGCTTGCGCCTCCTCGGCGAGATCGCGCCCGGCGCGCCCGCAGCGGTGCGCGGCGACGAGCAGAAGCTTCGTCAGATCTTGATCAACCTCGTCGGCAACGCGGTGACGTTCACGCAGCACGGCGGCGTCGCGCTTCGTGCGTCGTGGAAGGACGGACGCGCGATCTTCGAGATCGAGGACTCCGGTCCCGGGATCGCGCCGACCGAGCTCGCGGCGCTCTTCGCGCCGTTCGTGCAGAGCGCGACGGGACGCGGCGCGGGCGAAGGGACGGGGCTCGGTCTCGTCATCAGTCGCAGCTACGCGCAGCGCATGGGCGGCGACGTCACGGCGACGAGCGCGGTCGGGAAGGGGACGACGTTCCGATGCGAGGTCGCGCTCACCGCGGTCGACGAGTCGGACGCGCCGCCGGTCGAACGCAAGGTGATCGCGATCGCGCCCGGATGCGGGCCGTACAAAGTTCTCATCGCGGACGACGTCGCCGACAACCGCACGCTGCTCGCGCGTCTCCTCGCGGCCGTCGGCGGATTCGACGTGCGCGAAGCGGCGAACGGCGCGGAGGCGGTCGCGACGTGGGAGTCGTTCGCGCCCGACCTCGTCTTCATGGACGTGCGCATGGAGGGAGTCGACGGCGCGGCCGCGACGCGCAAGATCCGCGAGAAGGAGCCGGCGCGCAAAACGAAGATCGTCGCCCTCTCCGCGAGCGCGTTCGAGCACGAGCGCGCCGCGCTCATCGCCGGCGGATGCGACGCATTCGTCGCCAAGCCGTACCGCGAGTCGACGATCTTCGAGACGATCGAGGCGCAGCTCGGCGCGACCTTCGTCTTCGCCGACGACTCCGCGACGACGCGCACCAGCGCCGATGTCGCTACGCGGGAGCGACTCGCGGCGCTCCCCGACGCGCTCCGCACGCAGCTCCACGCCGCCGCCCGAGCCGGCGATTTGAAGCGCGCGCGCGACGCCGTCGACTCCATCGCCGACATCGACGCAGAGCTTGGCCGTTCGCTCCGCGATCTCATCGATGCGTTTCTTTTGGAGGAGATCGAGGGGAGAATGGAGCGCGATGCCGGAGACGAAAGCACGAGTGCTCATCGTCGATGACACGCCGGCGAACCTCACGCTGCTCTCCGAGCTGCTGATCGAGCGCGGCTTCGAGGTCGTCGTCGCGACGAACGGGCGACGCGCGCTCACGCTCGCGGAGCAGCAGCGCCCCGACGTCATCATGCTCGACATCACGATGCCCGAGATGAGCGGCTACGAAGTCTGCCGCATCTTGAAGGCGCGCGAGTCGACGCGCGCGATCCCCGTCATCTTCCTCAGCTCGCACGACGAGGTCGCCGATAAGGTCACCGCGTTCCGCGCCGGCGGCGTCGACTACGTGACCAAGCCGTTCCAGGTCGAAGAGGTGATGGCGCGCCTCGAGAGCCAGCTTCAGATCGCGCGTCTTCGCACCGAGCTCGAAGAGAAGCAGCGCGATCTCGAGCGACAGAACGTCGAGCTCGCGAATCGAAACGCGGATCTGTTGCTCGCGCATCGCCGAAGCGATCTCGTCTTCTCCGCGCTGTCGGATCTTCTCCCCGGGCAGGTCCTCGACGGCAAGTACCTCATCGAGGACAAGATCGGCGCGGGGGGATTCGGCTCGGTGTTTCGCGGGAAGCACGTGCAGCTCGATCGCGCCGTCGCCGTGAAAGTGTTTCGTCCGTCCGCGGGGAACGACACGGCGGCAGGCCTCGAACGATTTCGCGCGGAGGGAGCGACCGCGTGCCGGCTCGACCACCCGAATGTCGTCAACGTCCTCGACACCGGGATCAGCGAGACCGGGATCGCGTACCTCGTCATGGAGCTCCTCGAAGGTCACACGCTCGCCGAAGAGCTCACGCTCCACGGCGCGATGTCGGTCGATCGCTGCATCGCGATCGTGATCCCGGTCTGCCGCGCGCTCACCGAAGCCGCGTCGAAGAACGTCGTCCACCGCGACATCAAACCGTCGAACGTCTTCTTGCATCGCGGCCGCGACGGCGAGATCGTCAAGGTCGTCGACTTCGGAATCGCGAAGCTCCTCGGCGAAGCGCCCGACGCGAATTCCGAGGAGCTCACACGCAGCGGGATGTTCGTCGGAAGCCCGACGTACATGAGCCCAGAGCGCCTCCTCGGTTCGGACTACGATCACCGCTCGGACGTCTACAGCGTCGGCGTCATGCTCTATCAGCTCCTCAGCGGCCGCCTCCCTTTCGAAGCGCGCGGCACCGGCTACGCGCCGCTCGCGCTGCGCTACCTCGTCGAAGATCCTCCGGCGCTCCGCGATCTCGCGCCGACGATGCCCGCGGGACTGGAGTCGGTCGTGATGACGGCGATGGCGCGACGCCCCGAAGCGCGCATGTCGGCCGACGAGCTTGCGACGCTGCTAGCGACGTTCGCGAGAGAACGCAGCGCGACCTGAGCGAGAGGCCGGTCAGAGCTTGCGCGGCCGCGCGAGCCCGTACTCTTCGATGCGCGCGATGAGGGTGTACCGCGACATCCCGAGGAGTTTCGCGGCTTGGCTCTGGTTACCCGCGGTCTTCGTGAGCGCGTCGAGGATGCGCTGCTTCTCGAGCGACTTGACCTCGCCGCGCAGATCGCCGCCCGCTTGTGGAACGCGCACGTCGGCGAGCGTCGAGCTCCCACGCGGAGGGACGAGCGTCCCGAACGGACCGCGTGGCGGCGGAAGGAGCGGCTCGAACTCGGCGGTCTCTTCGCTCCCGAACGCTTCGGGATCTGCCTTCTCGAGCTCGTCGATCCCGAGCTCGGTCCCTTTGCACATCACGACGGCGCGCTCGATCACGTTCTTGAGCTCGCGCACGTTCCCCGGCCACTCGTACTGTTCGAGCGCTCGCAGCGCGCGCGCCGTGAGCGTGATCGATCGCTTCCCGACGGTCGCCGCCGCGCGATCCGCGAAGCGACGCGCGATCGGTCCGATGTCGGCCATGCGATTGCGAAGCGCGGGGAGCGTCATGCTCATTCCGTTCAATCGAAAATAGAGATCCGGACGAAAGCGTCCATCGGCAATGAGTCCGCGGAGCTCGCGGTTGGTCGCTGCGACGAGGCGCACGTCGACCTTCTGCGGCTCGAGCGCGCCGAGTCGCATCACGTGTCCGCTCTCGATCACGCGTAGCAACTTGGCTTGCGTCGCCAATGGAAGCTCGCCGACTTCGTCGAGGAACACGGTGC
The DNA here is from genome assembly GCA_038209335.1 of Polyangiales bacterium. Classification (GTDB taxonomy): domain Bacteria; phylum Myxococcota_A; class Polyangia; order Polyangiales; family Polyangiaceae; genus JBBQXV01. Next base: position 8,858 of record JBBQXV010000227.1, on the reverse strand, counting down.
CGCCGTCAGCCGATTCGAAGAGCCCCGCCTTCGCGGAGACCGCGCCGGCGAACGCGCCTTTCTCGTACCCGAAGAGCTCGCCTTCGAGGATCGACTCGGGGAGCGCCGCGCAGCGCAATTGAAGGAACGGCGCCGACGCGCGCGACGAGCGGAGGTGCACCGCGTGCGCGTAGTACTCCTTGCCGACGCCGGTCTCGCCGAGAATCAGGATGGACACGTGACTCGGTCCGACGAGATCGAGGAGCGCGTAGAGATTTCGCATCGTCGCGTCGACGATGACCGGCTCGTCGGCACCGAGACGCACCGACGGTGGTGCTTTCGATGAAGGCGGCGCATCGTCGTCGATCGCGAGTCGCCCCGCGGTCGCGCGCCCGAGCGCCGCTTCACTCGCGCCGGGTTGCAACGGAAGCCCGCGCGTCTTCTGCAAGACGAACGTCGCCGATCCGAGCTCGAACACAGCGCCGATCGCGACCGGCACGCGCTCGTCGCGCACGAGGCGCCGCCCGAGGACGCGCGTCCCGTTCGTGCTCCCGACGTCTTCCAGCGTCATCGTCTCGCCGACGACGAGGCGCGCGTGGCGCCGCGAGATCGATGCGTCCGCGATCACGATGTCGCACTCCGTGGTGCGCCCGAGCGTGAACGATTCTTTGTCGTCGAGCGGGATCACGTAGACGCCCGCTTCGCAGCTCACGAGCAGTCCGAACCCTGACGGCGAGCCGCTCGGCGTCGCGCGGTTCGCCGTCCGCAGCGGCGCTTCCGTATCGGCGTGGTTCTCGGCTGGCGGTCGCGGATGCTCGGGTTTCACGCGAAGATCGATGCTACCACTTCGTCCAGCGATGAGCGTTGGGCGATGCACGGCTCGGATTGCGGCGGCGGTCGGCGCGGTGCTCGCATGCGCGTTGGTGGCGTGCAGCTCGTCGTCGAGCGGCGTCGCGCCCGTCGACGGTGGAACGACGATCACGAAGTCGCACCGCGCCGCGAGCGTCGCGTGCCCGCAGACGCGCGAGCCGGGCGCCGTCGATGCGAGCTGCAAGATGGACGGCGGGATCTCGACGACCGCGTGCGACACCGATGCGGAGTGCACGACGAGCACGAACGGTCGTTGCTACACGAATGCTGGCGGCGTGCGGTGCCCGGGGAATGTTTGCTCGTACGACGCGTGCTTCAGTGACGCGGACTGCCCGGGGAATCTTCCGTGCGAGTGTCGGTCAGCGTTTGCGCACAATGCCAACTATTGCGTCCCAGGGAGTGAGTGCCGTGTCGATGCGGATTGCGGAGTAGGAGGTTTGTGCGCAGAGAGTGGAGTGTCCAATTGCCAAATTGGGTATTTCTGCCGAACCGCGAATGACACATGCGCGGCGGACGCGGACTGCGCGGGGAGCGCGGGGACGACGTGCAGCTACGACGCGCAGGGGAAGCGGTGGCGGTGCGCAGCTTCGACGTGTTTGCCGGTGCCGTGAGCCGTCCACGCGGGCGCGCGCGTGGACGTTGACGTGGGTGTCGCACGGCTGACGCGCGGGAACCGCGCTCCAAGAGGTCACCGGTTCGTCGGAGGCCTCAACGGCGCCGGCAACCGAGCCCACGCTTCCACTGGAACACGGAAGGCGACGTAGCGGCCCGTGATCCGTCGACCGGGGGGAACGTTCGCACCGCCACCCGTGAACACGAAGTGCGTCGCGCCGTTCTTCGCGGCGACTTCCGCCGCCTCGTTCAACACGTCGTCGACCGGCGTATCGGTGCTGGCGCCGCTCGCGTCGACCGTACCTATCGCTTCACCGCCAGCCGCGAGCAACGTCGCCGCCGATTCCCGGTCACACCGAATCGCGCGGGCGACGACGGGCGCGTACGCCCGTCCGTTCGACTCGAACTGCGCCCTCGACACGCACGCGCTGACGAGGAGCGCGACCGCTGCGAACATCGCGAACGGTTTCGCGCGCCTCATGTCGTCGAGTGTAGCGCGAAGCTCGTCAATGACCTCAGAGCCCGCCGTGAAGCCTGGCCTCCATTGCGCAATAGGTTCCGGTCCTCAGGGAGAAATCCCCACCGCGCCCCGTAACCTCCGACTCACATTCCATCCGGAGATCCCCATGCCCCGCCTCACCGCTCCTCTCTTCTGCGCAGCCGCCTTCCTCGCTCTCTCCGGATGCTCCAAGCCCGACGCGTCTTCCGGCGGTGCCGCCTCCGCAGCCCCCTCGGGCTCCGCCGCGTCCGCGCCCGCAACGACCACGCTCCCCGCGACCGCCGCCAAGCCTGCGGACCCCGCGCCGGCCGCCGGCGAGATGGTCGAGATCGATCTCTCCCCCGGCGATCCGGTCTGGAAAGGTTGGGTCGCGATGGGCCCGAAGGACGCGAAGGTCCTCGCCGACGGCATTCACGGCGCGCGCATCGCCGCCAACGGGATGAACGCATTCGACGTCGCGTTCTCGCAGGCGAAGACCTCGTTGAAAGACGTGAAGAGCGGCGCCGAAGCGGCGATGAAAGGCTCGAGCGGCAAGCTCACAGTCACGTTCTTGGTCGACACTGCCGACAAGCTCGAATGGAAGTCCGACGGATATGGCACGACGACTTACAACTTCGCGTGGAACTACAAAGTCGGCGGCAAAGACGTCAGCTGCCTGACCAACGCCGCCATGGGCGCGAGCAGCGAAGCGCAATTCAACCAACTCAAAGCAGCGTGCGGCACGTTGAAAAAGAAGTAGAGCCGCGCGCAATCGCCTCGCAACGAGGAGTGTATACTCGACGGACACTCCGACTCAGGGGGCACACCGATGGTCCGACTTGCTTATCGATCGATGACAGTTGTCGCGGCGCTCGCTGCGGCGGTCGCGTGTGGCGGAAGCACGACGGACATCGCATCAGGCGACGGAGGATCCTCGGGCGACGCCAACGGCACCGGCGACGGCGGCTCGAGCGATGCGTCGCACAACTCGGACAGCATCAGCACCGACGCCTCGGCGTTCCTCGACGGCGGCGGACGCACTCCCGTGAACCACCGCCCCAACGACGCGCAGTGCACGCAAGCCGCGCCCGCCGGCAACTGCACGCTCATGATGGGCCTCGGCGACTGCACGAACGACGCCGCGTGCACGACGGGCACGAACGGTCGATGCGTGCAATCTACACACGGCGCGCCGCGCTGCTCGTGCTCGTACGACACGTGCGCGCACGACACCGACTGCGCCGCAGGCAAGCTGTGCGCGTGCCACGGAAGCCCGTTCACCGCCGGCGGCGGCAACGCGTGCATCGACGGCAACTGCCGCGTCGACGCCGACTGCGGCGCGGGCTACTGCTCGCCGTCGCACGGGACGACGAGCTGCGGCGGTTTGACCGGCTACTACTGCCACACCGCCGCCGACAGGTGCACCGACGACGCCGACTGCGCCGACGGCGGATCGTTCAGGGTCTGCGGATGGGCCGCGATGAACAATCGCTGGGAGTGCCAAGCGCAGCAGCTTTGTCCGTAATCGCCCCAGTGACCGCCCGTCGTCCTCACTCGAGGATGAAGGTGACCTCCATCGTGATGCGGTACTCGACGATCTTCCCGCCGGTGACCTTCGCCTTCTGACTCACGACTTCGAAACCGGTAATGCCACGCACGGTCTCAGCGGCGCGCTTCAATCCGGAGACGGCGGCATCGTCCCAGCTCTTCTTCGACGACGAGGTGATCTTGGTGACGCGAGCGACGGCCATGGTGAGCTCCTTGGGTTAGAGAGGGAAGCCAAGGTATCACCATTGGGTGAGTGCAAACGTGCTCGGCATCCGACGAATGATCGCCGGCGCGTTTGCGATCCTGGCGATCGGCGTCGGCGTCGTGAGCTACATGCGCCGCGACCGCACGTCCGTTGCGCAAACGCTGGCGATCGCGTCGCCTTCGTCGAGCACCGCGGCAGCGAGCGATCCCGCGCCGCCGCCGCCGCCTCCGCGAAAACCTTGGCGCGCGAGCGTGCGCGTCCCCCTCGACAGCGGCAACCCGCGCGAAGCCTTCTGGCAAATGGACTACGAAGAGCCGCTCATCGAGCCGGATCTCGAAGCGCGTCCCGTCACGGTTCTCCTCCATGGCATGTGCGCCGATTCGTCGTGGACGTGCGAGTGGCTGCAGTACTTCGAGATGGCGCCGCAGTGGCAGATCTGTCCGCGTGCGCCGAGCAAGTGCGGCGGACAAGCCGGTTACCGATGGACGAGCGCGGCCGACACGCTGCGCGTGGTCGAGCTCGCGATCGCCACCGCGAGGACGCTTCACGGCGCGCGCATGAAGGACGGGCCGATCGTCCTCGGCGGGATGTCGCAAGGCGCGTATGCGATCGCGGCGCTCGCGCATCTGCTCGCGAATCAAGCATCGCCGTCGCTTCGCGTGAAAGGGATCGTGCTGCAAGGCGCGGAGGCCCGCATCTCTGTCGCGGATGCCCGTCGTCTCGGCGCGCGCATCGCGTTCACTGCGGGCGATCGCGACGGCGCGGCGCCCGCGATGCGCGCGGCCGCAGCGGATCTGCGGCGCGCGGGAATCGACGCGCGCTGGCAATCGATGGGAAAAGAAGAGGGGCATTTTTCCTCGGTATCGACCGGCAAGACGATGGCGGAGCTGGTCGACTGGGCGCGCGGTGAGTGACGTGCGAAAGTGTGCGTCGCATGGGAGTGAGCAAGCGTCCTTCGATTCCGGCGTCCAAGCGCCCAACCGTTCCGCGTGCTTCGTCGCGTGGCGTCGAGCCGCCCGCGGATCTCGCGAAGCGCGTGAGCGATTGCGAAGCGGACATTCGCGCGCTGCGCGCCGAGATCGACAGCCTTCGCAGCGAGCTCCTCGCGGTGCGGGCGCGAACGGAGCGGCCGCAGGGCGAGGCGGCGCTCATCGCTTCGCGCGCCCGAAAGTTTCCCCCCCCGCTCCCCGCGGCCGAGAGCTCCGACGAGATCATCGCGGTCGACGCGAGCGAAGTGGTGCTCGAGTCGATCCGTCCGCCTGCGCCGCGCCGCCCGGGAAAGAGCTGAGCGCATCACTGGCAGACGCCGAAGTTCGCCCCTTTCGCCTTCACGACTTGGCACGTGGTCCCGACCGGGCATTCGACGTTCGATTCGCAGACGCGGATCTGTCCGGTGCCGCACGACGTCGCGCAGACCGTCGCGTGGAAGTTACGGAGCAAGCCGTAGCCGCATCCCGCGTTGGAGTCGTAGCCCGTCGTGACCGCGCAACAGAGCTGTCCGGTCGGGCAGCTGATCGGATCCTGACATTGCCAATCGGTGCCGCCGTCGGCGAGGTTCGCGCAACTGCTCGCGCACGTCGACAGCGTGCCCATTCCCGCGGGCGGCTCGCAGCAATGCTCACCGTGCGCGCACGTCGAGAACGGGGGCGCTGCGGTGCTGAACGGGCAGAACGGTCCGGCGTCCGGACCCGACGGATGGAGCAACGCGGGCGCGCCGCAATCGGCCGCGGCGTCGGGCGGAGGCGGCGTCGCATCGGGCGACGAATCGAGCGCGGACGAATCGGGCGCGATCGAATCGCGCGAAGCGTCGCCAACACCGGCGTCGCCGACGGACGAGTCGACGCCGACGAACGCGTCGGTCGTTGCCTGATCCGCGACGGAGCCATCGTGCGCGCTCACGCTCGTGTCGGCGCCACTCGATGCATCGTCGGCGGACGCCGCGTCGCCGTTGTCGAGGGTGGCGTTGTCACCACCGCTGCACGCGGCGAGGAAAGATGCCGCCATCGCGGCGGCGAGCCAGGATCGAGTCGTCATGATACGCGCAGCTACGTCGGCGATCCGCGATGTCTCCCCACGCGATGCAAATGCGTCCCTTGGTGTGATCGCGCGTTCTCGCCCTCACGACGCGCGTGTCGCGATCGCCTCGGCCGTCGCCGCGCCTTCCGACTCCGCGAAGGCTTCGAGCGTCTCCGCGACCTCCGCCGCCGACGGTCGCTCCGCGGGATCCTTCGCTAGGCACCGCGCGACGAGATCGGCGACCGCGCTCGGAGCGTTCTCCGCGAACGTACGCACGTCCGGCGCCGGCACACACAGATGGTTATAGACGACGCCGTGCAGCGTCTCGTCGTCGAACGGATGCCTCCCCGACACGAGCAGAAATAGAACGAGCCCGACCGCGTACACGTCCGCCGCCGAGTTCGCCTCGCGAATGCCTTCGATCTGCTCGGGCGCCATGAACGCGGGCGTTCCCAAGACGGCGCCGGTGCGCGTCGCGTTGCCGTCGCTCTCGTCGAGCGCGTGCTCGTAGAGCTTCGCGATTCCGAAGTCGAGGAGCTTCAACCCCGGCGGCGCGGCCGTCAGCATGATGTTCGCCGGCTTGACGTCACGATGGACGATCCCCTTCGCGTGCGCGGCGGCGAGTGCGTCGCACAGAACGGCGATCACGCGCGCCGCGTCGCGCGCCTCCCACGTGCGTCCGCCGCCGCTGCATCGTTGGAGCGTCGTGCCGTCGACGAGCTCCTGCACTTGAAAGAGCATGCCGTCGTCGGAGACGTCGACGTGGAGCGCGCGAACGATCGCGGGGTGCGCCACCGTCGCGCCCGTCTTTGCTTCGCGGATGAAGCGATGGAGGAGATCGAGCTGCCGCGTCGAGCTCGCCTGCACGACCTTGATCGCGACGCGCGCGCCGGTCGTGCGATCGGTGCCGGAGTAGACGACGCCCATGCCGCCTTCGCCGAGGAGATCTGCGATCTCGAAGCGATCGCCGAGGACGACGCCGGCGCGGAGCGTTCCGTCGGTCTCGCGATGCTGCGCGAGCTTTGCCAAAGCGAACGACAGCTCGGTCGATCGCGCGCGAACCTGCGCGCGGAGCTGCGCGTTGAGCTGCTCGACCTCGGCCGCGCGCGTGACGATCTCCGAGACCTGCTCGCTCACGCGGCGTTCGAGTTGCACGTTCATCGTCGAGAGCTCCGCGCGCTGGCGGAGGATCGTCGTGCGCTGCGCGAAGTCGCGGCGTCGCGTCGCGTAGAGGATCCACGAGAGGACCATGCTGACGACGGCGATCGAAACGCCGTTCGGGAGGAGCGCGAGCCGCTCGCTCGCCGACGGCTGCGCGAGGAAGAGCGACACGACGAACGTGATCGCGCCGATCGCGTAGAGCCCGAACGACACGCGAGGCGCGAGTGTGACGAAGACCGAGAAAAAGAGGCAGTACCCGGTGAACGGGCCGACGCCGTTGACGGACGACGCGAGCTGATCGACGCCGGCAGTGACCGCGCCGTGCAAGAGGTACGTGAGGACGGCGGCGGGGCCGAAGAGTCGTCCCGCGCGCGTTCGCCCCCACTTGAGCGCGGCGAGCGCGAGCACCACCATCGTGGCGAGCGTGACCGCGTGAACCATCGTGACGGCGTCGCGCCATCGAACGATCTCCGGCGCGAGCGTCGAGCGCACATCGGACGGCGTGTGAAAGATGGCGATGTGGATCGCGTGGCCGATCGCGACGATCGGCGCGACGCCGAGGAGCCAGCTCCGGTTGCGCTCGGCGATCTCCGTGTCGAATCGCTCGCGGAGCTCCGCGTCGAACGGCGACGCGAGCCACCCGCGCGCGCGCGTCCGCCACGAAGGCGCGCCTCCGATGTCGCTCGATCGCAGGTCGTCGCGTTCCACGGGCGACGAGAGTTTCACGAGGCTCACCAAAGCGCCACGCGGTCTCACAACGCCCCGCGTTGCATCGATCGGTTCAGCTCACGCGACGCGAAGAATTCGCGGAAACCACGAAGCGCATCGACGGCCCCAACCTTGCTCTACACATCGGTATGAAACCGCAAATCGATCACGCCCTCACGGATACTCAACCGTCCGTCCACGCGGCCATCGCGCCGCCGCTCGCTGTGGCCGATCCACTCCCCGCGAAGGTCGAGCCGATCCGTATCGAGAACGAAGCACGCGGCGCTTGGTTCCACGCGCAAGCGGCCATCGGTCTCGTCGCGTCGCAGGTCGAACGGATCATGACGAAGGTCTTCAACGCGCTCGACAACCGGCAGAAGCCGCAGCGACCCAACTGATCGTCCGAGCGAGCACCCGTCGCGGCGGGCCGCCTTCGCTCGCGCAGTCGACCGATGCCGTGCGCGTCGTCGAGGCGCTCGGGGCTTCTTCGCTTCGCTCAAAATGACAACGGTGGATCACTTCGTCGAAGCAGGCGGCGCGGGTGCCGTCGTCGACGGCGCTCCGTCGATCATCTGGCGTTCGAGGTTGTCGTGGCGCGGCGGGCCGCCGTAGCAGGCCGAGAGTGCGGCGCCGACGGCGATCGTCGCGGCGATCGCGGCGACCTTGGTCACCGCCGCGGGGATGCCGCCGCGCGCGCGGGCGCAAAATGGGCAGCGGTCTTCGTTCGCACGCACGTGACGGGCGCAGCCGTCGCAGACATGGAGAGCTTCGCTCATGAGCCCGACGGTACCACGCGCCGCGACGCGCCCGGCGGCTTGCCCGTCCACCGCTTGAACGCACGACTGAACGTCGCGAGGTCCGCGAAACCCAAGCGATGCGCGATCTCCGCGAGCGACATCGCCGCATCGGAGATCGCCGCGCGCGCGATCTCTTCGCGCGTCGCGTCGAGGACCTCGGAGAACTGCGTCCCTTCGTCGTCGAGGCGGCGCTGGAGCGTCCGCGTGCTCATGTGCAGCGCGGACGCGACCGCGTCGATCCCCGCGTCGCCCGGCAACAGCGCACGGATGCGCGTCGCGACGAGCGTGGCGATCTCGTTCGCGCGCGGTTGAGCGCGAAGCGCCGCGTCCGCAAGCTCTTCGGCGGTCACGAGCAGCCGCTCGTCGCGCGCTTGCATCGGGAGCGCGAGCACGTCGGGCGCGAGCGCGAAGCCGTTGTCGTCCGCGCCGAACGACAGCTCGCGCGTGCCGAAGAACCGGTAGAGCGGCGCGAGGTCCGGCGGAC
>JBBQXV010000226.1:0-15331 GCA_038209335.1 Polyangiales bacterium | reverse complement strand
GACAAGCCCTCGCCGACCGCGTCGTCAACCTCAGCGTCCTCGGCGTCGCCGTCATCCGTGCCTCTTCCCGCGTCGTCCGCGCCTGCCGGGCCGGCGGCGTCGGCGGCGACGTCCGCGTCGTCCGCTCCGACGACGGCGCCGACCGAGATCACCGCGCAGCACGTGCTCGTCGCTTACAAAGGCGCGAAGCGCGCCCCCGCCGGCGTCGCGCGCTCGAAGGCCGACGCGAAGACGCGCGCCGACGAGGTGGCCGCGAAGGCGAAGGCGGGCGAAGACTTCACGGCGCTCGTGAAGACGTACTCGGACGATCCGGAGTCGTTGTCGCGCCTCGGGAGCCTCGGGAAGTTCAACCGCGACAAGCTCGACAAGGCATTCAGCGACGCGGCGTTCGGGCTTCGCGTCGGCGAAGTCAGCGGCGCGGTCGAGACGCCGTTCGGATTTCACGTCATCAAGCGGAACCAGTGATCCGTCGCGCGCGCCGGCCGAAGAAGAGCGCGAGGGCGACGACGAACGCGGAGAGCGCGCCTCCGCCGTGATTTGCGCCGACGGTGTCGCACCCGCAGCCCTTCGCGCTCGAGACGACTGTGTCGGGCGGGAGCGCCTCGACGACGACGATATCGAACGCCTTCGCGGCGGCGCCCGCGTTCCCCGCGCGGATCGCGACGACGCGGTGCCGTCCGAGACGCGTCGGCGTCCAGGTGACGACGCCGTCGGCGGACATCGTCGCGCCGTCCGGGCCGACGAGCGACCAGGCGGCGGTCGGATCGGACTGCGCGTCGGCGAGCGGGAGCGCCATCGGCTGCGCGAGCACGGCGTACCGCGCGACCGACGAGGCGAGCGGATCGATCGCATCGGTGCACGTCGACGTGTCGACCTTCGGGACGAGGCGCTCGATCGCTTTCTGAATCGTCCACCACGTCGGTTGATTGACGAGGAGCCAGTTGCACGCGGCGCGCGTGCGCAGCGCGTTCGCGGCGTTCGCGTCGCCGAGTCGCTCGGCGCGATCGGCCGAGAGGGCATCCATCGCGATCGCGGCGATCGCCGACGTGACGCGCGCGTGCGCGTCGATCTCGTCGGAGAGCGCTTGGTCGTCGAGATCGCGCCGGAGATCCACGTCGACCACCGCGAGTCGCGCGAGGCGCGTCGCGAGATCGACTGCGGCGGCGGGCGCGGCGAGATATCCGGCGACCGCGCCCGTCAATCCGGGCGACGCGAGATCGTCAGGCCAGATCGTGTCGTGGTGAACGAGCTCCGCGAAAAAATCGGCGAGCGCGCGCGGCGGCGCATCGGCGTCGGTCAAGAGGAGCGCGAGCGCCGCGTCCGTCAGCGGCAATCCGGCGGCGCGAGCATTTGCATACTGCACGGGATCCCGCGCGAGCTCCGCGTAGCTCGCGATCGCGGGGATCGACGCGAGCGCGTGGCGCATCGGGTTCGACACGAGGCCGCCGCCGTCGGGGACGAGCGACTCGCGGCCGACGATCGGGCGCGTGTAGAGCGAACGAAAAATCGCGACGTCGTTCACCGGGTAGTTGTCCCAAACCCAAAGATCCTTCGGCCCCTTCCCCGCCAGCGCGACGAACGCCGTTCCATCCGAGAGCTTGAGCTCGCGCGAGAAGACGCCGTCGCCCGTCCATGCGATCGCGACGCCGGTGGGGAGCGTGGAGAGCGCCCCGAGGTACGCCGCGTCGCCTGCGGCGAGCTTCGATGCGAGCCCCGAGTAGACCGTCGGGACGAACCAGAGGCGCGAAGCGGGATCGCGCGCCTGCAGCGCCGCGAAGAGCTTCGTGGCGAGCGCGGCGTGCGCTTGGCCGAGCGCGGCGTCGTGCGGATGCGCGGTCGCGTCGAGATCGTCGAGGAGGAGCGCGGCGTCGCGGATCGACGCGCCGCTCGCCATCGCGGCCATCTTCGCGAGGAGCGCGTCGACGTCGGCCTGCTTCGCCGGATCGATGTCTTGCCCGGGAGAGATCGCGTAGACGACGTTCACGCCGACGCCGCGTCCGAGATCCGCGAGCGCCTTGAAATGCGCGAGCGTGGTGGCGTCGTACGGAGCGCGCCAGGTGTCGCGATGGAGCGCGTCGTTCTTCGGCGCGTAGATGTACGTGTCGAGCCCGAGCGCGCCCATCGCGCGGACGATCTTCTCGCGCTCCGGCCACGTCCATGGGCGGCCGTAGAAGCCCTCGATGACGCCGTGGATCGCGGTCGACGGTGGGCGGCCGAGCGCGGGGCCGTCGCACGTGACGGACACGGTGGCGGACGCGGCGTCGGAGCCGAGCGGCGTGATCGTGTAAGCGTACGTTGCGGGCCGCGCGTCGAAGCGCACGGAAGCGTCGGTGATCGCGCTTCCGTCGAGGCGACGTCGCGCGAACGAGACCTCGCCTCCGCCTGCGAGCGCGCGTGCGATCTTCGCGGCGAGGAGCGCGGTCGTCGGGACACGGAGGTGCACGCCGTCGGCGTCGCACGTCGCGGTCGGCGCAGCGGCGAGCGTTCCGCCGGGGGACGCGGTCGCGCGGATGGCGGCGATCTTGGTGCCGCCTACGGCGCGGACGCGGAGGAGCCGCAGCGGCGTCGGCTTCGCGAACGCGAGCGTCACGCCCGTCGCGTCGCGCGCGATCGTGGTCGTCACCGTCGCGAGCGAAGCGGCGTCGACTCCCGTGTCGATCGCGATCGCCGCGTCCGACGGGACCATGTCGATGCGCAGCTCCGCCACCGCGAACGGCGCGACGCCCCACCCCGACCAATCGAAGAGCATCGCACCGACCACGTCGGCGTCGCCCGGGACGATCCACGCCGTCGTCGGATCGCCGTCGCGCACCGCGCCCGGCCCCGCGTCGAGCTCGGAGAAACCGATCGTCGACGACGTGAAGCGCGGCGCGACGTCGATCGATGCGAACGGCACCACGTCGATCGGCTCGGCGCGCGCGGAGGCCGCCGAAAGTACGAGCGCCGTCGTGCTCGCGAACGCGATCGATCGCTTCATCGTCGCGCCGCGATCGCCCATTCGTACACCTCGGCGTAGTGCGCCGCCGCGACGCCCCAACCGAAGCTCTTCTTCATTGCGCGTCGTTGCATCGCGCGAAACGCGGCCGGCTTCGTGCGGTACGTGTCGATCGCCCACTTGACCGTCGCGACGAGCGACTCGACGTAGAGATCCTGCAGTTTGAAGCCGCTCCCCGTGTCGGACGCTTCGTCGAAGGTCTCGACGGTGTCGTCGAGCCCGCCGGTGGCGCGGACGATCGGGAGCGTGCCGTACCGTTGGCTGTACATCTGGTTCAATCCGCACGGCTCGAAGCGCGACGGCATCAGAAAGAGATCGCTCCCCGCTTCGATCCGATGCGAGAGCGCTTCGTGAAATCCGATCCACGCGCGGAAGCGATCGCCGCCCGCCTCGGAGAGCGCGGAGAGGCGCGCTTCGGTCGCGGTGTCGCCGGAGCCGAGGACGATCATCTGCGCGTCGAGATCCAGGATCTGCGGAATCGCATCGGCGATGACGTCGGCGCCTTTCTGCGAGACGAGGCGCGTGATGACGCCGATGAGCGGGACGTCGGCGCGTTCGGCGAGCCCCATCTCGCGTTGAAGCGCGCGCTTGCACGACGCCTTGCCGGAGAGATCGTCGGCGTCGAACGGCGCGACGAGCGCGGGATCGGTGCGCGGGTCCCATGCGTCATCGTCGATGCCGTTCAGGATGCCGACGAGATCGCCGCCGCGGAAACGGAGCAACCCGTCGAGCCCCGCGCCCCCTTCCGGCGTTCGGATCTCTTGCGCGTAGCGCGGCGAAACCGCGACGAGCTTGGTCGCGTGGTAGAGGCCGCCCTTCAGCGGGCTCACCGCGCCGAAATCTTCGAGCCCGTCCGCGCGCATTTCGCTCCACGGGATCTGCGTTGCCGCGAGCTGCGACGCCGGGTACTTCGCCTGATGCGCGACGTTGTGGATCGTCAGGACCGTCGCGGCCTTCGCCATCGGACCGTTCGCTTCGATCGTGTCGAGGTACACCGGCACGAGCGCCGTCGGCCAGTCGTGGACGTGCACGACGTCGGGGAACCAGCGCAGGTGCTTGCAGAGTTGGATCGCGCCGCGCGAGAGGAACGCGAATCGCGCGAGGTTGTCGAGCGAGACGCCGCCCGGAGGATCGTAGAGGTACGGACGCGCGAAGAGCTCGGCGTGGTCGAGGAAATAGACGGGGACATCGGTGCCCGGGAGGCGACCCTCGAAGACCGCCGCCCACGCTTCGCCGCCGCCGAGCGGGACGCCGAGCGGCGCGTCGTGGCGCTTCATGCGATCGGTCGCGAGGAATCCGTAACGCGGAAGGACGATCCGCACGTCGTGCCCGAGCGCACGCAGGGCCGCGGGGAGCGCGCCGACGACGTCGCCGAGCCCACCCGCTTTGGCGAACGGCGCGCACTCGGAGGCGGCGAAGAGGATCGATCGTCGGAGCGGCACGCGAACAACGAAAGAGCACGCGCAGCCGGCCGACGCCAGTCCGTTTCTAGAGCGCGCGGCGTTCGAGCTTCGGGACTGGCCGCTTGAACATCTTGGTGTAGGCGCGATCGGCGGCTCCGCGGATCTGATCGGGCGTTCGCGCGCCGATGCGGACGATGGCGTCGGCGAGCCCGTCGCGATCGAACACCCCCTCCCCGAGCCACACCGTCTGCGCCGATCCCTCGAGCTCCCGTTCGAGCGCCGCGAGGAGCACCGCCGCGCCGCGCCGCGCCCACGCCGCGTAGTCGGACGACATCGCGTACGTCGCGATCCGCGTGAGCTCCGCGAAGACGAACGGCTGCGGACGCGCGAGGAGCGCGAGCCTCGCCGCGAGCGTCGCGCGCGACAACGCCGACGCGCCGGCGATCTCCTTGAGCTCGGGCGGGCTCTCGAGCGTCTTGTCCTTGTACGCGTGCAGGTACCCGACGAACTCTTCCTCTTGGAGGAGCGCGTACACGTCGACGACGCGCGCGACCGCGCGAACGTAGTCCGGCGAGCCGAGGCGATCGTCGAGCTTCATCACTTGCTTCGCGGTCAGGTCACCGATCGCCTTGATGTCCTCGGCCCAGCGCGGCGCGAGCTTCAGCTTGCGCCCGCCGCGTCCTTCCCACCGCATGTCGGCGAGCACCACGTCGCGCCGGCTGACGAGCTCCGCGATGTCGATCGCCATCGACTCGCTGATGAGCCCCGCCTTGCCGATCTCGCCGCGAACGAGCGTGGTCAGCGTCTTCTGCGCGGCCGGGATCGTCGACGTCGCGCTCGCGTCGAACGTCCCCGCGCCGAGCGCGAGCCTCGCGTCGCCGCCGAGCGCCGGGAGGACTTGGCGGAGCACCTCGCCTTCGAGATCGTCGAGCGAGATGATGACCGATCGCCCCGCGCCGCTCTTGTACGCGCCGCCGCCGGACGTGAAGTTGAGCTCGTCGATGCGGCTCCCCCAGAAGACGGTCGACGTGTCGCCGTCGATCGTCACTTCGACTTGGCGCTTCGCGTAGTAGCCGAGCACCCAGATCGCGACGCCGTTCGCGCGGCCGACGATGTACGCGTCGAGGCACGCGGGGACCTTTCGCTTCGCGAGCGCGAGGTTCAAGACGGAGAGCGATGCGTCGAGGTTCTTCGTCTCGGCTTCGATCGCATCGGGTGCCACGTTCGCGATGTTCGCCGCGTGGAGGAGCACGTCGCCGAGCTCGAGCGCCGCCTCATCGCCGATCTGCGCCTTCACCTCGGCCGCGAGGATCGCGTCGCGCGTCTGTTGCAACCGCGCGAGTCCGGTCGGCGTCTGCTGCTTCGCGATCGCGACGACGTACTTCGTGAGCGGCTCGCCGAGCGCGGTCGCCAGCGGCGTCTTGCGGAAGCGCTCCTCGGGCGTCGGCCGGAAGAAGAGCGCGACCGTCGTGATCGCCGCGAGGACGAGCGCGACGAGGAGCGACGTCGTGATCGGCCAGAACGTCCGCCCCTTACGCGGATAGCCCTGCGACGTGGCCGCGTACGCAGCGGTCACGGCGCCGACGTCGTGCGGATCGACGCCCGCGAGCCGCCCCGCGCGATCGAGGAACGCCAGGCGAAGGTGATGCCCCTCGCCGTCCCCCTCGGGCGCGATGCTCGTCGCCGCAGCCGCGCGTTTGATCGCGCCGCGCACGCTCGCGCGCACAGCCGCGCGCAAGAACGGATCGTACCGAACCGCGTCGGCCGTCGCCGTCTCGAGCAGCCCGAGATCGGCGGCGCGCGCGAGACAGTGGAGCGAAGCGGACCTCACCATGCGCGCGAGCATACGCGCGGAGGCGCGCGCTTCTCCCTCTACTGCGTCACGCTCACGTTGACGGCTTCGCTCAGCGTCGTCGTCGTGTCGGAGACGGGCGACGCGGCGATCGAGAGCGGCCCGCTGTGCGCCGACGCCACGTTGATGAAGACGCGGACCTTCTGCGACGTGTTCCATCCGGCGCAGGCGCTCACGGCGACCGTCGCGCTCCCGGCCAACGCGCCGTTCGTCTCCTTCATCGTCAACGCATACTTCCACGAGCCTGCGGTCGGCGTGTAGAGGCGCACCGTGACGTAAACGTGCTGCCCGCCCTGCGGACCGAGGTTGAGCGGCATCGCGTCGCCGTCGACGAGCGGCTGGAACGCGCCGGTCACGTCGCGCCCGAGGAGCACCGTCGCCTTTCCGTCGGCGGGCGGTGGCGTGCTCGCGGCGCACGTGTCCATCTGCGGCGCGACCGGGGCGCCACCGCCCGGACCGCAGCCGCCGCGCGCGCCGAGCGACGCGAGCGCGAACGCCGCGAGCGCGATCTGCGCCGCGACTGCGACCCGAGATGCGCGGACGACGTCGGTCATCCCGGCGCTCAGTCTTCTTCGCCCTTGCGCTTCTTGACCTCGACGTTGGCCGCGCGCGCGAGCTCGCGGTGCACGCGCCCGACGCGCTCCACTTGCCCCTTCGCCGGGAAGCGTTCGTAGAACCCTTCGCTGCGGAACGTGCGCGACAGCTCGGCCCACGGCGCGAGCCGCTTCTCCCAACGCTTCACGCGCCCGTCGACCGGCTCGGCATCTTCGCGCGCGAGATCCGCGCACACGCGGAGCATCGCCTTCAGCGTCACCGGCCGCGTCACCTGATAACCCGCGTGCCCCCACGCCGTCCCCCAAGCCGGCGCCGCCGCCTTGAAGAAATCGCGAACCTGCTCGTACACGCGCTGCGCCTCGCGCTGCGGATTTCCCGCCGAGACGCGCTTGCCCATCGCCTTCCAATCGGCCTGCACCCAGCGATGGATCTCGTTGAACAGCTCGGCCTGCAGGATCCATTTCTCCTGCTTCGAGCGCCCGCCGAGCCGGTTGATCTTGTAACGGAGCGGGCTGTCGCCCTCGCTGTACAGACGATCGACGACGCGCGCCGAGAGCTTCTTGTCCGGCGCCGCCCACGACACCTTCTCGTAGAGATCGACGAGGTGGCTCTTGTTGATGCGCGTCGGCGTCGAGTTGATGATGACGAACATCTCGGTCGCGAAGTCTTCGCTCTTCCCGTCGAAGATGATGCACGGGACGTTCATCGTCTTCGCGTCGTCGGGCCGGCTCTGGCGGAAGAAGTGGAGCGCGGCGAGGCGGTGCTGCCCGTCGATGATGAGGTACTTGCCGCGCGGCTCGTCGAGCTGCCCCATGTTCTCGAAGCCGCGCACGGGATCGAAGCGGAGCTTCTCGGCGGTGAAGAGGAGCACGGTGCCGGGGATCGGCGGCTGCGAGACCGCGGTCTCGTAGAAGTTCTTGATCGCGGCGACCTTGGCCTTGCCGAGCTGGCGCTGGAACGCCTGATCGGTCGCCTCGATCTTCGCGATGAACTGCCCGACCTCGTCTTCCTTCTCGACCTCTTCGGCGGCGATCTTCTCGCCCTCGCCGTAGAAGCGGCTGATGAAGCGGACCTTGTGGAGCAGGTCCTCCGCCGGGTACGCCGCGAAGTAGAAGACGCCGTCCTTCTGCCGAATCTGCGTCGCGAGCATCGCCTGTCCCCCTTCAGATCATTTCACGTCGTCGTTGTCGTGCGCCGGATGGCCGTCGGTCTCGAAGCGCTCGAGCGCCGCCAGCATGTCGGGCGTCGGCTTGAGGATCTGCGTCTTGCCGTCGGGGCCGGACATCGCCCATCCCCACGAGCCGTCTTCGAGATCGACGCGCTGCACGTCGCCTCGCTCTTCGGCGTGGAGAAGCATGTGCGCCATCTGCTCGGGCGACATGCGCGCGGGACCAATCTTCCCCAGGCGGCGCTGCGCGGCAGCGGCGAGGGCGTTCGGTTTCTTCTTCTTCGCGGCCACGTCGACGACATACCACAGCTCGGCGCCGGCGAAATCAGCGTCCGAAGCGCACGATGATCCCGAGCCATCCACGCGCCAGGTAGAGGAGGTTGATGGCGACGTAGATCCAGAAGAAGAGATCGAGCCGCCCGGCGAGCGCGAAGATCCAGATGTGGCTCGGGTAGTGGTTCAAAAAGCGGAGGAAGGTCGTCACGAGCGACGCGAGCTTGCCGACGATCGACTTCGGTTTCTCTTCGACGACGGTCTCGTAATGCGCTTCGACGCCTGATTCGCGCCCGGAGAGCTCGGGGCGGCGGATGAAGTTCGTGAGCGAGATCGCCGACGCGAGGACGACCGCACCGACGATGCCCGCGAACAGGAAGGCGGGGCTGCCGGCGGGCCAGGTGACGATCGCGGGGGGCATCGAGGTCGAGAGCGCGAGGCCGCCGGTGCGGTACAAGCGGACCGCGAGGACCGACGCGAGGAGGACGGCCTTGAGCTCGTCGGTGAAGAAGTCGAAGAGGTGCCCCTCCTTCGACGCGATCTTCTTGTGGCGCGCGAGCATCCCGTCGACGCAGTCGAGGCAGTAGCTGAGCTCGAGCGTCGCGATCGCGAGGAGGGCGCCTTCGTGCGTCGGGAGCGCGACGAGGAGCGCGGCGGCGACGAGGAAGATGAAGAGGTTGAGGAGCGTGACTTGGTTCGGCGTGAGGCGTGTCGGCGCGACGAGGGCGACGATCTGCGCCGCGATGGGGCGCATCAGGTAGACGTTGAAGAGGAGATCGTGCTTTTTGCGCGTCTCCTTGTAGATGCGCCAACCTTTGCCGAGCATGCGTGCGGCGGCATCCTAGTACACGCGCACGTTCACGTGCACGCGCACGCCCGCGCGCACGTTCGCGCGCACGCCTACGCGCACGTTCGCGCGCACGCCCACGCGCACGCCCACGCCCGCGCTCACGCTCGTGCACGTGCGCATGCGCGTGAACGTGCTGCGTGGGCGTGAACGTCAAACGGGGGGGGCTCGCTCGGCTTTTCCATCGTGCCGTCGTGCTCGGCCGCGTCAAGGCCAAGCCGGCTTCGCCGGCGCTTCGCTTCGCTCCGCGGCCTTGACGCGACCTGCGCGCGACGGCTTGGGCGCGGGGCGCCTCTCGCGATTTCACGCGGAGGTGAACCACGGAGAGAACATGCTTCGAATCTACGACGTCATCATCGAAGTGCTGCGTGAGCTGCGTCCGGTGCTCTTGCAGATCGAGAACCACGATCCATCGCTTGGGAAACAACTTCGTCGATGCGCGACCAGCATGGCGCTCAACACGGCGGAGGGGGGCGGGTGCCGTGGCGGGACGCAGCGGCAGCGGTATCTCGATGCGCTCGGCTCGGCGCGCGAGAGCGCGGCGTGTCTCGATGCGGCGGATGCGCTTGGATACTGTCCGCTCGATGCGAAGCTTCGCGATCGCATCGAGCACATCGCGGCGACGCTCCTTCGCTGCGTGCGGTGATGCGAACGCGGCGGACAAGCGATGCCTGCTCGTCCGCCGCGTGAGTCTCAGACCGTGAGTCGCACGAGACCGCCGATGACGAGATTGAGCTTCCCTCGAAGCGCCGCATCGACGCCGTCGAGATAACCGAGCGCGATCGCGACATCGAGGCATGCGTTTGTCTCCCGCGCCGACCCGAGCGCCGTGCGGTACCGCTGCGTCCGCACGCCTCCGCTCGATCCGCTCCCCTCACCGATGTTCAACGCGACGCTCGCCGCCGCCCGTCGCAGCTGCCGCGCCAAGTCATTATCGAACCGTTCAACCCGCGGCAACGTAACCCGCAGCATCCCCAGCGCCTCAATCATCGCATCGTAGATACGCATCCGACTCTCCGTGGTTCGCCTCAGCGCAAAATCGCGAGAGGCGCCCCGCGCGCACGACGGCACGCTGGAAAAGCCGAGCGAGCAGACTCTTTCTCCTTCGTCCACGCTCGAGCGCACGCTCACGCTCACGCTCGCGCCCACGCCCACGCCCACGCCCACGCCCACGCCCACGCGCGCGCGCACGCCCACGCCCACGTTCGTCGCCCCATCGTCACCCGTCGCGCATTGACTCCCCCGCCCCAAGGCGTACCCCTTCGGTGCGCCGCAACGTTCGCGGCCACGAGCAACGGGGGTTCCCATGACCGAAATGAAGAAGTACGCGCACGGCCAGTTCTGCTGGTCGGATCTCGGGACGAGCGATCCGTCCGCCGCGAAGACCTTCTACGGCGAGCTCTTCGGTTGGACCGCCGTCGACATGCCCGCCGGCCCGGCCGGTACATACACACGGCTGTACAAAGGCGATCGCGACGTCTGCGGTCTCTACGAGCAAACGCAGCCCGGCGTCCCCTCCGCGTGGATGTCGTACGCCGCGGTCACCAACGCCGACGCCGCCACCGCGAAAGCCAAAGATCTCGGCGCGACCGTGAAAATGGGCCCGTTCGACGTCTCCGACGCCGGACGCATGGCGGTCTTCGAAGATCCGACCGGCGCCGCGTTCGCGATCTGGGAAGCGAAGAAGCACATCGGCGCCGCCGTCATGAACGAAGTCGGCACGCTCTGCTGGCACGAGCTGCAGACGCGCAAGGTCGACGCCGCGGTCGGCTTCTATTCGAAGCTCTTCGCATGGAGCGCGAAGCGCTCGAAGGCGGGCGCGCACGAGTACTTCGAGATCTTCCGCTCGAACGAGGATCCCGCGGGCGGGATGATGGAGATCCAAAAGGAGTGGGGCGACGTGCCGGCGCACTGGCTCGCGTACTTCGCGGTCGACGACTGCAACGCGCAGGCGGAGAAAGCGAAATCGCTCGGCGCGACCCTCCTCGTGCCGCCTACCGACATTCCGGGCGTCGGACGGTTCGCGATCGTTCAGGATCCGCAGGGCGCGGTCTTTTCGATCATCAAGATGAAGCCGTAGCCCGCTTCGCGATACGCGGACGCCCGCGCATCCGTTACATTGCATCCCATGCGCGCGCTCGTCACCGGCGGAGCCGGATTCATCGGATCCCACATCAGTGAACGCCTCCTCGCCGAGGAGCACACCGTTCGCGTCTTCGACAATTTCTCGTCGGGGAAACGCGCGAACCTCGTGCCGCTCGGCGGACGCGCCGAGGTCATCGAGGCCGACGTGCGCGACGCCGCCGCGCTCGAAAAGGCGATGGAAGGGTGCGACGTCGTCTTCCACGAGGCCGCGGTCGTCTCGGTCCCCTACTCCGTCGCGCATCCGCAAGAGACGCACGACGTGAACATCCAAGGGACGCTCAACGTCCTCCAAGCGGCGCGCGCGCGCGGCGTGAAGCGCGTCGTCTTCGCCTGCTCGGCGGCGGTGTACGGCGACGCGGCCGCGGTTCCCAACGTCGAGACGATGCCCCCCGCGCCGATGAGCCCGTACGGCGTCGAGAAGATCACCGGCGAGTATTACTTGCAGACGTGGAGCAAGCTCTACGGCGTCGACACCGTGTCGCTACGCTACTTCAACGTCTTCGGGCCGCGGCAGGATCCGACGAGCGCGTACTCGGGGGTCATCAGCATCTTCGTCGATCGCGCGCTCAAGAACGAGCGCCCGACGATCTTCGGCGACGGCGAGCAGTACCGGGACTTCGTCTACATCGACAACGTCGTCGACGCGAACATCCGCGCGGCGACCGCGCCCGCGTCGAAGGTCTCGGGGCGCGCGTACAACGTCGCGTGCGGCGGGAAGACGACGCTCAAGCAACTCCTCGCCACCATCGAAAGCATCGTTGGAACGAAGCTCGGCGCGACGTTCGCCGAGGGGCGCGCCGGCGACATCCGCGAGTCGGTCGCGGACATCTCGCGCATCCGCGCCGAGCTCGGCTACGAGCCGCGCGTCGGCCTCGAAGAGGGCCTGCGAAGGCTCATCGAGTTCGTGCGCACGACGAAGTAAATGCGCAGCGGAGTCGACGCGGCGCCGTTCCCCGGATAAATCCCAGTCAGCACCCAGGCGCGGGTGGCGAAACTGGCAGACGCAGCGGATTTAGGTTCCGCCGCCGAAAGGCATACGGGTTCAACTCCCGTCCCGCGCACAAGCACTCTTTGATATGCCAGAGCGCATGAAAAACATCCTCGTCTGCGCGTTCGTGCTCTCGGCTCTGGTTTGCGGCTGCGACAAAGGGAGCTCGGGCGGCCCCGCCGGCTCGACGAGCGCCGCGGCCACCGGCGGCGACGTCGACTGCGAGAAGGTCGTCGAGAAGATCGCGTCGCTCAACCCGGCGGACATGCGCGGTGAGCCCGAGAAGAAGCTGTGGCGCAGCATGTGCGCGGAGATGAAGCCGGCCGAGCGGACATGCGTCATGGCCGCGAAGGCCATGGACGAAATGCAGAAGTGCATGAAGAAGTAGTCGCCGCCGGGAGGCGGAGCTGCTCGGTCGACGCGCGGAATGCCGAAATCGTCGTTCGGAACGCCCCGGTCGGTGGGGTTCACTCCAACGACGATGCTCGGAACAACGAAATCGGAGTGATTCACACCGACGACGGTGCTTGTGACAGTGAAATCGGAGTGATTCACACCGACGACGGTGCTCGGAACAGCGAAGTCGGAGTGATTCACACCGACGCCGGTGCTCGGAACAGTGAAATCGGAGTGATTCACACCGACGCCGGCGTCACGGGCGTGCCGCGCGGCGTAGGTCAGAACCCGTACGCGAGCTGAAGCTCCGGCGCGTACACCGGCAGGAAGCCCGTCGGCCCCGGCGTCCCCGCGACGCGCAGCCCCAGGAGCATCGCCGCGCTCGGCGTGAACGCGAAGCGCAGTCCGCCGCCGCCGGCGACGAACCACGGACCTCCGGTGAGCCATGCCTCCTTGTCGGTTCCGCCCGGTGCGAGCGTGGTCTTCACCGTGACGCTCGACATCGCGTCGAACTCGGTGAACCCGGCGCCGCCGAAGATGTACGGCGCGAAGCCCGAGGTCGCGAGCGGCGCGTCGCCGAAGACGTACGTGAGCCGCCCTTCGATGTGGATCGGCGTGTGGAGCCCGTGCCCGAGATCGATCGCGTCCGAGCCTTTGTAACGATTGAGGACGAACCCGATGCGTCCTCCGACGAGGAAGTTCGAGCCGGCGCGGATGTCGAACGTGAGCATGAGGCGGATGTTGCGCGCGCCGAAGCCGCCGTCGGTTTGCCCCGAGCTCCCTTTGGTGAGCGTCCTGTTCTCGTTGGGGCCGCCCGGGAAGTTCGTGCCGTCGGGGTTCGTGCAGTAGTAGACGCCGTTGAGCGACGCGCCGGTCGCTTGCTCGCGCAGGCAGACGTCGGACGCGGCGGGGATCGACATGAAATCGATCGCGCCTGCGACGCCGATCCAAAAGCGCGGCGCGTCGCCGCTCGCTTCGCGCTTTTTCTCTGCGTCCGCGCAGACGCCTTCGGCGCATCGACCGCTCTTGCACTCCGAGCTCTCGCCGCACGCCGCGCCGACCGCGCCCGCCGTCGGGCCGTCGCCGCCGCTGTCGGACGATCCCTCGGTGCACGCCTTCGGAGCGCTCGCGCCCGGGAGGCTCGGCGCGGATCCGGAGATCTTCGTCCGGATCGGAACGCCGAACGCTTGCGTCGGCGATCCGCTGCTCGCGACGATGTCGCCGCTCTGATCGAACCCTTCGACGTAGTAGCGCACGCCGCCGCGCTTCACGTCGCCGCACGGGATCGTCACGGCCCATCCGTCTTTCTTCTTCGCGAGCGGGAGGCGCTTGAACTCGCGCATCCCGGTCCCCTTGTACTTCACGGTCACCGTCACGAGCTTGCTCGCGCCGGAGTACTCGACGTAGACGGGGAGCGGCGTGTTGACCGTTTGCTCGGTCGCGGGCGTGTGCGCGAAGTCGCCCTTTGGGCTCGGCCCTTTCGTCGCCGCGGCTTCGTCCTTCGCCGCTTCCCACTCGGACTTCATCTCGGGGACGTCGTACCTCGCGTTCGGTTCGAGCGACGGATCGACACCGAACGCTTGCACGAGCCCGTTGATCCCCGCCTCGCGGTTGCCGCGCTTGAACTCGATCGCCGCGGAGTCGCGAATGAGCGCGGCCTTCGTCGCCGCGCTGCACTTGTCGATGCCGCACGCGGCGAGCGCCGTTTGAAGGCGCTTCATCGCGGCGTCGATTTTCCCGCCGCCGACTTCTTGCGCGGCCTTGTCGATCGCAGCCTTCGCGGCGGCTTCGGTCTTCGCGTTGACGGCCGCCGCGGGCCACGACACGACGAGCGCCGCCAGCGTGATCGACGCGGCGGCGAAGAGGCGGAGAGCGCGTGTTCGCACAGCGTCACGTAGCGCGATTCATCGCCGGATCGCCAGCGCAGAAGCGCTCGCCGCGCGAACGTCCGCTGCCGCGCGATCCGTACAGTGCCGCCGATGCTCCCCTCGCGCGCAGCCCGATCAGCGGTACGTGATCTTCGACGGCGCGAGCGTCCCGTGCAGATTGGCGATCGAATACGAGATGCCGTAGAGGCGTGCGTTGCAGTCGACGTTCGGCGACACGACGACGGATCGCTCCGTGCCGGCCGGAACGGTGAGGTAGATGGTGTCCTGCGACGGCATGGCCGACAGCCGGATCTCGAGCTTCGGCGAGCCGACCGATTTTCCGACGACTTTCAGCGGAGCCCCGCATCGCGCGGGGCCCGTGTCGACGCCCATCCCGAGCGAGAAACCTCCTCCGCCCAACGAGAGCTGCGCGGACGTGTACCAGATGGCGTCGGGCTCGATCGTCCGCGTGACGCTCGATCCGACGATCAGCGAGCTCGTCGCCGATCCTTTGAGGTTCGGCGCCTTCGTGCAGTCGAGTGTCCCGCCGTTCGTCGCGAGCGTCGCCGTGCTTCCGGGCGCGACGTCGTAGGGCACCGGCGAGCCGCCGTTGAAGACGAGCGTGCCTCTCTCGGCAGCCGTCCCGGTGTTCTTGAGCGTGACGGTGCTCGCGAGCGGGCCGCCGCACGCGACCGTTCCGGGCGATCCGAAGGTCACCGCGAGGGTGTTTGACCCCGGCTTCCCCGGAGGATCGGCCGACGCAGGCGCGCTCGCGAGCGTAGAGGTGAGTGCGATGATTCCAACGCCGAGCGACGAAGCGAGCTGGGTAGTCTTCATGGGG
>JBBQXV010000225.1:0-15403 GCA_038209335.1 Polyangiales bacterium | reverse complement strand
AGATCGACGATGTCGACGATCGCGTTCGCGGACGCGCGCATCGCTGCGGCGACGCCGAGGAGTTGCGGCACGCCGAAGTTCGCGCCGCCGGAGAAGAGGCCGCCGGGCCAGACGAGCAAGACGCGAGGACGATCGACTTTGGCCATGATCAGAACGGAACGTCGAGGCAGACGCGCGGCGGGGGAGGTTTCAAGCACGGCTGCGGCGGAGCAGTCGGCGACAAGCAAGGCATCGGCGGCGGCGCCGGAGGTCCGACGACGACCTTCTTCCCGGCGTCCTTTCCGGCGGCGCCCGCGTCTCCTGCGTCGCTCGCGTTCCCCGCGTCGCCCGCATCGTCGATCGCAAGCTGCTCGCCCGCATCGTTCGGAATGTACGCGACGCTGAGGCACGGACCCGGCGGCAGACCCGAGTCGACGTTCATCGCCTGCGACAGACACGGCTGCGGCGGGTTGCACGCATCGCACGACGCGGTCGCGAGCCCCGCCATCGCCGCCGCGACGAACCGCGCGCGACGCGCGAGCACAGTGCGCTTCGCCTCCTCGTTGCTCATGGCTGCTTCGGCGGAGGCACGACTCCAGACAGACACGGCTGCGGAGGCGCTTCGGTTGCCGCGCCCGCATCCGGAGGCGTCGCAGGCATCGGCGACAAGCAGACCTGCGGTCGCTGGTCGATCGGATCGACCGGCGGCGAGAGGCACGGCTGCGGATCCGCCGGCTTCGGCTCGCACTGCGCCGTCGCGAGGCTCGCGATCGCGGCGGCGATGAAGGCGGCGCGGCGCGAGAGAATGAGTCGCTTGATCTCGTCGTCGCTCATGACACGAGGACCTCCAGGTGCCTGCGCCCGTCCGCGCGTTGGCGCGCGAGCTTCGCGGCGAAGTCGTCGTCGACGTGCTGCCACACCAGCGGATCCGGAAACGCGCGCGCGTCGCCGAGCACCCACTCCGCCGCCGCGCCACATCCGCCGCCGCACGTCGAAGCGTGAACGCAGCCGACGCAGAACTTGGGGAGCTTCTTCTTGTACTCGGTGATCTCGGGCGCTTGGAGGAGGGCTGCGATGTCGACGCTCGGATCGAGCACGTCGGGCACGCCGCCGATCGCCGTTCGATGCAGCGTGCAGTTCTTCAGCTTGCCGTCGGGACCGAGCGCGAGCTCCTGCATCGACGATCCGATCGGACAGACGCCGAACTGAATGGGCGCGAGATCCTCGACCTCGACGGCGCACGGAGGCACCGGCATCGTGCAATAGAGCGTCATCCCGAGATCGCGTCCGAACGGGATCGCCTGCCGAAACGCGACGAGCAGATCGTCTCGCGACGGGAGGAGCTGCGCGGCATAACCGGCCGCGTACCCGGCGGGACTGAATCGGCTGAGCGAGATCTGACTCACGCCGAGCGAGCGCCACAACGCGAGCGTCTCCGCGACGCGCGCCGCGTTCTTCTTCGTGACGACGATGCATCCGACCACCGGGACGCCGTGCCGCCGCAGCGCCGCGATCCCGTCGAGCGTCGGCTGGAAGTGCCCTTCGCCGACGTGCTCTTCGTGCAGCGCGGCGTCCGGACCGTTCAATGTAACTTGCACGTACCGTGGCTCGTACGGCGCGAGGCGCTCGGCGATCGCGTCAGTCACGAGGCCGCCGTTCGAGATGATTTGGATCCCGACGCCGCGCGCGCGAATGAGATCGAAGAGCTGAAAGACGTCCTTGCGCGCGAACGGCTCGCCTCCGGTGACCGTCACGTGATCGAGATCGAGCGCGTCGAGCACGCGCGTCACGCGACCGAGGAGCTTCTGCGTGTCGGCGCCTCCGACACTGGCACCGTTGTCCTCGCGCCACTCGTTGTAGCAATAGTCGCACTTCTGGTTGCAGTGCCCGGTGACCTCGACCGCGATGCTGAAGACCTTCGGGCGCATCCCCAATGCCTAACGCCGATCGCCGACTTGTTCCATACTCGGCGGTGAGGTGAGGTCCGATGAGTCGTCATGAGTAAGCGCTTGGCGTTTCTGGAGAAGCTGACGGCGTCCGGCTCGGACGATCCGATGGCGTGGTACGGCCTGGCGATGGAGTACCGGAACGCGGAGCGCTTCGACGAGGCGCTCGCGACGTTTCGCACGCTGCGCGACAAGCGCGCGGACTACGTCGCGATGTACCTGATGTGCGGGCAGATGCTCGAAGGGCGCGGCGACATCGACGGCGCGCGCGAGTGGCTCGGCGCCGGGATCGAGCAGGCGAAGAAGAAAGGCGACTCGCACGCGCTCGGCGAGCTCGAAGGGGCGCTCGGCGCGCTCGACTGACTTGGCACCCCGCGCAAACCTCGCGGGGCTCACCGTCCCGGACCGCTACGAGATCGTGCGCGTGCTCGGCGCGGGCGGGATGGGCGTCGTTTACGAGGCGGTCGATCACGAGCGACGGATGAACGTCGCGCTGAAGACGCTGCACCGCGCCGACGCCGAGGCGCTCTATCGCATCAAGCGAGAGTTTCGGGCGCTCGCGGATCTCTATCATCCGAACCTCGTCGTCTTGCACGATCTCGTCGCGGATCGCGGCGCGCCCTTCTTCACGATGGAGCTCGTTCGCGGGCGGAGCTTCGTGGAGCACGCGAGCGCGCTCGACGACTTCGTCAGCACCGACGCGCCGACGCTGCCGGCGACGCCGACGCCGCGATCGCGGCCGACGCCTTCCGGCGTGTCGCCGCTCGCGCTGTCGTACGACGGCACGCACATCGAGCTCGCGAGCGAGTCGCCGCCGGCGTCGACCCGAACGTGGCGCGCCGACGTCGATCGCCTCCGCGCGGCGGCCGCCCAGCTCGCACGCGCGGTCGGGTTCCTTCACGACGCCGGACTCCTCCATCGCGACTTGAAGCCTTCGAACGTGCTCGTCACGAGCGAAGGGCGCGTGGTCGTGCTCGATTTCGGCCTCGCCGCGGATCGCGCGGCCGAGCGCGAACGCAGCGACGAGCGCCTCGTCGGAACGCCGGCGTACATGGCGCCGGAGCAGGCGCTCGGCGAGCCGCTTTCCCCTGCGGCCGATTGGTACGCGGTCGGGCTCATGCTGTTCGAGTCGTTGACGGGGCGGTATCCGTTCACGGGTTCGACGCTCGACGTGCTCCTCGCGCGAACGCGCGGCGAAGCACCGCCGCCGCGAACGATCGCCGCGGAGCTCCCCGAGGATCTGGCGTCGCTCACGGTCGACTTGTTGCGGCGCGATCCACGCGAGCGACCAAGCGGCGCCGAGGTGCTTCGTCGACTCGGCGACGCTCCCGCGCGCTCCGAGACCAGGGCGAGCTCGCGGCCGCGGACCATGACGACGGGCTCGCACGAGCTCATCGGACGCACGACCGAGCTCGCGGCGTTGCGCGCTGCGCTCGCGGAGTGTCGCCGCGGATCGACGGTCGTGGTGACGGTGCGTGGTGTGTCAGGAATGGGGAAGACGACGCTCATCGATGCCTTCCTTCGCGAAGCACTCGCAGGCGGCGCGCGCGTCTTCCACGGGCGGGCGCTCGAGCGCGAGGCGGTGCCGTACAAAGCGTTCGATCGGGTCGTCGACGCGATAGCCGACGCGCTCGAATCGACCGACGCGCGAACGGCTTCGACGATCGCACCGCGCGACGCGGCGGCGCTCGCACGTCTGTTCCCGGTGCTCGGGCGCGTGTCGCAGCTCCACGCGCACGAGGAGGACACTTCCGCGACCGCAGACGCGATCGAGCTTCGCCGTCTCGGCTTCGCGGCGATGAAGGACCTGCTCGCGATCCTCGCGCTGGAGCGGCCGCTCGTCGTCGCGATCGACGACGCGCAGTGGGGCGACGTGGACAGCGCGGCGTTGATGGCGTCGCTCCTCGCGCCGCAGGCTCCGAGCGGGCTCCTCGTCGTGGTCGGCTTTCGCGCGGAAGAAGCGGAGACGAGCAGCTTCATCCGGTCGCTGCACGCGACGCTCGCCGATCGCCGGAGCGGCGCGCGCTGGCGAGAGATCGAGATCGGTCCGATCGCGATCGACGAAGCGACCGCGCTCGCCACAGCGCTCGCAGGCCCGGAGCACGCGCCGAGGATCGCGGCCGAGTCACGTGGCAACCCGTTCTTCCTCCACGAGCTCGCGCGGTTCGTCGCCGACTCCGGTGACGTCACGCAGATGCGCGAGGTGTCGCTCGACGCGGTGCTCCGCGCGCGGGCGCAGCGCACCGACGCGAACGCGCAGCGGCTGCTCGAGGTCATCGCGATCGCAGGAGGACCGATCGAGCAAGGCGTCGCGCTGGAGGCGTCGAGCTTGGGCGACGCGGGTCCGGGCGCGCTCGCCGAGCTTCGCGGCGCGAGCTTGGTGCGACTTCGCGGCGCCGGACGCGACGACGAGGTCGAGACGTACCACGATCGAATCCGCGAGGTCGTTCGCGCCGGCGTCGCCGCGGGCGACACGCGCGTGCACCATCTGCGGCTGGCGCGCGCGCTGGAGGCACGCGGGCCCGCGGATCCCGAGCGCCTCTACACGCACTACGCCGGCGCGGGCGATGCGGCGCGCGCGTCGAGCTTCGCGGCGATCGCAGCCGAGCGGGCGGCGCGCGGCCTCGCGTTCGGACAGGCGATCGATCTGTACCGGATCGCGATCGCGCTCGACGCGGGCGACGCGGGCGACGCGGGCGACGCGGGGAGGCGCGCGACGCTCCTCGTCGGTCTCGGCGACGTGCTCGCGAGCTCGGGGCGCGGAGCGGACGCCGCGGACGCTTACCTCGACGCCGCGAAGACGCTCGACCCGGTCCGCGCCCGCGACGCACGGCGACGCGCCGGTCTCCAGCTCCTGCTCGCAGGTCACGTCGATCGCGGACGCGAGACCGTCGACGCGTCGCTCCGCGAAATCGGTATGAGCCTCCCCTCGACGCCGGCGCGCGCGATCGCGTCGTACCTCTGGGGTCAGCTCCGCCTGCGAATGCGAAGCGCGCGGCCTCGCGAACGCCCCGCCGCCGATCCGGACGCGATCGATCGCGCAGACACGTGCAAGGCGGTGGCCGAGGGGCTCATGCCCGTCGATCCGATCCGCGGGGCGGATTACCTGACGCGCTGGGTGCACGCCGAGCTCAACGTCGGCGACGCCGCGCGCGTCGCGCATGCGCTCTACCAAGCGTCGTCCAACGCGGCGCTCCTCGGCAAATCCGGCGAGCAACGCGCCGCCGATCTGGCCGTGCTTGCCGAGCGCGCTGCCACGGGCAGCTCCGACGGACGCACGCCCATCCTCGCGATCCTCGCGCGTGCGTGCGCGGCGCACGCCCAAGGACGGTGGCGCGAAGCACTCGAAGGCTTCGACGAGGCGACGCGCCTCTCCTACGCGCGCGGCGTCGGCGCGACCGTCGAGATCAGCACCGCGCGCCTCTTCGCCGGCTGGGATCTCTATTTCCTCGGCCGCCTGCGCGAAGCGGCTCGACGCGCGCGCGCTCACCTCCGCGACGCGACGGAGCGCGGGGATCTCTACACCGCTACCGTCGTCCGAATGATGCTCGGCGTCGCCGACCTCGCGGCGGACGATCCGGGTCACGCACGGACGACCGTCGATCTCGCGATCGGCGCATGGCCGCAGCAGGACTTCAATCTTCAGCATCACTCGGCGCTCATCACGCACGTGCAGATCGATCTCTACCTCGGTGACGCGCGCGCCGCGGAGGCACGCCTGCGCGAGGCAGCGAAGACGCTCGATCGTTCGCTCCTCTTGCGCATCCAACTCCTCCGCGCGTTGACGAACATGACACGCGGAAACGTGGCGGTCGCGCGCGCCGCCGATTCGTCGTCGACCGATGCCGAGCGACGCGCCGCCATCGCCGATGCGCGACGCGCCGCCGACGCGCTCGCACACGAAGAGATGCCGTACGCCGACGGCTTCGCGGCGCTCATCCGCGCGGGGATCCACGCGCATCGCGGCGAGGCCGACGATGCGAACGCCGGGCTCGCGCGTGCTGTCGTCGCGTTCGACGCCGTCGAGATGACCGCGTTCGCTGCGCTCGCGCGACGCGCGCTCGGCAGGCGCAGGAGCGATGCGGATCTCGCGTCGCGCGCGGAGTCGGCGCTTTGCGCCGAAGGGATCGTCGACGTCGCCCGCTGGTCCGCGATGTACGCGCCCGGGTTTTGATCTACCGGTTCTTCGCCGCCGCGCGAATCGCTTCGATCCGCTGCTTCATCCGCGCCTCTTCGCCGCGCTCCGTCGGCTCGTAGAACACGGCGCCCGCGATCTGATCGGGCAAGTACGTCTCGCCGGGGACGACGCCGTCGTCGAAGTCGTGCGCGTACTTGTAGCCCTCGCCGTATCCGTCGCTCTTCATCAGTCCGGTGACGGCGTTCCGCAGCTTCTTCGGAACCGGGAGCGCGCCGTGCTCGTCGATCATCTGCTTGGCGCGATGCCACGCGACGTTGACGGCGTTCGACTTCGGCGCGCACGCCAAATAGATCGCGGCATGTGCGAGCGGGTACATCCCCTCGGGCATGCCCATCCGACGAAATGATTGGTCCGCCGCGTTGACGACGACGAGCGCGCGCGGGTCCGCGTTGCCGACGTCCTCGCTCGCGAAGATGAGCATGCGTCGCAAGACGAACAGCGGATCGTCGCCCGCTTCGAGCATCCGCATCATCCAATAGACCGACGCGTCCGGATCGCTCCCGCGCATCGATTTGATGAACGCGCTGACGACGTTGTAGTGCTCCTCGCCCGCCTTGTCGTAGAGGAGCGGCGCACGCTCTTCGATCGCCGCGACCACGTCGACCGAGATCTCCGTCGCTCCGTCCGCGCGTACGTGATCCGACGCGAGCTCCAACGTCGACAGCGCTCGCCGCGCATCGCCGCGCGCCATTCGCGCGATCAGCGCGAGCACCTCGTCCGTCGCCGACAGATCGAGCGCGCCGAGGCCATGGTCCCTGTCATGGAGCGCCCGCTTCAGGATCTGCGCGAGATCGTCCTCGGACAGCCCTTCGAGCCGAAACACTTTGCACCGCGACAGGAGCGCCGCGTTCACAGCGAACGACGGATTCTCCGTCGTCGCGCCGATCAACGTGATGGTTCCGTCCTCGACATGCGGCAGGAACGCATCCTGCTGTGACTTGTTGAATCTATGAATCTCGTCGACAAAAACAATCGTCCGTTCGGCGGCATACGCCAGCTTTTCGCGCGCTTCCGCGACGATGACGCGAAGCTCGCCGACGCTCCCGAGAACGGCGCTGAATGGCACGAACCGCGATCGCGTTTGCGCGGCGACGACGCGCCCGATGGTCGTCTTGCCGACGCCGGGCGGCCCCCAGAGAATCATCGATCTTACGCGGTCGTTGGCGATCGCACCGGCGAGGACTTTGCCCGTCTGACCGCTCGTTCCGGTGCCGAGGATCTGGCGCTGTCCGACGACGTCGGCGAGGGTGCGCGGGCGCATCCGTTCGGCGAGCGGGACGGCGGCCGCGAGCGCGGGATCGCGGCGCGCGGCGGCGGTGAAAAGCGTTGCTCCGGAAGGGCTGGACTGTACGAAATTCGTACGATCAATGCGACGCGAAGCCACGGTGGAGAAGGTAGCGCGAAACCGGGTTTGGATTATGGTTCGCGCGTGCGGAAACAGATCGGGCTCGCATTCGTCGTCACCGTCGCAGCGACACTCGTCGCGTGCGGAACGGCCGAGCCTCTGCAACCGCACTCGCCGATCGAGAACAAGAAGCCCGAGGTCACGAGCATCGAGATCGCCGAGCTCGAGATCAGCGAGTTCGGCGCCGACCGCTTCACGCATTGTCCGCCGCCGGGCGAGCTCGGTCAGCAATGGATCCCGGCGATCCCGCCGTGGACGCCGTCGGCCGCCGCGGTGTCGTTCGCGATCAAGGACGGAGAAGGCGACGCGCAGACGCCGCCCCCGCCGCCGGGTCAGGCCGCGCGCCTCGAGCAGATCGCGCAGAACACGCGCGCGCAGTTTCGCCATTGTTACAACCGCGGCCTCCTCTATGACCCGACGCAAGACGGTCACGTCGCGATCGTGTTGCGCCTCGCGAAGGACGGACGCATCGCGAAGGTCGAGTCGTACGGCGCGTGCGACATCTCGACGATGGTCTTGCGTTGCATGATGGACGAAGCGAAGACGCTTCGGCTCGATCCGCCGCAGCCCGGCTCCGAGACGATCGCGGTCCCCGTCGTCTTCAATCAAAGCCGACCGCGATCGCACGACGTGATGCCGAACGACGTGTACACCGCGCAGGCGTACATTGCGCTCGAAGCGGCGCGTCCGGCGTTGCATGCTTGCGAACAGAAAGCGCGGAAGGCGGACCGATCACCGGTCGCGACGGCGACGTTCGCGCTCGATCTCGACGCGCAAGGTCGCGTCGCGCACGCGCACATCGATCCGTGGTCGGGCGATCAAGACGTCCTGACGTGCGCGGCCGAGGCGATGGACAAGGTCGGCTTCCCGGCGCCGCCCGCAGGTCGCGCGAAGGCGATCGTCCGCCTCGCGTTCAATCCGCGCCCCGGAACGAAGTAAGCGCGACTACGCTGTCGAGCGGAGACTCTCGCTCCGATGACTCGTCACGTTCCAACAGCGCGCGCGGTCGTGATTCCGTTCGGCGTGCCGGACGACGGACGTGGGCTCGGGCTCGGGCTCGCGGCGCTGCTGCACGTGTTCGCGCAGATCGACGGCGAAAGCGTCGCGCTCGCGCAGCTTCACACGCGACGCAAGACGCAAGGTGGCGAGCCGCTTCCGACGAGTGGCAGCGAGGACGCGCCGGTTCCGGTCGAGGCGTTCGTTCCGCCGAACGCGTGGCGCGACATCGCGGGGACGGCGGGCGCGCCGATGGAAGTGACGATGGTGGTGACCGGCGCGTTCGAGCCGCCGGGCGAGGGGCGTGGGATGATCCAGCTGCTCGCGTTCGACGCGACGAGCGGCGCGACGCGGGCGAAGGTCGAGGCGCATCTCGACGAGACGCACGCGGGCGCGACGATTCTCGCGGCGTTCGACGAGCTGTGGCGCGGCGTCGGCGGCGAGCTCGGCGGCGTGCGCGACATCGGCGATCTCGATTGGGACGCGTTGCACAGCGTTCTGCTCGCGGAGAGGTGCGCGCTGCACGATCCCTTGCGCGGTGGGCCGCACGATCGGCTCGCGGCGATCGTTCATTTCGGGCGCGCGATCGGCGACGCGCCCGATGGACGCTTCGCGACCGGGCGACTCGCGGCGATCGCGATGGAGACGGCGCTCGCGCCGCCGCGCGATCCGCGCGTCGCGCAGGTCGCGCTCCGTGCGCTCGCACGCGCCGCGGAGGATGCGCCGGCGCGCTTCGAGCTGGTCGATGCGATGGCGGCGCTCGAAGTGCGGTTCGGTCAGGCGCGCGCGGCGGAGCGGCGAATGAACGCGGCGCTCGCGGTGGCGCCGAAGGAGGCTCGCGCGTACGCGCGGCTCGCGGAGGCGCTGCGCGCACGCGGCGACATCGACGGCGCGGTGAGCGCGTTGCAGGCGGGGCTCGGCGAGCTCCCGGGTGATCTGCTCTTGCTATCGGAGCGCGGCGTGGCGCTCGCGGAGCGCGAGGATCTCGTCGGCGCGGCGACGGCGTGGCGCTCGGTGCTCGTGCGCGATCCGGTGCATCCGGCGGCGTTCGCGAACCTCGCGGCGTTGGCGATGAGGCAGAAGGACGTGGCGACGGCGCAGGCGCTGGTCGACTCCGCGCTCGCTACGGCGCGCGCGCATCCCGAGGTATGGCGACGCGCGATTCAGCTCGCTCTCGCGAGTGAAGCGGACGGCCTCGCGCGCGCGGCGCGGGTGGCGCAGCTCGCGCGGTCGCTCGTCGCAGCGGCGCCCGACGACGCATGGGGAGCGCTGGCGCTCGCGCGCGCGCAGACGCAGCTCGGAGAGACGAGCGACGCACGCGAGCAGCTCGTGATCGCGGAGCGACTCGCGCCGGACACCGCGCTCGCCGCCGAGGCGCGACGCGCGCGCTTCGCGCTCGACGAGCCGGAGGGGGCGCTCGAGATCGAAGCGGTGATGCGCGCGGCGAACGGCGCGCCGCTCTCGGATCTCGCCGACGTCGCGACGCGCGCGCGAAGGCTCGCGACGCAGCACGGCGCCTGGCTCGCGTGGGTCGCGACGGCGATCGCCGAGCGACGCGTCGGACGTTGGGACGCTGCGGCCGACGCCGCCGAGTCGGCGATCGCCGCAGCACCGGGCTGCACCCCCGCGCACGCCGAGCTCGTGACCGTGCGGCTCGCGCTCGGCGATCCGCGCGCGGCGATGCGTCACGCCGAACGCGCCGCGCAGCTCGAAGGCGAGACGTCGCGCACGCTGTCCCTCCTCGCGCGATCGCTCCATGGCCTCGGTCGGCGCGACGAAGCGCGCGCGGCGATCGATCGCGCGCTCGCCCTCGATCCGACCGACGACGCGCTCCAGCGCCTCGCCGAACGCATCCGCGCCGGAAAAGACCCCGAGCGCACCGTGCTCGACCGCGTGCGCGCGTTCTTCCGTCGCAAGTAGCTCAGCGCGCGCCGAAGATCGCCGTACCCACGCGCACGATCGTCGCGCCGCACGCGACGGCCAGCTCCAAGTCGCTCGACATCCCGATCGAGAGCTCGGGCAACCTCGTCGTGCCGCCGTGCAAAGACCGCAGCGACGCGAGCGTATCGAACACGAGCTTCGCCGCGACCGCGTCGTCCGCCGGCGGCATCGTCATGAGCCCGCGCAAATCGAGCGATCCCTGCTCGCGCACCTCCGCGATCACCTCGGCGATCTCGCTCGGCGCGCACCCGTGCTTCAGCGCTTCGCCGCCGATGTTCACCTCGATGAGCACCTCGAGCGACTTCTCGAGCGCCTCGGCGCGACGCCCGAGCTCCTTCGCGAGCGCGACGCCGTCCACTGTGTGCACGACTTGCGCGGCGCGCGCGACGATCCGCGCTTTGTTCGACTGCAGATGCCCGATGAAGTGCCACTCGATCTCCGAAAGATCCTCGAGCGCGCGCGCTTTCCCGTCGAGCTCCTGCGCGTAGTTCTCGCCGAACGCGCGCTGACCTGCGCGGTACGCTTCGCGAATCGAGTCCGGCGATTTCGACTTCGACACCGCGACGAGCTTCACGTCGCCCGGCGCACGACCGCACGCCTCCGCCGCACGCGCGATGCGCGCACGCACTTCCGCCAACGACTCCGCGATGCTCATGCTCGCCACCATCCGCGCCGCAACCGCGCCGTCCACACCATCACGTCACTCCGCCGATCGAGCGGTCCACCATGAAAATCACCATGCACCTCGTCGACGTCGAAGCCGTTGTAGTGAAGGAGCGCTTCCCATTCACGCGGAAAAAACTGGCGATGTGCGAGCGGCATCATCCACGCGCGTTCCGGGTGCTCGACCGGCTCGAACTCCATTCCGACGAAGAGGATCTGCCTCACCTTGTCGTAGTCGAAGTACTCGCGGTTTTTCACGATGAGCCCGGTCGTCGGATGCCGAAAGCGCGGCACCGAGTACGCACGCGCCGGATCGCGCGCGAGATCTTCGAGCGGCGGCATCGACAGATCGACGATGAAGCGTCCGCTCGGCGTCATGTGCTCGCGCACGCGCGCGAAGAAACGCTCGACGTCCTGCCGCGTGTAGAGATGAAGCGCCGTGTTGAACGGACAGATGACGAGCGGAAAGCGCCGACGCAATCGCACCGCGCGCATGTCGCCGCCGCGAAGCGTGACGCGAGCGCGCACGTCGTCGGGCTCGTCAGCGAGACGCGCGCGCAAATCGTCGAGCATCGGCCGCGACAGATCCACTCCCGTGATCGCGACGCCGTGCCGCGCGATCGGCAACGCGATCCGTCCATTGCCGATCCCGTATTCGAGCACCGGCCCGCCGGATCGCGTTGCGACCGTGACGTAGTGCTGCACGTCGTCGAGGCGACGCGCGTACGTGTCGGTGTAGTACCCCGGGTCTTCGTAATGCGCCCGCGAGCCGGCCTCTAGCTCGGCATCACGAGTCATCGCACTTCAGATCAGGTACCGAACTCGCGCTTGTTCACTTCGCCGATGAAGACTTCGACGGCGTCGTGGCTGGGGCGGTCGAAGTGGACTTTGCCGGCTGCGATCTCGCGAAGAGCCGTGACGGCCGCCTTGTTCTTCGAGTGCACGAGCGGGTTTGCGCCCTTCATGAGCTGGCGCGTCCGGATAGCGGCCAGAACGACGAGAGCGAAACGGTTCTCTTCACGCTCGAGGCAATCTTCGACGGTGACGCGGGCCATGGGCAAAACCTCTGGGAAGCTGGGTCGGCGGAGCCTAGTCGCGGCCGGCGCGATCGGCAAGTCGCGGTTCTCGGAAATCGCGTACTTTCCATAGGAGGGGGCCGTTTCAGTCAAATGCGCGCGACTTTACGGGGGACGATCGTCTGGGGCTCGGCCGCGGTCCTCGCGCTCTCGGCCACCGAGTGCACGAGCTTTCCGCAGCTCGCGCGCGGGACGTGCGGCAACTCCGTCATCGATCCGGGCGAGGACTGCGACGGCTTCGCGCGCGGCGCCGGGACGTCGTGCGGCGCGCCCGGAAGCGTCACCGCTTGCCGCCTCGGTTGCTCGTTCGATCCGAACGGGGCCGTCTGCCCGAGCGGTTGGGGATGCGGCGCCGACGGCATCTGCCGCGAGCCGAGCGGAAAGTTCGCGCGCCGCCCCGAGACGATCGTCGCGGGCGCATGGCGCGTCGCGCTCGCCGACTTCGACGGTGATCACCGCAAGGACGTCCTCACGCGCGCACAAGTCGACGCGCGCGGCTTCTCGAAGCTCCGCGCGCACTACTTCGACGGCGACATGTCGCTCGTCGCCACCGGATTTCTCCCGACCAAAGTCGGCTCGCCGGTCACGCGCGATCTCGACGGCGACGGACGAAGCGATCTCGTCTTCACCGTCAACGCGGTCGATGCGTCGCTCACCGGCGCCGTCATCGGCGCGGTCGGCGTCATGCTCGGACAGAAGGATCGCTCGCTGTCGCCCGTCGCGTACCCGGCGTTCGTCTTCGCCGAGACGAACGCGCTCATGTTTCCGATCACCGGCTTCCCCGGTTTTCCGATGCGCGTCCTCGTGTTCGGGACCGGGCCGATGGGCTCGGCGCTGCTGCATCCGGATCCGCAAACCGGTGCGATGGGCTTCATGGCTCCGTTGCCCGACGGACCGACGGGCCTCGCAGGATCCGCGGTCGGCAACGTGATCGAGACGACGCCGTGCGACGAGCTCGTCTGGGCGTACACGGGCAAGACGAGTGCGAGCGTAATGACGGCGTGCAAGCGCGACGCGCTCGCGTGGACGTGGAACGACGGCGGCTCCACGATCGACATCGCGCTCCCGGCAGGCGTGACCGTCGACGCGGGCGTCCGGATCGCCGACATCGATCTCGACGGGCATCGCGACGTGCTCATCGGCGCGTCGGGCAAGACCTACGTCGCCTACGGCAACGGCGCGGGCGCGTTCTCGACGATCACCCAAGCATTCACGATCCCGGTCTACTTCGCGCAAGGCGCGATGCCGCTCCCGCTCCCCGCGCCGTTTCCGCTCGCGATCGGCGACGTCAGCGGCGACGGCAAGCCCGACTACGTCATGAGCCAGTACGTCCTGACGAGCATCAAGAACGATCCCAACAACGGCTACGCGGTTGCATTCTACAAGTCACCCGGAGCGTGGACGAGCGCTGCGATCGCCGATCTCGACGCGAACGGTTTCCCCGACGTCATCGCAGGATCGAAGTCGGATCTCGATCTCGATTTCTTGAACGGCACGGGCACCTTCGCGCTCAATCCGTTCACGATCCCGACGTCAGGGACGACGTCGCAGTTCGCGGTCGGAGACGTCGACGGCGATCTCATCAAGGATCTGATCTTCGCCGAGAGCTCGCCGGGCGCGGAGGACCAGCTCGCGATCGTCTTCGGAAAGGCCGGCGCGATCCCCGACCCGCCGATCTCGATCGGTCGCTTCGGGCGGATCGACGAGGCGACGATCTTCAACCCGGGCGCGGCGCTCGACAGCATCGGAATCATTTCGCACTCGGCGGACCCGAACGATCACTCCGCGCGCATCGCGCTGCTCGCGGGGAGCGGCGACCGTCTGCCGCTCGCGCCGTTCGCGTTGTCGACGCTTTCGCTGACGGGCGTGCCGTTCAACGTCGTGACCGGATCGTTCGCGAAGGGGGCCAACGTCGACGTCGTCGCGCTCGCCGGCGACGTTCCCGCGAGCACGAGCATGCCGTTCTCGTCGTTCCGTTTCTGGCTCGCACCGGCGACCGGCCCGGCCAAGTTCCAGCTGTCTGCGCCGAGCGATCCGCTCCCGGCGGCGCTTCATCCCGTCGCGGGCATCGGCAAGACGCAACGCGCGGCCGCGCTCACCGCGAGCGGCGACATCGACGGCGACGGCGCGACCGACGTCGTCTCCGCGATGCCGTACACGACGGACGACACGACCTCGGTGCTCGTCGTCGCGAAACCGAAAAGCGACGGCAAGGGCGGATGGGTGATGAACGTCGCGGCGCAAATCGAGCTTCCGTTTCCGGTGGCGATCGACGGCGAGCTCGCGCTCGCCGACGTCGACGGTGACGGCGCGCTCGACGCGGTCATCCTCGGCGGATCCGCGGCGGCGAAGACGCTCCTAGTGATGTGGAACGACGGCGCAGGCGGTTTCGCGGTATCGCGGTCGACGTCGGTGAACGCGATGGGCGAGCAGCCGACGGACTTCGCGCTCGTGCGCGTCGCGGCGGCGACGCTCCCCGCGATCGCGTACGTCACGCGCACGTCGCTCATCGTCGCGCAGATCGGCGCGGACCGCGCGACGGTCACGCGCGAGACGCTCGACGCGACGCTCAACTACGGCACCGGCGTCGCGGGCGGAGACATCGACGGCGACGGCGTCGACGACATCGCGGTCGCCGATACGCCGAGCCTCGTTCTTTATCGCGGCCAGCCCGCACTGAAATAGAAAGACGGTGTCGCGCGGACGCATCGCTACCTTCGGCGCGCTCGCCGCGATCTTGATCGCGTTCGCGGTCTGGTATTTCACGCGACCAAGCGACGAACAGAAGATTCGCGATCAAGTCGCGCGCGTCGCCGCCGCGGTGAAGGTCACCGAGGACGATACGAACCCGCTCGTTCGTCTCGCGCGCATCCGAGGGATCTTCAAGGACACGCTCGACAAGAACGTCCACGTCAGCCTCGCGGACGTCCCGACGCTTCCGCGTTCCGGATCCGGTCGCGACCAGCTCGCGGAGACCGCGACGCAAGCGACCGCGATCTTCCGCAGCGCCGACGTCGATCTCTCCAGCGTCGAGGTGAAGCTCGACGACGCGCGCCTTCAGGCCGAGGTGAAGGCGAAGGCGACACTCGTCGCGGTCGGACGCGATGCCAAGTCGCGACGCGAATCGCGCGCGGTCGACTTCCACGTCGTCCTGATGGAAGGAACATGGCGCGTCACGAGCATCACCGTGTGGGCGAAG
>JBBQXV010000224.1:0-15459 GCA_038209335.1 Polyangiales bacterium | reverse complement strand
AGGATCCAAAAGTTATCCACGTCGCTCTGCGAAAACGGCAGCCGCGCCTCGTACGCGATCTGCGACGACAACCCGCTGATCGTCGCAATATCCGTCTCGATCGTATTGAACCGCTCGTACCCTGCCTCCAAGAGCAGCGAGCTGGTGTCGCTCCACGCGTACGCGAGCCGCAGCCCGACCGTCTCCGCCCAAAGGCTCGACGAGAACCCGCCCTTCGCGAACCACTTTCGCCCGCCGACGTACGGCGCAAGGATCCACCCGGTGCCGCGTCGCAACGCCGACGACTCGTCCGCGGCCTCCAGCGCTGCCGAATCGTAGGTGGTCGGCTTTCCGCCGACGCCGACCTTCATCGATCCGCCCGCGCCCGCGCCCGCGTTCCCCTTCTTCCACGGATCATCATCGGCCCGCACGTCGCCGGTCTTCCCGACGGGTCCACCGATTCCTACCGCTTTCTCGAGTCGCCCGAGGCGATCGCGGATGTCGTCCGCGTCGGGCTGGTCCGGCATCGCAGAGAGGTACGCGCGAAAGTCGTCGATCGCCGGAAATGGATTTCCGAGGCGCTCGTGGCAGAGGCCGCGATCACGACGCAACGCCGGATCGACCGTGACTCGAAGTGCCGCATCGAACGCTTCGAGCGCGCCGGCGCAATCGCCTTTCCGCGCACGCGCCCGCGCGGTATCCGCCGACGCGGTCGCACCAAGCTGATCGCGCTGAAGCGTCCACACGCTCTGCGGGCTGTTCGGCGTTGGACGCGGCGGCGGCTGCTGCGCGCGCGCCGTCGCGGCGACCGAGACCCACGCGGCGAAGACTCCGACCGCACACACTCCCGAGGCGACGACCTTGCGCATGTTCGAATTTTACGACACACGCGCTCGAGACGCCGAATTTCAGGGGAAGTCCTCGCCGACCTCCCCTGGCCGCCCGAGCGATTTCGCGACGACTACTGAGGCGGCGCGGGCACTTGCGGGCGCGGGATCGGCAGGATTCGCGGACCGGACGGGTTCGGCGCGGGCTTGAGCCCGACCGATCCCGACGCCGCCGCGTTGGCAGAAGCCGACGCGGAAGGCGACGGCGCCGCGCCCGGCACCGCCCACGTCACGCGCCCGAACCGCGGCGCATGATGGAAATTCCCCTTCCCGAGGATCGGCGACCACGACACGCCGCCGTTGTTCTTCATCGCGTAGAAATTCATCCGCCACACGTCGCCCGGCTTCGGCGGCTTGTTCGCGGCCTTCGCGAATCCGGCCCACGGGATCGCGATCTCGACGTTGTACCCGTCCGTCTTGTCGCCCGCCTTCGCGATCACGACGACGCTCTTCAGCTTCGGATCCCAGTCCTCGTGCCCGAACGGCCCATTCGGTCCGCCGCTCGGCTGCTGGAGCGTGTCGAACTGCGCCTTGAAGACCTTGTTCTGCGGATTGATCTGAAGCTCGTAGTAGTCCTTGTTGTCGCCGTCGCCGTCGGGATCGACCATCATCTCGATGGTGTCCTTCGTCCACAGCTTGGGCTGACCCGTCGCGGTGAAGTCGTTGGGCTGCGCCTTCGCGTCAGTGAAGCCCGTGTAGAGCTCGCCGCTCTTCACCGTGTAGAATGCATACAAATTCGTGTCGTCCCAGGTGATCTTCGCCTGACCGTTCACCGGGAACGTGGTGTTGGGTCTCCCGGAGGAGACCTCAACGAAAGGGCCGGTGCTCGTCGCGGCTCCCCATGCTTTGTCGTCGTCTTTGCCGTCGACGACGATCTTGTCGTTCGCGGCCATCTTGTTGACGATGATCGCGGGCGGGGCCGCTTCGGTGTGCTGCTCGGCGGG
Organism: Polyangiales bacterium; assembly: GCA_038209335.1. Taxonomy (GTDB): domain Bacteria; phylum Myxococcota_A; class Polyangia; order Polyangiales; family Polyangiaceae; genus JBBQXV01. The sequence goes on along the minus strand of JBBQXV010000224.1, from coordinate 13,649 downwards.
AGCGGCGACGAGGCCCGTCTTCACCTTGCCGGGGATCGCGCGGTTGTCGCCGTCGTTCGCGCCGGTGATGATGCGAAGGCGCGCCTCGCCCTTCCAGATGCCGGTGAACGGCGTGAAGGTCTGTCCCTTGACGCCGTCGGGGACCTTGAACGTCTGCTCGTCGACGTAGAACTTCCCCTTCTCCCAGCGATCGGGCCCCATGATCTGCTTCTCGTTGCGGATCTCACGGAGCGGACCGGCGCCGTCGAGGTTGCCGATCGACGAGTCGTTCGCGTCGTCTTGGACGTGCGTGAAGAGCTTCCAGCCGTCTTCGAGCGTGTCGTCGCAACGCCAGTAGTACGTGAGCTTGACCTCGGTACCCGGCCGCGCGACCTCGGGATCGGCCTTGAAGCCGATGAGGTGCACCTTGTTCTCGAAGTTGATGTCGAGCTTGTGCCCGACGTCCGCCGGCATCGTGTCGAGGATGTACGGCTTGAGCCGCTCTTTGTCCTCGGACGTGAGGCCCTTCGACCCGCCGACGCAAGCGCCGAGCAGGACGACCGTGCCCAACAGAACAACTCCCAACATGCCGTGACGTGCTCGCATCTCGTCGTCTCCTAAGGTCGGTGCCTACTACCTGCGGCTCTTACGGCGCGCTTCTTTCTCACGCTTCCGCTGCGCCTTTTTCGCGTTCTTCTCGCTCGTCGACAAGGGCTTCATCTTGGTCATGCTGTCGGCGCCGCCCATGTCGCCCATGCCCGGCATGCCGGGAAACCCGCCCATGCCGCCCATTCCAGGCATTCCCGGGAAGCCGCCCATGCCGGGCATCCCTGGGAATCCCCCCATGCCGGGCATTCCGGGGAAGCCGCCGGGCATGCCGCCGCCGCCGCCCATCTTCGCCATCTGCTTCTGGACGTTTCGCGCCATCGCGATGTTCTTCATGCCGGGGATCTTGCCCATCATCCCCATGTTCTGCCCGAGCCCCTCCATCATCTGGCGCATGAAGAGGAACTTCTGGACGAGCTCTTGAACCGCCTGCTCGGGCTGCGCGGATCCTTTCGAGATGCGCGTGACGCGGCCGGGCTCGCGAATGAGCGCGTACGGATCGTTTCGCTCGAAGCGCGTGAAGCTCGAGATCATTGCCTCGATGCGGACGAGCTCTTTGTCGTCGAGGTTCGTGCCGGCGGGGATCATGTCGCCCATGCCCGGCATTTTTCCGACGAGGTCTTTGAGCGACCCCATCTTTTGGATCATCTTCACTTGCTCGAGAAAGTCGTCGAGGGTGAACTTCCCCTCGAGCATCCGCATCGCGTCTTCGGCGGCCTTCTTCTGATCGACGACCTCTTCGAAGTCCTTCATCAGGCCGACGACGTCGCCCATGCCGAGGACGCGCGACGCCATGCCCTCGGGGCGGAACTCTTCGAACTTGTCGACGCCTTCACCAACGCCGGCGAAGCGGATCGGCGCGCCGGTGACTTCTTTCACGCTGAGGGCTGCGCCGCCGCGCGCGTCGCCGTCGAGCTTGCTGATGACGACGCCGGTGAGACCGAGCACGTCGTTGAAGCCCTTGGAGACCTTGACGGCGTCTTGGCCGATCATCGCGTCGATGACGAGGTAGATGTTTTGCGGCGAGACGGCGGCTTTGATGTCGCCGAGCTCTTTCATCAAGACTTCGTCGATCGCGAGGCGGCCGGCGGTGTCGTAGATGATGACGTCGCAGCCTTTGCTCTTCGCTTCGGCGGGCGCGGCTTTGCAGATCTCGAGCGGCGTCGCGCCGTCGACGTTGAAGACCGGGACGTTGACCTGTCCACCGAGGATGCGGAGCTGCTCGACGGCGGCGGGGCGCTGCATGTCGGCGGCGACGAGGAGCGGCTTCTTGCCGTCCTTTTGCAGGTAGCGCGCGAGCTTCGCGCACGTCGTCGTTTTGCCGGAGCCTTGGAGGCCGACCATCATGATGCCGGTCGGTTTTCCTTTTTCGGCGAAGAGGATGGCGTCGACGCCTTCTGGCGGCGACATGAACGCGAGCATCTCGTCGTGGCAGATCTTGACGAACTGATCGCTCGCACTGACCTTCACGGTCTGGCCGTCTTGCCCCTTGGCGCGGACGCGGACGACCTCGCCGAGTGCCTGGGCTTTCACGCGCGCGAGGAACGCTTTGACGACGCCGAGCTCGACGTCGGCCTCGAGCAAGCTGAGCCGCACTTCGCGGAGCGCGGTCTCGACGTTTTGCTCCGTGAGCTCGGTGAGACCGGCGAGGCGGTTTTTGGCCGCTTTGAAGCCCTTGGCGAGTGCGTCGAACATACGGAGGGACGGCTTAGCACAGGCCGGAACCCCGGCGAAGCCCTTCAGACCCCGTGTTTCATGCGGAGCGCGAGGAGCTTCGCGTCGCAGTCCTGCATGCCGGCGCGCCCCTGCAGGAGAAGACGCTCCGACTCGTCGAGCTTCGCGGGGAGCTCCTTCGCGCGCGGATCGTCCTTTGCGATGCGTTTCTGCTCGAGATCGTCGAGACCGACCTCGACGTCGTGCTTGAGCGCGAGCGCTTTCACGGTCGCGTCGATCCCGGCGACGCACACCGTTTTCGCCGCGACGACCTCGGGGTTGCCGCACACGACCGCCTTCACATCGCCTGCGGCCGTCGCCTTCTGCGCCGACTCCGCGCGCTGGTAGCGCTCCATCGCGGACGCAAGCGACGCGGTCTCACGCTTCGCGTCGTTCGAGCACGCGAACAGAGTCATCACGAGAAGGAGAGGAAGAGATCTAGCCAAGCTCGATCTTGCTCCACATGTCGCGGCGCATTTTTTCGCGGCGCGGATCGGTCTTCGTGATCATGCGCGCGACGCCCCACGCGGCGAGGAGCTCGCCTTCTTGGCCGAGCGCGGGGAGCGTGCTCGGGCCGACGACGAACGCGCCGGGGAGCGGCGTGCGGAGCGGTTCGGCGGCGAGGCCGTAGAAGGCGCGCGGATCGGATTCCCATCGCGCGACCATCGGCTCGGCGTCGAGCGATCCGCCGCTCGTGCGGAGCGACGCGCGGTCGATCTGTTTGCGTTCGCCGCTGCGGTAGTCCCAGAGAGGGCGGCCGTCGTGCGGTGAGTCGACGACGACGTAGTGACGCTCGATGAACGGGAGAAATTGTTCGAGCGCCGAGAGGACGGCTTCGCGCGCGCCGGATATCGGGACGGGCGCGCCGTCGGGGAAGAGCGCTTCGGCGACGAGGAGCGTCGTGCCGGGGAGACCGGTCGCGTCGGCGCGGCGTTGCAAGTGAATCAGCGGCTTGCTTGGATCGAACCCGCGATGCGGCCAGGACGAGACGGCGAACGCTTCGTCCGCGAGCGATGCGGGGACGCCTTCGTTACGGACGACGATCGAGACGACGAAGCGGACTTCGCGCGGCAAGAGGCGCGGCACCGCGGCGAGCGCGCGGCGGGGCGGATCGAAATCGGGCGCGAGATCGAGGAGCGAGCGCGTCGGGAGATCGGTCACCACGAACTGCACGCCGGTCGGCGTCTCGTCGCCGTCGATGTGGACGCCGGTGACGTGGCCGTTCTTGTGGAGGATCCGCGCGACGCGATCCCCGAGCTTCGCGTCGCCTCCGTGCGCGCGGACGCGCTCGATCAAGAACTCGACGAGCTCGTCCTCGCCGCGCGGAAGCCGCGACACACCGCGCGTCCACGCGCCGTGAAGACGCGCGACCGCGAACGCCGGCATGTGAACGAGGTGGCTGGCGAACTGCGCGGGAATCTCGACGATCGCGCGGTAGTCGTGATCGCGCGGGAACTCGGCGAGAAATTCGCGCGCTTCGTCTTCGTGTAGATGCGGCAGCGTGGCGGCGACGCGCGCGGTCTCGCGACGCTCCCAGAAGCTGCCGGGGGGGAACACGACGTCGCGCTCGAACGCGGCGTCGGCGGCGGCGTTGGTGCGCGCGAGCTCGGCGTAGAGCCCATCGACGACGCGGCGCACTTCCGGGTACTCGCGATCGATCTCTTTTCCGAAGAGCGTGAGATCCGGCGGGAGCTCGAGGCGCAGGCGCGGCGCGAGGATCTGGAGCATTGGATCGAGCGGCACGAGGCGGCGCTTGAAGGTCTGCGACTGCGCGAGCTCGACGATGATGCGTCCCCATGCAGGCGACGAGGCCGCGAGGAATGTGAACGGGCGGCGAGCGAGGTGGATGCCGTCGTGCGCGTACGTCGCGGGCCGGTAACCGTGGCCTAAGACGAGGACGCGCCACGAGCGTCGCGCGAGCAGCGCGGCGGTCGCGAGAGCGCCGGGACCGGCGCCGAGGACGACGACGTCGTAGTGCTTGGCCACGGCGTGGGGACTACCACGAGCCCGGAACGACGCCACGCACCTCGACGCGCGGGCGCTCGCCGGGGGCACGCGCGATCGTGACACGCTCCTCGGCCAGCCACTGAAGGACGAGCGGAAGGAGCGCGTGCTCCTTCACGAGAATGCGATCGCGGAGTGTGCTCTCGTCGTCGCCGTCGAGCACAGGGACGACGGCTTGCGCGATGATCGGGCCCGTGTCGGTACCAGCGTCGACGAAATGAACAGTGCAGCCGGCGACGCGCACGCCGTAATCGAGCGCCTGCCTCTGCGCATTCACGCCGGGGAACGCCGGCAACAGCGCCGGATGCACGTTCACGACGCGCATCGGATACGCATCGAGCAAGACGCTCGTCACGATCCGCATGAACCCCGCGAGCACCACGTAGTCGACTTGGTGCTCACGCAGCTTGGCGACGAGCGCGGCGTCGAACTCTTCGCGCTTTGCGAACGCTTTGTGATCGACGACGACCGCGGTCACCCCCGCCGCGCGCGCGCGTTCGAGGCCGCCCGCGGTCGCGACGTTCGAGACGACGACGGCGATCTCCGCGTCGAGCTTCTTCGTCGCCACCGCGTCGAGGATCGCCTGCAGGTTGCTCCCGCTCCCCGACACCAGCACGCCGATCCGAATCACGTCGCGCCCCACACGACGCGATCTTCGAACGCGACATCGGCCGCGGCCGCGATCACGTCGCCCATCGCGATCGGTGCCTCGCCGAACGCGACGAGCGCGTCCATCGCGCGCTTCGCATCCGCGCGCGCGACGACGAACACGAAGCCAACGCCGGCGTTGAACGTGCGACGCATCTCCGTGACGCCGACAGGACCGCCGCGCTCGATCAAATCGAAGATCGCCGCGCGCGGCCACGTCGCGTCGATGCGCACGCCGAGTCCGTCGGGGAGGACGCGCGGGAGATTTCCCGGGATGCCGCCACCGGTGATGTGGCTCATCGCGCGAACGTCGACGCCCGCGGCGAGGATCGCCTGCACGTGACGCGCGTAGAGGCGCGTCGGGACGAGCAACGCTTCCGCGACGGTCGCGCCGCCGAGCTCCTTCGGGCGATCGCCGAAGCCGAGCTTCATCACTTCGATCACTTTGCGCGCGAGCGAGTAGCCGTTCGAATGAAGTCCGCTCGACGGCAACCCGATGACCGCATCGCCCGCGACGACGCGCGTGCCGTCGACGATTCTTTTCCGCGCGACGACGCCGACGGAGAAGCCCGCGAGATCGTATTCGCCGTCTGCGTACATTCCCGGAAGCTCGGCCGTCTCGCCGCCGAGGAGCGCGCATCCCGACTCTTTGCACGCCGCGGCGATCCCTTTGATCACGCGCTCGCCGACCGCGACGTCGAGCTTCCCCGTCGCGAAGTAATCGAGAAAAAAGAGCGGACGCGCGCCGCACGTGACGACGTCGTTCACGCACATGCCGACGAGATCGAAGCCGATCGTGTCGTGCACGCCGGTCGCGAACGCGACCTTCAGCTTGGTGCCGACGCCGTCCGTTCCGCTGACGAGCACCGGCTCGTCGACGTCGCTGGGAACGCGGCACAGCCCCGCGAAACCGCCGACGTCGCTGAGCACCTCGGCGATGCGCGTCGCCTTCGCGAACGGCTTGATTCGCTCGACGAGATCGTCACCCGCGTCGATGTCGACGCCGGCCTGCCGGTAGGTGATGCCCATGCCGCGGGAAACTACCACACACAATCCTTCCCGCCTTCCCGGCTTCCTGTTCTAAATCGCGTCCGTGAGCCAGCCCCCTCCGGACGCGATCCCGCGGCGCGCCCGCACCGGAGCGGCGCCGAAAATTCACCCACCGAGCGTCGTCTCGCCCGAAGCCACGCTCGGCGCCGACACCGTCATCGGCGCGTTCTGCTTCGTCGCCGCAGGCGCGATCATCGGCGCCGGCACGCGCATCCAAAGCCACACCAGCGTCTGGGCCGGCGTCACACTCGGGGAAGACGTCTTCGTCGGACCCGCGGCGATGTTCACGAACGTGCGCCACCCGCGCGCCGCGTTCGTGCGCGCCGGCCGCTGGGACGAAACGCGCGTCGACGACGGCGCAACAATCGGCGCGCACGCCACGCTGGTCGCGCCCGTCACCGTCGGACGCTTCGCGATGATCGGCGCCGGTGCCGTCGTCACACGCGACGTCCCCGATCACGCGATCGTCGCCGGTGTCCCCGCGCGCATCATCGGATGGGCCTGCGAATGCGGCGAGACCGTCGCCCGCGGCGCCCGCCGCCCGCGCAACGCGAAGTGCGCGCAGTGCGGTCGCACGTTGCCGAGCGGCTGACACGTCGCCGCGTTCCACCACCGAACGAACACGCGTTCTGGAATCAGGTCGCGCGCTTCCGGCGCGAGCGTCGTACGAGTCCCCTCTCCTTTCTCCCGACAGTCGGGGGAAAGGAGAGGGGTCGGGGTGAGGATAGGGGGCACCTCCCCCTGAGGCGCGAAGCGCCGATTTGGGGGAGGTCGCAGGCGCGCAGCCGCGAAGCGGCGAGCACCTGCGGGTGGGGGCACCCTTGCTTGACCGCGTCTCAGTGCACGAACGCGTGCGCCATGACGATCTGCGCGATCTCCATGAACACGACGATCCCGAGCACGTCGACGAGGCTCGCGATGAACGGCGTCGAGCTCGTCGCTGGATCGAGCCCGACGCGTTTCAGGACGATCGGGATCATCGATCCGACCGTGCAGCCTGTGACCGCGATCGCGACCAGCGTCACCGCGACCGTCGTCGCGAAGAGGACGTCCCTGTCGAGGATGAGCGCGCGCACGAACCCGATCGCGCCGAGGATCCCGCCGAGCGCGAAGCCCATCGTCAGCTCGCGCCCGAGCACGCGCCACCAGTCTTTGATCCGAATCTCGCCGAGCGCGAGCCCGCGAATGACGAGCGTCGACGACTGCGATCCGGAGTTGCCTCCCGCCGAGATGAGGAGCGGAATGTAGTACTGCACCGACGCGATCGCATCGAGCACCGGGTCGTAGTGCTTCAGCGCCGTCGACGTGAAGAAGCCGCCAAAGAAGAGCACGATGAGCCAGATCGCGCGCTTTTTCACGAACGAGACGAAGCTCGTCTGGAAGTACGACACCTCGAGCGGCTCGACGCCGCCGATCCTCTGCACGTCTTCGGTCTGCTCGCGCACGAGGACGTCGATGACGTCGTCGACCGTGACGACCCCGAGGATGTGCCCGTTCTCGTCGACGACGGGCATCGCGTTCAAATCGTACTTCGCCATCTTGCGCGCGACTTCCTCTTGGTCGAGCGTCGGCAGCGCGCTGATGATGTTCGTGCGCATGATGTCGTCGATGCGATCGCCCGGCTCGTGGACGATGAGATCGCGCACCGAGATGACGCCGACGAGCGTCTCGCCGTCGAGGACGTAGGCGTTGTAGACGAACTCGTCCTTCTCTTTCGCGCGCGTGCGCACGGCCGCGAGCGCCGCGGCGACCGTCATCTTCGGCGACACCTCGACGTACGACGTCGTCATCAAGTGACCGGCGGACGTCTCCGGCCACTTGTCGATCTCGCGGACCTCTTCCGCCGCTTCCGGATCGACCTGCTGAAGCGTCGCGAGGAGCTTGTCGCCGACCTCGTCGGAGAGCGCGCTGAACAAGTCGGCGCGCTCGTCGGTCTCCATCTCGCTCGCGATGTGCGCGACCGACTCCGGAGGCATCGACAGGACGAGGTTCTCTTGCTCGTGATCCTCGAGGCGCTCGAAAATGTCGGCGGCCTCTTCGGCCGGGAGCCGCTCGAGGAGCGCCGCAGCCTCGTCCGGCTCGAGCTCCGAAATGATGTCGGCGAGATCCTCGGCGTGGATCTCGTCGAAGAGCGCGCGCACCTGATCGGGATCCTCTTTGAGGACCTGCTTGATGTCGGGGCCGAGCAGGCTCGCGAGGCGCATGGGGGCGCGCGGAGATTAGAGCCGCGCGCTCAAAACTTCACCCACCATATGTGACGGGCTCGAGGTTGAAGACCAGGGGGGAACCCAACGAGTAGACGTTGACCCTAATCTTCAACCTGGAACCCGTCACCGCAGCGTCACCTCGTCCGTGACCTCATCCGACTGGATCGCCGAGGACCCCCTCTTCGCGATCCACGCGAAGAGCCGAACCGCGTGGAAAATAGCGGCAAGGCGGGCTCGGTGGCGGTGCATGCGGATACCTACAGCAAGCGGCGGGCCTACTTCTTCTTGTCGTCGCTTCCGTGCGCGTAGCCCCACTCTTTCAGGAGGCGATTCATCTCTTTCGCGCCGTCGCTGTTCATCCCACCCGCGGCCACCGTCGTCTCGCCGCGGCGGTCGCGCGTCACGAACATGCCGAGGTCACGCAGCGGATCGATCTCCGGGAGCTGCGGCGAGTACGCCTCGGCGCGCGCTTCGTCGCTCACGATCCCGAGCGCGGCCGCGGTCGCGACGAGACCAAACGGACCGGAGAAGATCGCGCTCGCCGGCCACGGCTGATCATCGAGGAAGAGCTCCCACGTCACCTGCAATCCCGGCGGATCGATCTTCACGTCGTAGCCGATCGGAAAATCGTTCACCGTCACGAGCGCGATTTCGATCCGCTGCCCCTCGATCCGAAACGACTCCTTCGCGACGCCGATCGGCTCGACGGTGATCGTCGGCGGTTGAGGTGGCGGGCGCTTCGGATCGCCGACGACGAGCGCGCCCGACACGCGATGCGTCTTCCCTCCCCCGGCGAAGCGCAGATGCAGCGTCGGCTTGTCCCCTTTTTCGTCGCCGAGCGACGCCGCCGTCCCCGCCATCGGCACGTTCTTCAGCGCCGCCGCGAGGCGCGCTTTCATCTCGGTGACGATCTCCGGCCGCTCCTTCACGAGGCTGTGGCGCTCGCCCGGATCCTCGTCGAGATCGAAGAGCTCTTCGGAAATCGGTCCGCCATACCCCGCGACGAACTGCGCTTCTTTCTCGCGCACGAGGAGCCGCCATTTGCCCGCGATGATCGCGCGCATCGATCGCCCTTCGCTGACGACGACGCGCTCGTCCGCCTCTTTGTCGCCGCGCATCAGCGGCATCAGGCTCTTGCCGGTGACCTTCGGGTTCGGCTCGATTCCTTCCATCTCGAGGATCGTCGGCACGATGTCGATGTTGCGCACGCGCTCGCGCACGAGTCGCCCGCTGTCGGCCATCCCGGGGAGGCTGATGATGATCGGCACCTTCGTCGTCTCTTCGAAACAGCTGACGGCGTGGTGATAACGGACGTGGCTCTGTCCATCCATCGACGAGATGCCCGCGTGCGCCATCGAGAGCGTCTCGCCGTGATCCGCCGTGATGACGACTATCGTGTTCTTGCGAATGCCGAGATCGTCGAGCGTCTTCATGAGCACGCCGATCGCCTCGTCGTCCTTCGCGGCCTCGGCCATGTACAGACGAATCGGCGGATCCTTCGGCCCGGCCGGCGGCGGCGGGATGCGCTTTCGAAATTCCTGCGGCGGATCGTACGGATCGTGCGGCGAGTTGTAGTTCGCGAAGAGCATGAAGCGTTTGTCGCCGTTCGCCTTCAGCCACTCGACGGCGTGCGCGGTGATCTCCGCGGTGTCGCGCGTGCGATACCGGTTGTCGTCGAAGCGCTCGAAGCCGAAATCGGCGCCGACCGACGCGTAGCTCGTCATGAAAAAGTTGTTCACGAACGCCGTCGTGTAGACGCCGTTCCTGCGGAGGAGCAGGGGCAAGAGCGGCGGATCCGAGGCGTAGTACCGGGCGATCGCGTCGGGCGAGATGACCCAGTTCAAGGTGTCGAGACCGAGCTCGCTCGACCGCATGCCCGCGAGCATCGACAGCGTGCCCGGCCGCGTCCACGCGCCCGCCGAATACGCGCGCGAGAAACGGATGCCGTGCATCGCGATGTCGTCGATGTTCGGCGTGAGGCCCGGGATCTTCGGGAGGAGCGCCTCGAGCGGCGGGTACTTCGCGGCTTGCTGACGCGCGTCGTCCTCGTCGTCGTGAAGACTCGCGATGACGTCCGGGCGGAGCGCGTCGACGACGATGAAGACGACGTTGTACGGCGCGGCCGTCGGCGCCTTCGCGTAGAGGATCGGGTTGCCCCAGAGCGCGAGCGCCATCGACGGCAGCGGCGCTTCCACCGGCTTCGGCGCGTCGCCTTGATCCTCGGCGATCGGCGGATCCGGTTTCGGGAGGAACTTTCGTTCGCTGGGGAGCGGCTTGTCGATCGACGTCTTGAGGCGGAGCTCGACGGTCTGTCCTGCGAGCTTCGACAAGTCGGCACTCACGTCGATCCACTTCTTTGCTTCGCCCTGCTGCACGCGCGTCGTCGCGACCTCGACCTCTTTGCCGTCCGCGCCGACTGCGGTGACCGCGAACACGGTCGTGCCGTTCACCGCTTGGAGGATGGCCGGCGAGAAATCGAATTTCGCCGCGCTCGGCACCGTGACCCGAAACGCGATCGTCGACGGCGACGGCGCGAAAATAGCGTCGCGCTGATCGAAGCTCCCTTCGTTCATGTTCCAGATGCGCGCGTCGGGGACCCACGAGCGCCCGCCCGAGAGCGGGATCGCCCACTGCAGCTCCATGAGGCTCGTGCGGAGCGCGACGCTCATGATCATCTGCCCCGCTTCGCCGGGCGGACGCACCCACGGGCCGATCTTCTTTCGCCAGTGGACGTCCATGTACGGCTTCGACGCGATGAGGTTCGGCGCTTCGATGCGCGCGTCGCCGAGCACGTCGGTGAGGCGGACCTTCACTTGGTACGCGTCGCTTCCGTGGCTCGCGCCCGGCGCGGACGCGGATGACGACGACGACGCGCTGGCGGTCGCGGCGGACGCGGTCGGCGGTGCCATCTGCGAATCGCCGCCTCCGCCGCGACGGTACGCGACGAAGGCGCCGGTCGCGACGAGCGCGGTGATGACGACGCGAGCGCCGAGGATCGGAAGGTTCACGGCATCCCCTCCCCTTTCGGCGCGTCCGCGGCTTTCGCGTCACCGAGGCGAATCGCGCCGGCCTCCGCCCCTTCGCTCAGCGCCGCGACGTCGCGCGGAACGAGATACCCCGCGCGCTCCGCCATCTGGACGTCCTTCAAGAGCCACGTCCACAGCTCGCCTTTGAGCCGCGCGAGGATCGCCGGATTCGCGGCGGCCACGTCGAAGCGCTCGGCTGGATCGTTCTCGGTGTCGTAGAGCATGTAGACCACACGTGAACGCGTGGGGATGTACAGGAGCTTCCAGCGTTCGTCGCGCACCATGCGGTGCTTGGCCACGAGCGTCAGGAGCTTCACCTGCTTTTGAAGCACGACGTCGGAGCGCGCGTCGATCTCCGTCATGCGCGCGATGCTCCCGTACGGCATGCGGAGCGCACTCGGGAGCTGCGGAATTTCTTCGGTGAACCAGAGTCCGGTCTCGGCGTACGCAAGCGCGGGGGCGATCGGTTTTCCGTCCATCGCGGGGACGAGCGAGCGTCCGTCGAGATCGGTCGGCGCGTCGATCCCGGCGAGCTCGTAGAGCGTCGGCGCGAGATCGACGTCGCGTGCGATGTCGGCGATGCGGCGCGCGGCGGGGCGACGCGGATCGACGATCACGAACGGCACGTGCGTGCCTTCGTCGCCGAAGAGATGATCGCCGTGACCGACGCCGTGCTCGAAGTCGTAGAGCGTCTCGCCGTGATCGGCGGTGACGATGATGATCGTGCGTTGCGTGAGCTTCTCGCGATCGAGCGTGCGGATGAGATCCGCGACCGCGTCGTCGATGCTCGCGACCGCGCCGTCGTAGAGCGCCTGCACTTGCCGGATGTCCTGCGCGTCCGGAGGCGCCTCTTTTCCGAGGCCGACCGGTTTGTAATATTTGTAACGACCGCGGTACGCGGGATCGGTGAAGCGCGCGTAGTACGGCGCCGGCGACGCGTACGGGAAATGCGCCGTCGAGTAGAAGACCGTGAGGAAGAACGGATCGTTCTTCAGCCGGTGAATCGCGCTCGCGGCGTCGCGCGTGAGCATCTGCGCGTCCGCGGCGTCGTTGAGCTCGCGCAGCACCGGGAAAAAGACGCGACCGGCGCGCGAGTGCAAAAACGGGAGGAGCGGCGTCTGACGTTCGAGCGCGCGCTGTCGGACGATCTGCCGGAAATCGAAGTACGGCGTGTCGATGTCGCGGAAGCCGAGCTCGACGCGACCGAAGATGTCGCCCGCGAAATCGCTGACGACGGCGGTCTTGTAGCCGGCCTTCGCGAAGCGCGACGGGAGCGCGTCGAAGTCCTTCGCGCGTTCTTCGAAGCGCGGGAACATGTTGCGGATGCCGTGGTGGTGCGGGTGTCGTCCGGTGAGGATCGAGACCCACGACGGGAACGTACGCGGCAGCGACACGTACGCGCGATCGAAGCGCGCGCCGCGATCGGCGAGCGCCGTCAGCGCGGGGGCGACCGAGGGCTTCAAGCGATCGGCGCGGAGCGAATCGGCGGCGAGGATGATCACGTTCATCTTGCCGGACGCGGTCGGCAACGGAGCGTCGGCGTGCGCTTCGCGAATCGGCGCGCGTGCGACGAGGGCGATCGACGCGAGGAGGACGAGCGCTCCGGCGACCGCACCCGCCGACGCGCCGTTCTTTCGCAGCGCCGCGATCGCTGCGGTCAGGCGCGCCGGCCAGCGTCGCCACTGCCTCGGCGGTCCTGCGACGAAGATCGCTGCGAGGACGAGGCCGATCGCCACGACGCCGCCTGGTCCGAGGAGATCGGTTGCGATGACCTGCACGGTTCGCAGCACGCCGCCTCGCGCGTACCAACCTTCGGCGTAGAGCTGCGGCGTCTGCGCCATCGCGCGGAGCTCGATGAGCGCGTGAAGCGCCGCGGTCACACCGAGGACGGTCGCGGCGCGCCGAAGCGTCGACCGCGGCGCTCCGCCGACGACGCGCTCGCGCGCCCAGACCAACGCGCCGGCGACGAAGCCGAGGATCGCGCCGATGACGAGCGCCGCACAGACGATCGCGACGGTGATTCGCGTGATCTCGCCGCCGAACTGGCCGTACACGACCTGGGTGATCTCGCGCGCGTTCTCGCCGAGCTGCTGCGCCTCTTCCACGTTGCTGCGCGTCCCCGCGCGCGCCGCGAGCGCGAGCATGTAGAGCGCGCCCACCACGGTGGGTCGCATCGTGACGGCGAAAATGGCGGCGAATACCTTGCGCACGGCTCTCGCGAACTACCCTATTTCAAAGCTCGCGTCAGCGGACGCGGTCCCGGCTCGCGCGGAGCGAATCGCGCGGACAGGTCGGCGACGGCGCGCGAGAGGCGCTGGATCTCCTTGCGCGGAAGCTTCGAGCCGTCCGGGGTGATGCGCTCGCAAAAAAAAGTCCGGCAACCGAACGGACGCGATGCGTAGACGCGGCAACGACG
>JBBQXV010000223.1:0-15536 GCA_038209335.1 Polyangiales bacterium | reverse complement strand
GAGATCGAAGCCCTCTTGGTTCGCGATCCGCTTGATGCTCGTGACGACGCGCTCGAGGATCGGATCGGTGAGCTCCTTCCTCTTCTTGTAGAGCTCGCGATCGTACTCCTGCGATTTGTTCTGCAGGTCGACGAGCTGCTTCTGCAGATCGACCAGGGCTTGGTCGTACTCGGCCTTGGTGATCTTCGACTTCTTCTTGTCGAGATCGTCCTTCTTCTTGAGGAGCTCGCCCTCACTGCGTCCCAGCTCTTGCTGGCGGCTGTCGAAGAGCTTCTTGATCGTCGCGATCGCGCGGAGTCCGTCCTCGGTCTGCTCGACGGCGCGCTGCAGATCGACCACGGCGATCTTCATCGCGGCGGCGGCGGGGGCGGCTGGCGCCGGCGTTTGCGCCGCTGCGGGCGTCGCGAAGGTCGATGCGGCGAGCGCGCCGACCACGAGCAAGGGGGCAAAGTACTTCTTCATGCCGCCTTCGTAGCCACAAGCCCGCCAATGGTCAATGACGCGCACCGCGCCGTTTACCTGGACACGCCGGATCGGCTGGCGGACGCCGCGAGCGTGGCCCACGCGGCGAGGCTCGAATCGTCGACGCGGAGCTCGCCGCGGAGGTGCCGCTCGACGTGCGCGAACGACTCGAAGCCCCAGAAGAGCTCGCCGTCGACGTCCATCGTGGGTACGCCGAACGCGCCGAACGCGATGGCTGCGTCGGTCTGCGCGCGCAAGCGATCTTTGGCTTCGGGCGTCTGCGCGGCCGCGACGAGCGCATCGCCGTCGAGCCCCGCGCCGTTCGCGAGGCTCGCGACCTTCGCCGCGTCGTCGATCCCGCCACCACCGCCCCACGTCGCGCGAAAGAGCGCGTCGATGAGCGCGCGCTTCTTCTCCGCCGGCATCGAGAGCGACGCCGTGCGCAGCGCGATCAACGGATGGAACGGATGCGAAGGCGGCGGCGAGAGCGGCACCCCGAGCACGCGCGCCGTGCGAAGCGCGTCCTTGAACATGTAGATCCGCTTCGGCGGGATCTCCGCCGGGCCTTTGTGTCCGTACTCGTTCAGCGTCGCCGCGAAGAGGATCGGCACCGGCTCGACCTCGCGTGCGTGGCGCTCGGCGAGCGCGTGGATCTGCGTCCACGCGAGGTACGCGTACGGCGAGATGAAGTCGAAGAGAAACCGGATCGGTCGCCCGTCACTCACTTCTTCGCCTTGCGCGACTCGAGGAAGACGACGATGTGATCGAGCTCGTCCGGCGTGAGGAGGCTCGCGAACGACGGCATGTTGCGTCCGCCGTTCGAGATCCGAATCACCAGATCGTCGTGCGTGAGTCGATCGCCGACCTTGGACAAGTTGGGGCCGCGCCGTCCGCCGTTGCCGTCGATGAGGTGGCAGTTGAGGCAACCGCGCGAATGGAACAAGACCGCGCCCGACGCGGTCGGCCCTTCGGTCGTTCCGACGACGTCCGGGGGCAACGCCTTGGCCTCGAAGTTCGGCGACCACGGTGACTTCGCGCCGAGGATCCACAGCGATCCGATCATCACCACCGCGAGCACGACGATCCCGACCGACCATGGACGCTTGCTCGGCGCGCGCTCGCCTTTGTTCGAGATGAGCGGCGCCGAGAAGAGCAGTCCTCCGAGAATGAGCGGCGCCCCGAGGATCACCACCGTCTCGAGCTCGGGCGGAATCAGCGCGAGCACGGCGAAGTACCAGAGCAAGTACCAATCGGGCTTCGGATCGGCGTCGATGAGCGTCGGATCCGGCGGACGCCCGATCTCCGGCGGACCGACGAGCCACGCGAGCAGGATCATCCCGCCGAGCATCGCCATCCCGAAGACGACGTCGCGCCACGCCGCGTCCGGCCAGAACGGCACGCCGTCCTTCTTCAGGTGCGCCGCGTATTTTTTTCGGTAGGTCTTCGGATCGACCGGCTCGCCCGGCACCGGCGGCTCGGAGATCCCGTGACGCATCACGAGGTGCAAGTGAAGCCCGATGAACCCGAAGAGCATCGCCGGAATGATGAAGACGTGGATCGCGAAGAAGCGACTCAACGTCGCGCCGCCCACGGTGTCGCCGCCGAGAATGAAACGCGCGATGTGCTCGCCGACGACCGGCGCGCGCCCCGCTTGCTCGGCGCCGACGACGACCGACCACGTCGCGTTCTGATCCCATCGCAACAGCTGCCCGGTGAATCCCATGCCGAGCGTGAAGACGAGCAGGAGCACGCCCGAGAGCCAGTTCATCTCGCGCGGGAACTTGTACGAGCCCTGCAAGAAGACCTGCGCCATGTGAAGCCCGACCATCAGCACCATCGCCGACGCGCCGAAGTAGTGCAGGCCGCGGAGGAACCGACCGAACGGCGCGTCGTTCGTGATGAAGATCAGCGTCTCGTACGCCTGCGACGACGACGCGATGTACGAGAATGCGAGCGTGATCCCCGTGGCGATCTGCACGACGAACGCGAGGAGCGTCGCGCTGCCGAAGACGTAGTACCAACGCGCGCCGCGCGGCACCGGGTGCCGAAGCATCGGCCCGACGAGCTTCGAGATCCCGATCCGATCGTCGAGGGTCTCCCACGTCTGTTTGAGGAGTCGCTTGATCATCAGCCGATCGGGATGGGCTCGGTGTGCACTTCGACGTTGCCGCCTTCGACGCGCACGGGGTACTGGCGGAGCGCGTGCGGCGGCGGACCGGCGGCGACGTTGCCGTCCTCGTAGTAAACGCCGCCATGGCACGGGCACATGAAGAGGTGCGCGTCGGCCAGCCATTTGACCGGACAACCGAGGTGCGCGCAGTGAATCGAGAACGCGATGAACTTGTCTTCGCTCACGCGGCGAAGCCACGCGGCGGTCTTTCCGGTGACGCCGGCCCACGGCAATACCGATGCGTCCGCGTATTGAACGGCGACCGTCTCGCCGACCTTGAATGATTCGACCTTGCCGACGGCGCGCCATTCTTTCGGCGTCGATCGCGTGAGCGGCGCGACGATGAACCCGACGAGCGGAACGCCGATCGCGACCCCGCCGGCCGCGCCGAGCGCGAGGCTCATCTTTCCGAGGAGCTGTCGCCGTGCGATCGAGTCGGGGTTCGTGTCGACCGGCGCCTCGTGGATCTCCTCGTCGTCCGCTTCGTCTTTGTCACCGCTCATTGCGAATGTCTCCAATCCATCCCGCGAGGGACACGACGAAGAGGAGGAGTCCGACCCCCAAGAGGACGGCCGACGTGATGATGCCCCACGCGGTCAGCGTGATCGCAAGCGCCATCGCCGGAGGCCACACGCTCGGCTTCGGGATGATCTCGGGCTTCGGGATGTTCCACCCGGTGCGCATGGTCGGGCGCTTCGGCTCGTCGCTCATCGCGCCGCCCCTTCGAGTCGATCGCTCGCGTTGCCGTCGCGGTACCAGCGCGCGAGGACGCCCATGATCGCGACGCCGTAGACGAGGCAACCCGGTACCCACATCATGAGTCCGCCGAGCTGTTGATCGCGATCCGGCGTGAGGCCCCAGCCGCCGCGAACGAGCGGGAGCACGCCGAGGCGATCGACCGGGTTGCGGTAGATCGAGCAGACCTCGACCGGCGAGAACGTGACGATGACGCCGAGCACGGTGCACGCGATGCACGCCGTGAAGAGATAGATGACGCCCGACAGCGGAGCGATCCGATGCGACGTTCGCGGCGCGAGGATCGGCCACCAGAACGCGGTGCCCATCGCGACGAGCGAGAGCTCTTGGACGCGGTGGACGATCGCGCTTTGCGACGCCGCGTTGCACAACGTCGGCGCGTGCCAAAGCCACATCGCGCCGACGCCCATCGTCCACATCACGAACGGTCGCTCGATCATCCGCGCAACGCGTCCACGCGGCGCGTCCGACGTACGCATGCTGAGGAGCGCGAGAGGCGGCACGACGAGGACGAGGAGCAGGTGCTGGATCATGTGCGCGCTGAAGAGGTAGCCGTCGGCGAGCGTACCGACCGGCGACGCGACCGCGATCGCGAGGATCGCGACAGTCAGCACCAAGTAGAACGCGTTCGGTCGGCTCCCCGCACGCGTGCCAATCGCGTACGCGAGGATCGCCGCGGCGCACGCGGCGATCGCGAACGGATCGAGCCTCCACGTCGACAAGAGCAAATCGATCGTCGTCATTTGGCCCTCACGTAGACGACGATGAAGACGACGATCCAGACGACGTCGACGAAGTGCCAATAGAGGCCGATCGTCCGCAAGAGCCCGGCGCGGCGCGTCTCGAAGTTCTTCGCGAACGAGAGCGCGAGGGCGATCGCGAGCGCGATGAGACCGACCGTGACGTGGAGACCGTGAAAGCCGGTGAGCGTGAAGAACGTCGTCGCGAAGAGGTTGCTCGTGAGCGTTACGCCATCGCGAAACAGGCCCAAATACTCGAGCGACTGCCCTGTCATGAAGACGCCGCCGAGCGCGAGCGTCGCGACGAGCCAACCCGCGGCCGCAGATCGATTCCCTTTGTCGAGCGCGCGTTCCGCGACCCAGAGCGTGCCGCTGCTCGCGAGGAGGCACGCGGTGAACATCCCAGTCTTCTTCAAGTCGAGCACGGTGGCCGCCGTCGGCCCGCCCTTGCTCTGCGCGGCGTTGAAGAAGACGTACGAGATGATCAAGATGAGGAAGAAGCCCCCCTCGGACGCGATGAAGCTCCACATGCAGACGGCGCCCTTGGTGAACGTCGACTCCTTTTCGGCGCGCGCCGCGCCGCCGTGATCCTTCGCCTCGGGGTTCGCGAGATCCCAGAGCGGACGACGCGACGTGACCGGCGGGACCTCGTGGAAGTTGTGCGCGATCGGCGGTGACGTCGTCGCCCACTCGAGCGTCCACGCGTCCCACGGGTTGTCGCCCGCCGGTTTTCCGCGACGCATGCTGATGACGATGTTCGCGACGAAGACGAGCACCGCGATCCCCATCACGAACGCGCCGACCGTCGACAAGAGGTTCAACGTCCCCCACCCCGGCAAGTCCGGGTACGTGAACACGCGACGCGGCATCCCGGCGAGGCCGAGAAAGTGCTGCACGAAGAACGTCAGGTTGAAGCCGATGACCATCAACCAGAAGTGCGCTTTGCCGAGACGTTCGGAGAGCATGCGGCCGCTCATCTTCGGGAACCAATAATAGGTCGCGGCCATCAGCGCGAACGCGGTGCCGCCGAAGAGGACGTAGTGGAAGTGCGCGACGACGTAGTACGTGTCGGTCACTTGCCAATCGATCGGCGCGGCGGCGAACTGAATGCCGCTAAGCCCGCCGATGACGAACTCGAGGAGGAACGCCGTCGCGAACATCATCGACGTCGTGAAGCGAATTTGTCCGCCCCACATCGTGGCGATCCAGTTGAAGATCTTCACGCCGGTCGGGATGCCGATGAGCATGCTGCCGCCGGCGAACGCGAGATCCGCGGTGTGGCCGAGCCCCGCGGCGAACATGTGGTGCGCCCACACGCCGAAGCTCAGGATGGCGATCGCGACGGTCGAGCCGGCGATGAACTCGTAGCCGAAGATCGGCTTGCGCGAGAATACCGGGATGATCTCGGAGATCATCCCGAAGGCGGGGAGCGCCATGATGTAGACCTCCGGGTGACCGAAGGTCCAAAAGAAATGCTGCCACAAGGTCGCGTTGCCGCCGCCGACCGCGGTGAAAAAATGCGCTTCGAGCTGGCGATCGATGAGGAGCATCACCACCGCGGCGTTGAGCACCGGCAACGCGAGGATGACGAGGATCGACGTGACGAGCGTCATCCAGACGAAGAGCGGGAGGCGGCGGATCGTCAGGCCCGACACGCGGAGCGTGAGGATCGTGGCGATCATGTTGATCGCGGTCGCGACCGAGCCGATGCCGAGGACGAGGATCGCGAGGATCCAATAGTCGGTGCCGGGCGACGACGAGTACGCGGTCTCGCTGAGCGGCGCGTAGCTGAACCAACCTGCCGACGGCGCGCCTCCCGCCATCAGGCTGAAGTGCAGGAGGAATCCGCCGAACGGAAAGAGCCAATACGACAGCGCGTTCATTCGCGGGAACGCCATGTCGCGCGCGCCGATCATCAGCGGGACGAAGTAGTTTCCGAAGCCGACGAGCGTCGGCATCACGACGAGGAAGATCATCGTCGTGCCGTGCATCGTGAAGAGCTGATTGAACGCCTCGGGCGAGACGACGGCGCTGTTCGGACGCGCGAGCTGGATGCGAATGACGAGCGCTTCGAGACCGCCGACCGCGAAGAAGAAGAGCGCGGTGAAGAGATAGAGGATGCCGATTTTCTTGTGATCGACCGTCGCGACCCACGCGAAGATGCCGCGCTCTTCGGCTTCGTCGTGGTGCGGCGCCGATTCGACGGCGGAGGTCGCTGTGCTCATGCGCGCCTCATTTCAGCGACTCGAAGTACGCCGCGAGATCGTCGACCTTCGCGTCGGTGAGCTGCAGGCTCGGCATGTGGCTCCCTTGCTTCAAGGCTTGAGGATCCTTTAGCCACGCCGCGAGGTTCGCGTGGTTGTTGTCGAGGCGTCCTGCGGCGAGCGTCTTCCGGCGCGCGATGTGCGTGAGGTCGGGCGCGACCCGCGGGAGCGTCGCGTCGCTCGGCTCGCCGGTCGCGATGCCGTGGCACTTCACGCACGTCATCTCCGCGAAGAGGCGCGCGCCGCGTGCAGCCGCGTCGGTCGTGGGAGGCGTCGCAGGCTCGCGTTCGTGCGTTTCCCACGCGACGAACTCCGCCTCCGGCTCGGCGACGACCATGATCCGCATCCATGCGTGCTGCGTTCCGCAATACTCCGCGCACGCGCCGAGGTACGTCCCCGCCGCGTCGGCCTCGAGCCAAATGAACACCGAGCGCCCCGGCGTCGCGTCGATCTTCCGCGCGAGCTGCGGCACCCAGAAATCGTGGATGACGTCGGCCGATCGGATCTCGACGAGGAGCTTGCGCCCGACCGGAATGTGGATCTCGTTCGCGGTGACGGCGCCGGTGCGGTAGCGCGCCTCCCACCACCACTGGTGCGCGATGACGACGAGATCCGCGTCGCGATCGGGCGGCGGATCCGACGCCATCACGGTCTTGACGGTGAGCCAGAAGAGCCAACACAGAATGAGGAACGGCGCGATCGTCCAGGCGATCTCGAGGCGCGTGTTCCCATGCGACTGCGGCGGATCCTTGGCCCCGGGCTTCGCGCGAAAGCGGACGATGCACACGACGACGAGGCCCGTGACCACGAGCATGATCGCGCCGCAGACGATCAACGTCTGGTCGAACAACCCTGCGATGGCCCTCGCTTCCGGCGAGTGCGTGTCGAACGGATCGCCGAGCATCCCCTCTCCCGATTTCCGTCGGCGAGTAGGTCATGAAAGCGTGCGGCGTGCAAACGTCTCTCGACGTGTCGCCGTCGTCAGGGGGCCGCGAGAACCTCGCGCACTTTTCGAGCTAGATCGGCAGGCGAGAACGCTTTTCGGATGATCGAATGCGACGTGACGCTCACGCCGTGCGCGTCGATCGCGTCGTCGGTGTGTCCGGACATGAAGAGCACCTTCGCGCCGTGGCCAGCCTCGTGCAGCTGCTCCGCGAGCTGGCGTCCGCTCATCCCCGGCATCACGACGTCGGTGAGCACGAGATCGACGTGCGTCCCCTGCGTGCTCGCGACCGCGAGCGCGGCCTCACCGGATGACGCATCGAGCACCTTGTAGCCCT
Source organism: Polyangiales bacterium (assembly GCA_038209335.1). Classification (GTDB taxonomy): domain Bacteria; phylum Myxococcota_A; class Polyangia; order Polyangiales; family Polyangiaceae; genus JBBQXV01. Next base: position 7,864 of record JBBQXV010000223.1, on the reverse strand, counting down.
CCTCTTCGAGCAGGACGCGCACGACGTGGCGCACGTGCTCGTCGTCCTCGACGAGGAGGATCGTCTCGTTGCCTCCCGGAATCGGCGTCGACAGTCGGGGCGGGGCGATGGTCACCGGTTGCGGCGCCACGCGCGGGAGACACAGAATCACCGCCGTCCCCTGCCCCGGCGCGGTGCGAACCGAGATGCATCCGCCGCTCGCGGTCACGAAGCGGTGCGCGCTCGCGAGGCCGAGGCCGGTGCCGCGACCCGGCACTTTCGTCGTGAAGAAGCGTTCGAAGATTCGCTCGCGAACCTCCGGGGTCATTCCGGCGCCCGTGTCCGTCATGGTCAGGACGACGTACGCGCCGCCGGATGCGCAGTCGTGCGCGGCCGCTTCGACGTCGTCGAGGTTCACGTTCGCCGCGCGGATCGTCAGCCGTCCGCCGCGCGGCATCGCGTCGCGCGCGTTGGCGGCGAGGTTCAAGATGACGTGCTCGAGCTGCTCGCGATCGAGGATCGCTTCGCCGAGATCCGCGTCGACGTCGACGGCGATCTCAATCCCTTCGCCGACCACGCGCTCGACCAGGCTGCGGAGCTCGCCCACGACGAGCCCGACGTGCACGCGCTGCGGCGGCGACGCTTCACGCCGCGCGAACGCCAACATGTGGCGGACGAGGCTCGCGGCGCGCTCGGCCGCGGAGCGGATGTCATCGACGAGCGACGCAGCGACGCTGCCGGCGTTCACTTCGCCGGCGAGCACCGCGCTCGAAAAGACGATCGGCACGAGGAGGTTGTTGAAGTCGTGCGCGACCGTCGCGGTCATGTACCCGAGCGACTCGACGCGACGAAGATGTCGGATCTCGTCGTCGATGCGCCGCTGCTCGGTGACGTCGCGCAGAACGAGGACGAAGTGAACGCCTTGCGCGCGTCCTTCGACGGCGAGGTGGCGGACCTTGCGCGCCGGATCGACGAGCTTCACCTCGGCGGATGCGCGGCCGCGCACGATGAGCTCGGATCGAAGCCCCGCGATCCCGATGTCGTCGGTGGTTCCGGCAAGGAGCGCGTCGAGATCGACGTCGAGCGCGCGCGCTGCGTCGTTTCGCTCTCGGATGCGACCGTTCGCGTCGAGGACCGCGATGGCATCTGCGGAGTGCTCGAAGATGACCCGGTAGAGCTCGGGCTCTGGCAGATAAGCGGCGGCGTCGTCTCGCATGCAGAGAAGCTACGTCGCGCTGCCGTCTCGCCCCATCGGCGCACGGCGCTTTCAGACGTCGGACGTTTCGCCGCACGTCGTCAGCATCGCTCCTACGACCTGCGCGACCCGATCGAAGTCCTTCGACTTGTCGAAGAAGTGGTCCGCGCCGCGCGACAACGATTCGCGGCGATGAGGCTCGCCCGCCTCGTTGGTGAGCACGATGACGACGCACGAGGGGAGAGCTTCGCGGATGCGCGGGAGGATCGCGAGACCGCTCGTGCCGGGCATGTGCAAATCGAGCACGACCACGTCGGGAACCCAGGTCGAAGCCTGCGTCAACGCACCGTCGGCGTCCGCGGCCTCGCGCACGCTTTCCGCGCCGCACACTTCGCGCAGCATCTGGATGAGTCGCGTTCGGAGTGCGAGGGAGTCGTCGACGACGAGCACCTTCATCTACCGATCGTACGTGGCTCCTTGGCGCAGACCCATCAGCCGCACACCCCATCCGTCGTAGGACTCACGGACGACGGCCGTAGGTGTCCGTCCTACTCGACGAGCTTGCTGCGAACGGCGTAGCGCATCAGCTCAGCGTTCGTCGCCATGCCCATCTTCTTGAGGAGGCGCGTCCGGTGGGTGCTCACCGTCTTGACGCTGAGCGAGAGCTCGTCGGCGATCTGCGAGACGGTTCTCCCCGACGCGATCCTCCTCATGATCTCGAGCTCGCGATTCGAGAGACGCTCGTGCGGCGCGCCCGCCTCTCGACCGGCGAGGACCGACGCGAGCGTCTCGGCGAGCTCGGCGCTTATGTAGCGTCCGCCCGCCGCGAGCTTGCGCACCGCCTCGATGAGCTTGTCCGGCGCGCTCTCCTTGGTGAGAAATCCGGCGGCGCCCGCCTTGATCGCGCGCACCGCGTACTGCTCCTCGGAGTAGACGGTGAGAATGAGAACGGGGAGCTCGGGGCGCACACGGTGAATCTCGGCGAGGAGATCGAGGCCGCTCCCGCCAGGCATGTTGATGTCGAGCACGACGACGTCCCATCGCTGATCCTGCACGATGCGCAGCGTCTCGGCGGCGCTCGACGCTTCGCCTTCGACGAGGATGTCCGAGGTCTCGGCGATGATCTGACGAAGGCCGCGACGCACGACCGCGTGATCGTCGGCGACGAGGACGCGGATCACGTCGCCCTCACGGCGCTGCCCTCGGCGAGCGGAATCGTGAGCGAAACCACGGTGCCTCCATTCGGCGCGGCCGCGATCGTCGCCGTCCCACCGAGGCGCCGCGCGCGCTCGCGGACCCCGAGCAGTCCGAGCGAGCTTGGATTGAGGAGCTCCTCGCGCGCGATCCCTCTGCCGTCGTCGCGAACTTCGAGGTGGAGCAACCCTTCGCGACGTTCGAGCTGCACGTCGACGTGCTTCGCTTCGGCATGCCGCGCGATGTTCGTCAGCGCCTCTTGGAAGACGCGGAACACGCACGTCGACACGTCGCGACCGAGCTGCGCGTCGCCGACGTTCGATTGCAGCGTGCAGCTGGTGCCGGTGCGCTTCGCGAACTCGTGCCCTTGCCAATCGAGCGCGGCCAAGAGCCCGAGATCGTCGAGCAGCCCCGGCCGCAGCTCGGAGGAGATCCGGCGCACGTGGTTGATCACGTCGTCCGTCATCTGCGACATCTCGCGGATCTTCGTGAGGATGACGTCGGGCGCCGCCGCGGGCTTCCCCGAGACGCGACGCGCGATCCACGCGAGGTCCATCTTCAGCGCGGTGAGCGACTGCCCGAGCTCGTCGTGGAGATCGCGCGCGATGCCGGTGCGCTCCTCTTCGCGGACCGATTCGACGTGCGCCGAGAGCGCGCGGAGTTGGTCTTCGAGCTGGCGTCTTTCGATCGCGATGCCGGCGATGTGCGTCGCGCGGCTGGTGAGCACGAGGTCCGCCTCGGTGGGCGCGCGCGGCTCGCGAAAGTAGAGCGCGAACGTGCCGAGCACCCGCTCATCGGTCGCGAGGATCGGCGTCGACCAGCAGGCGCGAAGACCGTGTGCGCGCGCGAGATCCGCGTAGTCCTTCCAAAGCGGATCGGTGTCGATGTCGGTCACGTAGACCGGGCGCCGCGTGAACATCGACGTGCCGCACGAGCCGGCCGCCGGCCCAATCGGCGCGCCGTCGACCGCGCGGTTGTACGCGTCCGGAAGATGTGGCGCCGCGCCGTGACGGACGTGCGCGCCGTCGGCGTCGAGGAGAAGAATCGACGCGATCGTCGGCGGCGCGAGCTCTTCGATCACCAAGACGAGCGCGGTCAGAATCTCGGGCAGCGGCGCGCCGGTCGCGATCATCTCGAGGACGCGCTGCTCGGCTTCGAGGAGGCGATCGCGTTTGCGAAGCTCGGTGACGTCGCGGCACGTGCCGATGAGCCCGACGACGTTTCCGTCGTCGTCTCTCGCCGGCTCGCCGATCGTGTCGAGCTCGCGCATGCTGCCGTCGGGGCGAAAGACCCGCTCGGGATAAGCGAAGCGCGCGCCTTTCGCGAGCGCCTCGCCGACCTCACGCTGCACGCGCTCGCGATCGTCGACGTGCAGGCGCGCCAAGAAGAACTCGAACGTGATCTCGCACGACTGCGGCGCCAAGCCATAGATGCGATAGAGCTCGTCGGACCAGCTGACGATGTTGGTCCGCACGTCCCACTCCCAGCTTCCGATGTGCGTGATCTGTTGAGCGACCGCGAGCTGTCGCTCGACCCGCGTCGCACGATCGTCGGACGGCGGCGGCGAGAAGCCGCCCGCGTCAGTCGTTCTCGTCGTCGTCACCTCGTCCCCCGGGAGAACTCTACTACGAGGAACGGCGCGTGACGCTCACTTCGGACGCGCGCCCGCCGCGAGGAAAGCGAGCGCCTCGGCCTCGTCGTCGTAGACGTGCGCGATCCCGCCGCGCTCCGACGCGAGGCGCGCGGTCTGCAGCTTGCCGACCGCCGTCTTGACGAGCGTGGCCACCGCGGTGAAGCGCGGCAAGAGCCCGCCGAGGTACTTGTTGACGCGCGTCTCGAACGCTTCGTCGTTGCGCGGCGGCGCCCGGCGAATGTCGATGAGCAAGGTGACGCCCGACGGCACCCAGCGCGCCGACGCGAGGATGTCGCGGTGGCACCGCTCGAGATCCTCAATCGATCCGTACGCGTGATCGGAGCGCTCGTACCGCACGAGCCCCGCGGCCTCGTCGAAGCGCAGCGTGACCCATTCGTCGGCGTGCAAGACCTTCGTCATCGTCGCGGATCAATCTAGCCGAGCTTCACTGCTTGGTGAACGTCTCCACGAGCGTCCGCGCGCCGCCGTCGGGGGAGTTGCCCGCGGGGAGGATCGCGATGAACGTCGTCGCCGTCGCGGTGTAGGCGCCCTGCTGCGACATCGTGTCGGGGCACGTGTCGGTCCGCGTGAAGCCCGTTCCGTTCGCCACGAGCGTCGTCGTCAGGTGATCGCCCGGCGGCGTCGCTTTGTTCGCGACTTCAACCGTGGTGCCGGTGATCTTGATCGTGACTTGCGCCGATCCGCCGGTGGCGCCCGTCTGCCCGCCGACGCCGGTGTAGATCGCCGCCGCGGTCAGGAGGTACGTGCCGTCCATGATCGGTCCGCCCTGGGGCGAGGGCGGCGCCGTCGCGACGTAGCTCAGCGGGAGCACCGGCGCCGAGTTGACGAGCGTGTTGCACGCGACGGCCGCGTCGCTCGAGTCGACGACTCCGCTGTCGATCGCGCCACTGTCGATCGCGCTGCTGTCGACGCCGCCGCCATCTTGCGTCGAAGCGTCGCCCGCGTCGCTGCCACCGCTCGTCACGTCCGAGCCACCGCAACCTGCCGCGGAGAGCGCGGCGAAAAAAGAAAGGGATCGAAGCGTCATGAAGGAACCTCCGACGCGACCGAGCGCAAACTTCGGGCCGGCGCGAACTCCCTCAAAAATAGCCGAGATCTCCGCCATGCGCCGGACGGTGTGACGCGCGATTCACGCCACGCGATCACCTCGGTCGGGGTGGCACGATGACGTCGTTGATCGGAAGCACGCTCATACCGGCCGGGTACGCGTAGCTCACAGCTTGCGTATAGAACCCCGGCGCCTGCGGGATCCCGTGCACGCCGCCCGTCTCCTTCGATCCCCAACCCCACACCGTCACGCCGAACGGCACGTCGCTGTGGATCTCGCGCCGCCCGTTGTCGCACTGACCTTGCGCTTGAAAGTCGTGCCGCACGAGATCGACGCGCGTGTACTCGAGATTGCCCGACGTCCCGAGCGGCTGCCATCCCGTGATCGCGCCGGCGCAGTCGAGGATGACGTCGGCGAAGCCGTTCTTTCCTTTGCGACGAGTGACGACGAGGTTCGTCTCCGGGTACGTCGGATCGGTGAAGAAGACGTACTGCGCGAGGTACTGCCCGGTCGGCACGAGGTTCACGAACTCCGCGTCGCCGCGGCAGTCGTCGGGACCGAAGTACGTCAGGCATCCTTGCATGTGACCCGAGATGTAAAACGGATGCTTGTTGTCCTGGCTCTTCACGACGAACGGCCCCGGCGAGTTGAACTGCGCGAACTGCCCTTCGTTCAGTGACGTCGGCGCTCCCGCCGGCGTGTGCGGCTCCCACACGAGCTGCGTTCCGTCGACCGCGCCGACGAGCCTCCACGGCGGCGACTCGTCGATGTTGTCGTCGCGGTTTCGGTAACGCACGAGCGCATACTCGCTCCCGAGCGCCTTCACCGGCGGGATCTGCTGATGCGCGGAGTCGCAACAGCAGGTGTTCGGATCGATGTTGAGGCAGCTCGCCGCGCCCCACAGCGCGATCGGTTTGTTCGATTGGATCGGGCTGCCCGTGAGCTCGTCGTCTTGCGTGATCTGGAGGACCTGACCTTTGTTGATCACGTACGTCTGCGGCTGCCCTTGCCCCGTCGCCGCGACGCCGATGCCGCCGACGATCGCCGCGGTCGGGCTGATCGTGACCTCGGTGTTGTCCTCGGCGGCGACGATGTCGAGCGACGGCTTCGCGCCGGCGCCCCCCGCGATGATGCTCTTCGAGAACGCGTTCACCGCGATGTAGTTCGTGTCCCACGCGCTCGTCGGGAGGAGCAACGTCGCGCTCGTGAGCGCGGCCGCGCCGCCGCCGTACGGGAGGATGTCGTACGCCACGACAGGCGCGCTCGTCGTGATGTGGAACGCGCTGCCGATCGCGGTGCCGTGCGTCGCGACGTCGGTCGTGACCGCCGGCGTGATCCCGGCAGGACACGGCACGTCGTTGCTCGCGCTGATCGGGTTGTCGCCGTGCGCGAGAAAGAGGATCGCGACTTGTCCCGCGGGGAGCTGCCCGCCGGGGAGCGGCGCGTACGTGACGTTCTTCCCGAAGCCGGACGGGACGCGCGCGAAGATCGACGTGTCGAGCATCTGCCCGTTGCGCTCGACTTGAATCGTGATCGGCGTGGTCCACGTGTTCGCGATGTACGCGGCGAAGCAGGCGCCCTGCCCTTCCGCGATCATGTCGGGATCGACGCTGTAGTAGTCGCATCCGATGCTGCTCTTGTTGACCTTCGCGCCGTCGCATGGCGCGACGCACTGACCGTTCGAGCCGCACGCTTTGTCGGCGTCGCACGTGCGGATCAAGGTCCCGTTGCAATCGACGACGGCGTGGAGATCCGCGGTGCAGTGCATGCCACACGACGGGTTGCCGTCGCCGGCGCCGTCGGGGGTGAGGCTGCCGACATCGTTGTTGAGACCGCCGTCGGTGGAAGCTCCGCCGTCGTCGCCGGTGCCGTCGTCGAAGTTGCTGGGCTTGGTCGACGAGCTGCACCCGAACGCGATCGTTGCGACCACGACGAGGACGATGGAAGCGCAGAGCGCAATTCGGTTCGGCATGCGCGCGGACTCAGCAAGCGGCGCGCCGGGCGCGATTCGACACAAAAACAAGCTCGGAATGCTTGCGCATTGCACGCGAAGCGCAACGCGCTTGCTCCCGGAGCGCAGAGAGAGATTCACGGGAAGGCGGCAAGACGAGAAGGTAGATTCGGATCGACCGATGCGCCCTCCGCACGACGCCGCCGACGGGAACACGCGCGCGACGACGATCGTCCGAGAGGACGCGCCGCACAAACGGCGGCTGCTCGCGTTTTGGAAGCACGGATCGGCGACGTTCGATCTGCCCGATCACGGCGCGGTGACAATCGGACGCGGAACCGACTGCCAAGTGCGGATCGATCATCCGTCGGTGTCGCGCCGTCACATCAAGCTTCACCTCGGCAAGCGTCTGCGCGTCGAGGATCTCGGGAGCTCGAACGGCACGTCGATCGCGGGCAAGTCGATCCCGAAGAACGACACGGCGGACGTCGAGCCCGGAGTCGTCATCGAGCTCGGGTCGGCGATGCTCCTCGTACAAGGCGGCGACACGACGAGCGTGCCGCACGGCGAGATGACGCCGCCGACGGGCGACGGCGAATCGTCCGAGAAGGTCGCGGTCGCCGGTGGAAAGGGCGGCGCGAAGGGCGGGCCGAAGATCATCGTGAGCGACACGACGATGGATCAACTCCATCGCCTCGCCGAGATGGTCGCGAAGAGCACGATCAGCGTCATCTTGCTCGGCGAGACCGGCGTCGGCAAAGAGGTGCTCGCCGAGACGATTCATCGACGCTCGCCGCGCGCGACCGGGCCGTTCGTGCGCCTCAACTGCGCGGCGCTTCCGGA
>JBBQXV010000222.1:0-15557 GCA_038209335.1 Polyangiales bacterium | reverse complement strand
TCATGCCGTCGTCGCCGATGATGCCGCCCCACATGGTGTTGTCCAAGTCGAGCGCGAGGACCTTCTTCGACGGCTTGTGCAACGAGCGAGCAATGCTCGCGACGGCGCGCGCCACGTCGACGCTGAACGCCGACGAATAGAGCTGCTTGGTCTCGAACCACGCGCGCGCATCGAAGCAACTCTGCGTGCCTCGACGGCTCGCGAGAAATTCGACGTCGCAGATGTGCACGTACGACGGAGCGCGCAGCCCGAGCTCGAGATTGACGAGCTTGCGGTAGCTCCAATCGGATCCCAACGTGCGGACGCGGTACGGACCAGGATCCGAATCTGCGCTCGGCATGTAATTCGAGAGGACGACCTCGGCGCCGCTGCGCTCGTGCGCCGTGCGGCAAAGATCCAAGAGCTCCTGCGCGTCGTTGGCTGCTTGCGCTTGCTGCTTCTCGCGCGCGTCGGTGAGCGCGCCCATGTACCGGCAGCGTTTGTTCGACGGCACCACGAAGACGATGTCCGGCTTGAACGCGTAGAGGCCGCTTTCGGCGTCCAGGATTTCGGACATGTAGTTGTCGAAGTCGCCGACGTGCACGTCGACGTTCCACCATCCGAACGGACACGCCGCGCTCACGAGCTGCTGCACGACCTCGTGGAGCGGGTAGAGGCTGCAGCCGCCGACCAGCGCGAGCTTGAGCGGGTGCTCGGACTTTCCCGGGATCGCGGCGCGATCGCCCTTCTTTCGCATCGTCGCGAGCGTCATCACTTCGGAGAAGTCCGTCGCCGCTTGCGTCGCCTGGCGCAGCGTCTGCCAAAAGGCTGCGTCCTTGCGTGCGAGGAGGTCGCGAACGACGTCGATGATCGGCACGTTCTGTTTCGACGGCGGAGATGCGTCACTCGGCATGGTGGACTGCTCCAAAAGGGATGAGCCGCGCGTAGGTATAAATCAGCGGGAACTCACCCGTAAAGCGTCGCGCCACGACGCGACGAACGCCCTATCTGACACTTGCCCCGAAAGCGCGCAAATCGGGCCCGAAGAGCACGGGGAAAAGTGTATCGTCGACCTCCATGCCTAACCTGAACGCCACGATCACGTCACTCGCCCAGAACTTCGCGCAGCAGCTCGTCGAAGCGCTCCGCTCGCTCTCGCTCGAAGAGATCCTCGCCGGGACGGGCTTCAGCGCCGCGAAGCGAACGAGCGCGCCGACGTCGTCGAAGTCGAAGTCGAACGCCAAGCCGAACGCGAAGCCGAAGGCCGCGCCGGCTGCGCACGCGGGCGCCCTCAGCGTCGACGCGATCGTGGCCGTGCTCCGAAAGCACAAGGGCGGTCTCCGTGCAGAGCTGCTCCGACGCGAGCTCGGCGCGCCGAAGCCGGCGTTCAACTACCACGTCGGAAAAGCGATCGCGGCGAAGCGGGTCACCAAGCGCGGCGTGAAGCGCGCGACGACGTACACGGCGAAGTAGGGCGGCGCCGCGCACGCTGCGCGCGTCCGCGATCAGTCCTCGACGATCGGTCGCACGGCGACGCGGTAGAGCACCGCGCCCATGATGACGAACGCGGCGACGCCGAGCAGCGCGTAGCCCCCGTCGCCGAGCGCAGTCGTGAGCTTGCCCGCGAAGCTCAGCTTCTCGAGCGACTCCTCCATGCGCGCGGCGAACATCGCGTGGATGACCCCTGCGAGCGCGCCGCCCGCGACGAGGCCGGTCGAGAAGAGGTTGCCGGCGCCGAGCTCTTCGTCCCCGCCCTGTCCGAGTGCCTTCGTCTTTCGTTCGGCGAAGTAGCGGATGACGCCGCCGACGAAGATGGGGAGCGTGGTCGAGAGCGGCAAGTACGCGCCGACCGCGAACGCGAGCGAGCGGACGCCGCAGAGCTCCATGGTCACGGCGATGAACACGCCGACGAGGACGAACTGCCAGTCGAGGTTGTGCGCGAGGAGACCCTTGATGAGCGTCGCCATCAAGGTGCCTTGCGGCGCGGGGAACTTGTCGCCGATCGCGTGAACGACGAGGCCGGTCGCGGGATCGACGTGGGCGTTGTCGAGCACCTGCACCGTGATGCCGATGATGAACGCCGCGGCGACCGCGCCGACGAGGAGTCCGATCTGCTGCGCGCGCGGCGTGGCGCCGACGATGTAACCGGTCTTCAAGTCTTGGCTGGTCGCGCCCGCGTTCGCGGCGGCGATGCAGACCATGCCGCCGACGCAGAGGGCCATCGGTTGGTAGGCGTCCGCCGTCCAACCGAACGCGACGAAGATGAGGCACGTCGCCATGACGGTGGCGATCGTCATTCCGGAGATCGGGTTCGAGCTCGATCCGATGATGCCGACGATGCGGCTCGACACCGTCACGAAGAAGAATCCGAAGAGGACCATGATCGCGCCAAGCAAAAGCTTCGATCCGACGCCGGTGCCCGGAATGAACGGGAGCGCGGCGACGATGAGGATGAGACCGATGGCTCCGGCGCCGACCATCCAGATCGGAAGGTCGCGCTCGGTGCGCTTCGTCGCCGCCGCCGCCTTCGCGCCGCCGCGCAAGCTCGCGAGGCTCCCTTTGAAGCTCGAGATGATCGTCGGGATCGTCTTGATGAGCGTGATGAAGCCGCCCGCGGCGACGGCGCCCGCGCCGATCTGACGGACGTACGCGAAGTAGACGGCGCGGTTCAGCGCGACGAACTCGTGCGTCTCGGCGGAGAACCCGAACTTGCCCGGCACGTAGCCGAGCTTCGTGAGCTGCGTGGCGATCGCGTCGCCGGAGACGAGCGACGCGAGAAGCGGAATGAGCCCGAGCCACGCGAGCACGCCGCCCGCGACGAGGAGCCCCGCGTTGCGAATCCCGAGGATGTAGCCGACGCCCATGTACTCCGGCGTGATGTCGGCGTTGACCGTCGCGGCGGGGAAGATCTTGCTCTTCGCGCTCGAGACCCACGTCGGCGTCTCGGTGATCACGCCGAGCACCTTTTGAAGGAGCGCGTAGGCGAGCGCGAAGAAGAGGCCGAAGTACGCGATGCGCGCGAGGCGTCCGCCCTTCTCGCCCGCGATGAGGACCTGCGCGCACGCGGTCCCCTCGGGGTACGGGAGCGTCTCGTGCTCGGCGACGATGAGCGCGCGACGCAGCGGCACCATCATGATCGTCCCGAGCACGCCGCCGAGCAGAGCGAGTGTGAAGATCGTCCAGTAGCTGAAGTACGCCGAGCCGACGCTGACACCGGCCGCGGGATCCTTCGCGAGGAAGAGAAAACCGGGGAGCGTGAAGACGACGCCCGCGGCGATCGACTCGCCAGCGGAGCCAATCGTCTGCACGATGTTGTTCTCGAGGATCGTCGAGCCGCCGAGCTTCTTGAGGAGGCTGATCGCGAGCACCGCGATCGGGATCGACGCAGAGACGGTGAGCCCTGCCTTGAGCGCGAGGTAGACGGTCGATGCGCCGAAGAGCAAGCCGAAGAGGACGCCGATGATGACGGCCTTGGGGGTGAGCTCGCGAACGTTTTGGTCGTCGGCGATGAACGGTTTGAACGGGGCCGGCTCGGCCATGACTCCTCCAAAGAGGAGGGACCATACATCGAATGATGGTCAACGCGGGACGGCGATCCCGAGGCGCTTGATCATCTTTTGCAGACCGAAGCGCGAGAGGCCGAGCATCTCTGCGGCGCGTGTCTGGTTGCCGCGCGTCTTGTCGAGCGCTTCGCGGACGAGCTCCGCTTCGAGAGCGTCGACGCGCGATCGCAAGTCGTGACCCGATCCGCGCGCGGCGCTCGGGCCTCCGCGCGCGACGTCCGCGGAGAGCTCGGTCACGTCGATGCGATCGTCGGCGAGGACGATCGCGCGGCGGAGCTCGTTCTCGAGCTGGCGGACGTTGCCGGGCCACGGGTACGCGACGAGACGTTCCATCGCGCCGCGCACGACCTTGAGCGGATGCTCGCGCCCTTCGGTGTGCTTCGCGAGGATGTGCGCGACGAGGAGCGGGATGTCGTCGGTGCGTTCGCGGAGCGACGGCACGCGGATCGTGATCACGTTGAGGCGATAGAAGAGATCTTCGCGGAAGGTTCCGGCCAGGACCATCGCTTCGAGATCGCGGTTCGTCGCGCCGACGACGCGGACGTCGACCTTGCGTGTGCGCTCGCCGCCGACCGCGCGGACCTCGCCGTCTTGGAGCACGCGGAGGAGCTTGGTCTGCATCGAGAGCGGCATCTCGCCGATCTCGTCGAGGAAGAGCGTGCCGCCGTCGGCGACGTCGAAGAGGCCGGCGCGCGTGCTCGACGCGCCGGTGAACGCCCCGCGCACATGACCGAAGAGCGTCGACTCGAGGAGCGGCTCGGGGACCGCTGCGCAATTTTCGCTGACGAAGGCTCGCGCTTTTCTAGGGCCATTCGAATGGATCGCGCGCGCGACGAGCTCTTTGCCGGTGCCCGATTCGCCGACGACGAGCACGGGGATGTCGGTCGACGTGACGCGATCGACGAGCTTGAGCATCGCGCGGAGCGGCTCGCTCTTTCCGACGATGGCGTCGTAGGGGTAGCGCGTGACGCCGTCGGCGCGCGTCATCTCGAGCGCGGCGCGCGTGGCGTCGAGCTCGGCTTCGCGATCGTGGAGGAGCGATTCGATTTCGCGGCGCGCGCGCTCGGCGCGGCGGGCGGCGCGCTTCAAGAGGACCTGATCGCGTGCGTCGGCGATCGCCATCGCCGCTTGGCTCGCGACGACGCGGACCCACGCGAGCTCGCGTTCGCCGAACGCGCCCTTGCGCGCGCGATCGTCCAAGTAGACGACGCCGAGCGTCTCGCCGCGCGCAATGAGCGGGACGGCGAGGACGCTGCGGAGCTTGAGGGCATGTACGGACGCGTGCATGTCGCCGAGGGTCGAGAACGCATCGGTCGCTATGACGGCGTCGCCGGTCTCCATCGCGCGGCGCGCGATCCCTTGCGACAGCGCGAGCTGATCGCCGACGAGATCGCGACGCGCGAGGTTGCGCGCGGCGCGCGGGACGAGGCGGCCGTCGGGCGCGCGCAGGAGAAGGAGGCCTCGCTCGACGCCGGTCCAGAGGACCATCGTGTCGAGGACTTGTTCGAGCAGCGGACGAAGACGATCGCGCGCGCCGAGCGAGCGGACGATCGACTCGAGCTGCGCGATCTGCGCGGGGGCGAACGTGAGGTCCGGCGATTCGAGCGCTGCAGCGCGCGCCCAACCGACGCCGGCGAGCGACGCGCGCCACGCGAGCGGTGTGCCGTCGTGCAGGAGACGCGCGGCGGCGCGGCGAGCCATCTCGAAGCGGCGCGCGGCGTCTCCATCGGCGTGCTCGGTGGCGAGACGCGCGGCGGCATCGAGCGCGGGGCCGCGCGATCCTAGCGGAGCTCCGACGTCGACGAGCGCGGCGAGCGCGGCGAGGATCGATGCGTGATCCGCGCCGCCCCGCCCCGCGATCCGCGCGATCGCGCGCGCGCCCCACCACTCCCATCGCGCAGGTGAGCTCGTCGTCGCGATCGCCGCGTCGGTCGCCTCGACGCGCGCGTCGTCGATCGCCGCAGGTGCCCAAACGAGGAGCCGCGCCGCGGCGCGCGCGCGATCTTCGAGCGACGCGGCCGCACCGAGCTCCGCGTCGGCGGCGCGCGCTTCGTCCGCGGCGCGCGCATCGCCTGCCGGCCTCACCTCGACGTGCGCCCACCGCGCGAACGCCGCCGCGCGACGATCTCCCACGTCGAGCGCACGCACTCGCGCTTCGTCTGCAGCCTCGTCGGCCGCGTGCACCGCGCCGATCGTCGCGAGCGCCCCCGCACGCGCGAGCCAGGCACGCGCCGCATCGCCGCGACGTCCGAGCCGCTCCCACAAGAGCGCGGCGCGCGACGATGACGCGAGCGCGAGCGCCACGTCGCCCGCATCGGTCGCCGCTGCGGCTTCGGTCGTCAGGTACGTCGCTTCGTCGACGATCGCACCGGCGCGCGTCGCGATCTCGACCGCGCGCCCGAGCGCCCGCGCGCTCTCCGTCGCGCGTCCGCGCGCGTGCTCGAGGAGGCCACGCGTCGCTTCGAGACGCGCGCTCGCATCGGCGTCGCGCGCCTCGGCCAGCGACTCCTCGACGATCCGCAGACCCGCGTCGTACGCACCGCGCGCATACGCGACGAGGGCATGCACCTCCGCGGCCGCCGCCCCGCGCGTACCTTCGAGCGCACGCTCTGCGCCATCGTAGTCGCCGTCGTCCCACGCGAGCCTGGCCAACGTCGCGCGCGCGCGCGAACGCACGGCGTCGTCGCCGGTCTCGATCGCGCATGTCGCGGCGCGCGCAGCCTCCGTGCGATCGCCGCGCCGTCGTGCGATCTCCGCGCGAAGGGCGTCGACCTCCGGCCCCTCCACGCGCGCGAGCGCCGCCCACGCACGTCCCGCTTCTCCACCGCGCATCAACGCCTCGGCGAGCGCCAGCGCCAGCGACACGGGCGCCTCGCCGCGCAGCGCAGCATCCTCCGCGGTCGCGATCGCCGCCGCCTTCGGACGCGCACGCGCGAGCTCACGCGCCAACGTCGCCACGCGCTCGAGCGGCTCGTCTCCGTCCCACGCACGCACGCTCGCGATCGCGGTCGGTGCGTTCGACGTCACGTCGTCGAGCGTCCACGTGGTCGGCGCGCGCACCTTCGCCAGCGCGACGAGGCGATCCGCGAGGTCCCCTTCCGAGCGCGCGTCGACCGGCCACGCCGCCGCGCTCGGTCCGACGAGCGCGACGAGCCACCGCGCCCGCGACATCGCCGACATCGCCTCGATGCGCGACGCGCTCCCCGCCGCGCCAAGCTTCGTCGCGAGCGCGAGCGCCTCGTCGAGCCACGCACGCGCGACGCCGGTGATCGCATCGCTCACCTCCGCCGCCGCTCGAAGCTCGCGCCCACGCACCGCGAGGTACGCGCGCTTCACCCGCGCCACGCCCGCGAGCGCCGCTTCGCCCGCGTCTTCGCGCAGCCGGAGAAATCGCGACGCGCGCGCCGCGATCCACTCCGCGCTCGGTCGCCCGCCCGGACCGAGCGCGAGCAGCGCGTCGATCCATCGCGCGATCTCGCTCTCGTCGTCGCGCACCGCGCGCGTCGTCCACGCATCACGCGGATCGATGGCCGTCGCGACATCGGCGTCGAGCGTCTCCGCCAGCACGATCCCGAGCGCCCACAGATCTCCCGGCGGCCCCGGATCATCGAGCGTGCGTGCCTCGGGCGGAAGGTACCGCGGCGTCCCTCCGCGCAACGTCGAAGCGCCGAGATCGCTCGCGAGCCCAAGATCGATCAGCGAAGCTCCCCGATCGTCCGCAGCATCGCGACGCGGCTTCGTGCCTGTAAGGACGACGTTCGCAGGCTTCACGTCGCCGTGCCGAACGCCCGCCGCGTGGAGCTCTTCGAGCGCGCGCGCGACGCCATGCGCGACGATCGCCGCGACGCGCTCGCGATCCGTCTTCTTCAATTCCGAAGGCGCGAGCGCACGGCCCTCCGTCCACTCCATCGCGACGTACCCGGCGCCGACGTCGAGGAGCGCGGGGCCCCATCGCCGTCCGAGGCGCGCGACGACCTCCGCTTCGCTCGTGAGCGACTCCCCTGCCTTCGCGATCTTCAGCGCCGCGCGCGCCCCGCTCTCCACATGCTCCGCGCGCCAGACGACCGACGTCGCCCCCTCGCCCACCGCCTCGATCGCGCGCCACGGCCCTGCGCGAACGGCAAGTGCCAACCCGCGTTGCTGCTTTGTCGGGGCGGCCATACCCTCTAAAGCAAGCTCACTACGCGAGCTTCGTCAACTCCGGTGACATGCCGGAAGAGGGGCCGTGGGTCCGCATCGCGCGGGTCGCGACGCGCTTCCGCTGCGACGACGGCTAGAACTTGATGCCGTTCTTCGCGCGATGCTTCCACCATCGCCAACCGAAGAACGCCGTCGGCACCGCAGCGACCGCCGCGATCGGGAGACTCACCAAGACACCGAGCCCGACCGTCGCCGCCGTCGCGACCGCGACCAATGTCCCTTTGCGCTGCGACTCCGCCAGCACCTCTTGGCGCGACTTGCTCATGCGGCAAGTCTGCGCATCCGCACGCGCGTGCGCAAGGGAGTCGAGCGAGCTCAGCGCGTGCCGGCGACCCGTTCGCCGAGCTGCGTCAGCTCGCGTGCGTCGACGTCCGAAACGAGCGCGTAGCCGAGATCGCCATCCTGCCATGTGAGCGTGTGAAACCCGCGCGACGTCTCCGCGCGCGCCGTCACGCGCCCCATTCGTTCGCCGCCCGACGCGGGCCACGGGAGCCCGGCGGCGCGAAACACGAAGAGCGTGATCACGTGGAGGCGACGCTTGAAGACGAACGCCGCCGCCTTGCGATCGATGAAGTACGCGACGGAACCTCCTTGAAGCGGAAAGTCGTCGTCGCCGGAGAACGCAACGACGGGCGCGAAATCGAGCCGGCCGGCGAACCACGGCTTCACTTGGTGCATGCCGCCGTTTTCGATCTCGACGAGGTGCTCGCCGTAGAGGACGCGAAGGTGATCGTTCACCGCTTCGGCGACGATCGCGTCGGTGGGGGTCCGGCGGCGACCCACGAGGAAGACGGCAGCCGCGACAGCCGCGACGAACGCGAGCGCGACCATCACGCGTGTCGCGCGCGACGAACGCGCGAGCTCCGGCGACGCTTGGACGCGGCGCGGCGCGGACGCTCGACGTGCAACGACGTCCGCGCGCAGCGATTGCGGCGCCGTCAGCTTCGGCAACCGCTCCAACGCGGCGGAGAGCGCGGCGTCCGCCGTGTCCTCGTTTCGACACGCTTCGCAGCCGTCGAGGTGCACGCGGAACGCGCTCGCGAGCTCGCGCGCGATCGTCCCGCGGCGCGCGTCGAGCATGTGGGTTCGGGCTTCGGCGCAGTCCATCGTCATCCCTTCGAGTAGTCGCGAAGGCTCTCGCGAAGCGCGGCGCGTGCGCGCGCGAGCCTGGATTTCACCGTACCGAGCGCGCAGCCGAGCACGCTCGCGAGCTCGCTCTCGGTGAGCCCTTCGAGATCGAGCAGCACGATCGTCCGCGCGTCCGGCGACAACGCGAGAAGCGCCGCGCCGATGTCCTCGGAGACGACGCCGCGCAAGAGCTCGAGCTCTTCGTCGCCGCGCAACGGCTCGCGATCCGGATCGCCTCCGAGCGACGACGCATCCATCACCTCCGCGCCTGCGACGATCGGCGACACCTTCGCCCGACGCCGTCCGTCCAAGAAGAGGTTCTTCAGGATTCGGAAGAGCCACGCGCGAAGGTTCGTCCCCGCAACGAACTGCGAGTCGTTTCCGAGGGCGCGCGCGTACGTCTCCTGCACGAGGTCCTCCGCTTCGCTCGCGCTGCCGGTCAGGTAGCGCGCGAAGTTGTAGAGCGCATCGAGGTGAACGAGCGCCTCTTCGGCGATCGACGCGCTCGCCCGCTTCGCGCTCGGCATGGTTCGGATCGTAGACGCAAAACGAACCAGGCTTCTCGATCGTTCCATGGTCACGGTCGAAACCGAAAGTTGGAACGGTTTGCGCCCAGGTTCGTTCGAATCGGCATGAACGAGAAACCGAACCGTCGTGATTTCCTCGAGCTCGTCGGCGTCGGCGGCGTCGTCTTCGCATCCGGTCTCACGGGGTGCGCGTCACGCGCGACGCCCGTCGCGGCCGCTCCGAACGCGACCGCTCTGAACGCGCCGCCCCCCGCCGACGACTTCTTCTTCCTCCAGCTCACCGATACGCACTGGGGCTTTCGCGGCGCGCCGAATCCGGAGGCCGACGCGACGCTCGAGAAGGCCGTCGCGACCATCAACGCATCGCCGAAGATTCCCGACTTCATCGTCTTCACGGGCGACCTCACGCACATGACGGACGATCCGAAAGAGCGGCGTGCGCGCATGGCGCAGTTTCGCGAGATCGTCGCGAAGCTCAAGGT
This sequence comes from Polyangiales bacterium, assembly GCA_038209335.1. Classification (GTDB taxonomy): domain Bacteria; phylum Myxococcota_A; class Polyangia; order Polyangiales; family Polyangiaceae; genus JBBQXV01. Next base: position 5,678 of record JBBQXV010000222.1, on the reverse strand, counting down.
GAAGAACGTGCATTTTCTGCCGGGAGAGCACGACGCGATGCCGGATCACGGCGAGGCGTACAAAGAGGTGTTCGGCCTGAAGCACTACGCGTTCGATCACAAAGGCATTCACTTCGTCGCGCTCGACAACGTCTCCGAGGCCTACGCGACGCTCGGCCCGGCGCAGCTCGAATGGCTCGCCGCGGATCTGGCGCGACTGCCGAAGTCGGCGCCCGTCGTCGTCTTGACGCATCGGCCGCTCTTCGATCTCTACCCGGATTGGGAATGGGCCACGAGCGACGGCGCGCGCGCGATCGAGATCCTCTCGGCGCACGAGAACGTGACGGTGTTCTATGGGCACATCCACCAGGAGCATCACCACACGACGGGGCGCATCGCGCATCACTCCGCGCGCTCGCTCGTCTTCCCGTTGCCGGCGCCGGGCTCGGTGCCGAAACGCGCGCCGCTGCCGTGGGACGCGACGGCGGCCGATCATGGGCTCGGGTATCGCGCGGTCGATCTCGTGCGAGGTGCGGCGCGAGCGACCGAGATCGCGCTGCGCTGAGGAACGAATCGGCCTTACTTCTTCGCCGACGCTCGCGCGTGCTCGCGTGTCCATCGCGCGAGCAGCTCGATGTCCGCGCTCGACATCTCGAGGTCGAAGCGCGGCATGTGCCCTTTGCTCCCCAGCTCGCCGGCCGCCTTGTCGCGGTACGTCGTCGCGGTCGCGGGGTTCGCGATCTGCGCGCGCGTCCACGCGATCGATCCGTAGTGCACGAGCTCTGGCGCGGTGCCGCTCCCTTCGTCGTCGCCCTTGCCGTCATAGAGGTGGCACGTCGTGCATCGCTCTCGGACGATCGTCGCGCCGAGCACCACCTTCGTCGCGTCGGCGACGCGCGCCGGCTCCGTTGGCTCGTCGCCTTGCGCAGCGAGAAAGAGCGCGACCGCCTCGAGCTCCGCGCGCGTCACCATCGGCTTCGCGGGGGGCGCCGGCGCATCGATCGACGGCATGATCTCTTTGTATGGCGTCTTCCCGAAATGCTCGGGCGCGTCCGGATCGTGGAGCATCGCGACGAGCCACGCCTCCGTTCCCCATCCGTCGAGCCTCGTCGCGGTCGCCTTCTTCGGATCGCCGAGATCGCCGAGCACGTGGCAGCTCGCGCAGCTCTTCTCGAAGAGCTGTCGTCCGCGAAGCTCGGGCATGTCGAGCGGTCCGGTCGGCGGAACGCCCGCAAACGCGGCGCGGTTGGCAAGCTCGGTTTGGGTGTCGGCCTTCGCGCGCGCCTTCGCGTAGTCGGCGTCGCCGGCGTCGTGCTGCACGGCCATCACGTGGAGCGCCGCGGCGCCTATCGCCGCGAGCACGACCGGCGCGAGCATCGGCGCGCGCACGCCGAGCCGCACGCCCGGCTTGCGATCGAGGAGCGGCAGCGCGGCGACGTAGAGCGCGAGCAGCTGCGGCAGCACGGCGGTTCCCCAGAACTCGCCCGCGCCGTGGAAGAACTTCCGCAGCCGAAAGAGCGACATCAGAAACCACTCGGGGCGCGCCGGATAATCGCTCGACGAATCGGCGGGCGCGTCGAGCGGTCCGCCGTGCGCGCGTCGCGCAAGCACGACGCAGACGACGAGCACGAGGAGCGCGACGACGAGATCGCGCGCGAGCTGCTTCGCGTACGGATCGCTCGCCTTCACATCGCCGGCAGACGCGATCTTTCGTGCGATCGAGCCGCGCAGCCAAAAGAGAACGACGACGAGCGCAGGCAGGATCGCGACGTGCGCCGCGTGCATCCGCGCGAGCCCGAGCGCGCCGAAGTCGGGACCGCCTTGGATCATCTGTTGGATGAACCCGCCGATCCCCGGCGCCATCCCGATGATCCCGGACTCGACTCGCCGCGCCCAATACCCTTTTTGATCCCACGGCAGCGCGTGCCCGGTGATCGCCGACGCGAGCAAGAGCCCCGCGAGCGCGAGCCCGAGCCAGAACCAGACCTCGCGCGGCTTCTTGTACGCGCCGACGGCGATCGTGTGCGCGAGGTGCGCGCCGACGAGGACGACCATCGCGTCCGACGCGAAGTGATGAACGCCGCGCACGAGCCATCCACCCGGCAGCGAATGCGTGACGTAGTGGACGCTCGCCCACGCCGCTTGCGGTGTCGGCGCGTACGACGTCATCAGCAAGACGCCCGTCAGTGCGAGGACAACGAACGTGAAGACGAGCGCGCCGCCGATCGCCGAAGCCCAGCTCGCGCCGCCCGCGAGCGGATGATCGAGCCAACGCGCGATCGCCGCGCGATGTCCGATACGTACGTCGAGCCAATCACCGAGCTTCGCCATCATCCGAGCTCGACCCGCTCCGGAATTCCCTGACGGTACCTGTGGAAGTCGACCTCGACGGCGCCGTCGACGACGCGCGTCTGCAAGCGATCGAGCCCGCGCGGTGATGGACCGGTCACGCGCGCGCCGTCCTTCGCGAAGCCGGAGTCGTGGCACGGGCAGAAGAAGCCGCTCGTCGCGTCGTGACCGATCGTGCAACCGAGATGCGGGCACGTCGCGCTGAAGCACTCGACCGCAGCGCCTCGCCGAACGAGCCACACGGCGCCGAGCTCCTTCTGTCGCTCGATGGTCCACGCGTCGCGCGCGTCGGCGATCATCGCGACCCGCTTCGGAACGCCCTCTTCGAGCGAATCGAAGCGCGCTGCGCGAAGCCACCGCGCCGCACCGCTCGCCGCGCCCGACGCTGGCGCGACCAACATCTTCACGCCAGGCGCTGCGATCGCGCCGCACGCCGCGGCGCCGCTCAGAACCGCGAGCGCTCGCAACGTTCCACGCCGGCCCGTTTTCTCGTCGCCCAAGTCGCCTCCACGCGGTGCCGACGCGCACCGCGCGCAAGCCTACGGAAAAATCGCATGCGAACCGATCATTTGTTGATCATTGCGACCTAAAGCATTTGGAGCCAGTATGCCCGCGCGACCCGCGTATTCAGGAGCTTCCCCCATGCGCAAGATCCGAATTTCGACCGTTCTCATCATCGCGCCGCTCGCTCTCGCAGCGACCACATTCGGCGTTGGAACCGGCGCCGGCTGCGGCGGCACGGGCAACGGATCGAACTTCGGCGGCGACGACAGCAAGGACGGCAGCAGCGGCGACGGCGGCGACGACGGGAGCGGCGACGACAGCGACATCCCGAACTTCGGCGACGGTGGCGACGGCCCGACGGCGGCGTGCGTGAACCTCCAGTGCCAGATCGATCATTGCGCGCCCGGCTCCGAGACCACCGTCACCGGCACCGTCTACGATCCTGGCGCGAAGAGCCCGCTCTACAACGTCATCGTCTACGTCCCGAACACGAAGCCCGATCCGTTCACCGAGGGGATCACCTGCGACAAGTGCGGCGCGCTCACGACCGGCTCGCCCGTCGTGACGACGCTCACGGGATCCGACGGCAAGTTCTCTCTGAAGAACGTCCCGACCGGCATGAACATCCCGCTCGTCATGCAGATCGGGAAGTGGCGCCGCCAGATCACGATCCCGAACGTCGCGTCGTGCTCCGTCACGGCGCTCACCGACAAGCAGCAGACGCGCCTGCCGAAGGACAAGTCCGAAGGCGACATCCCGCGCATCGCGATCACGACCGGCAGCTGCGATCCGTTCGAGTGCTTGCTCCGCAACATCGGCATCGCGGACAGCGAGTTCACTGCTCCGAACGGAACCGGGCGCGTCCACCTCTTCCAGGGGAGCGGCGGCTCGCAGATCACCGGCTCGACGTCCACCGCGACGAACCTGTGGGCGAACGCGGCGACGATGGCGAAGTACGACATTCAGATCAACGCGTGCGAGTGCTCCGAGGTGCCGTCGGAGAAGCCGCAGGGATCGATCAACAACGTCGTCGACTACGCCAACAAGGGCGGGCGTCTCTTCACGACGCACTATCACTACTATTGGATCGATCCGAAGATCGTGACGCCGGGCGCGACCGATCCGTGGGTCAACACCGCCGTCTTCCACGACGAGCTCGCGTCTCCGTGGATCAACTATCCGAGCTCGGGCGTCGCGGCGACGATCGACACCACCTTCCCCAAGGGCGCGGCGTTCGCCGATTGGCTCGTGACGGTCGGCGCGTCGACGACGCACGGACAGCTCACGATCAACGACGTCCGCTACAACGCGACGTCGGTCAACGCGCCGTCGCTCCGCTGGATGTACGCGCCCGCGCAGAATTCGCTCATGCACTACACGTTCAACACGCCGGTCGGGCTGCCGGACGATCAGCAGTGCGGCAAGGTCCTCTTCAGCGATTTTCACGTCGCGGGATCGGGCGCAGGCCCTGCGTTCCCGACCGAGTGCACGAGCAACACCTTCACGCCGCAGCAAAAGGCGCTCGAGTTCATGCTCTTCGATCTGTCGTCCTGCATTCAGAAGGACAGCGATCCGCCGAAGCCGCCGCCGCCGAAGTGATCGCCAACCGAGTGATCACCTGAGGGCTGAGAGCTTCAGGTCGGCACAGGCCCGCACCGCGGGATTCGTCGCGCCGATCGCGTGATTCCGCGGCGAAACTAGACGCGTCGCGCGCTGCGCAGGTCTCCATACCTATGCGCACGAAACGTGCATGGCGAAGGTCAAGTCGACGTTGATGGAAACGTCGATGGCGGCCATTCTTTCTTGTGGAGGTTCTCGCCATGCGACAGCTGTCGATACCGGTCGTCCTCGCTGCCTCCGTCGCCGTGTTCGCGTGGTCGCAAGGCTGCGGCGGCAGCGGAGATGCCTCCGAGTTCGGAAATGGAAACGGCGACGACGGCGGCGGCACCACCGGCGACGGCGGATTCGTCGACAACGAAGGCGGCCTCGTCTTCGGCGACGGCGGAACGCCGGCGTGCGTGAACCTCCAATGCCAACAGGTGCAGTGCACCGGCGGCGGGAAGACGACGCTCAGCGGCAAGGTCTACGATCCGGCCGGCGTCGATCCTCTCTACAACGTCATCGTCTACGTGCCGAACTCGCCGGTGCAACCGTTCAAAGACGGCGCGACGTGCGACAAGTGCGGGGCCCTGGCGTCGGGCTCGCCGGTCGTATCGACGATCACCGACGCGAGCGGAAGCTTCACGCTCGAGAACGTGCCGGTCGGCGCGAACATCCCGCTCGTCTTCCAAATCGGAAAGTGGCGGCGGCAGGTCGTCATCCCGTCGGTCGCTCAGTGCGTCGACACACCCGTGCCCAAGACGGTCGCGCGTCTTCCGAAGAACAAAGCCGAGGGCGACATTCCGCTCATGGCGATCGCGACGGGCGGCGCGGATCCGTTCGAGTGCCTCTTGCAGAAGATCGGGATCGACAACGCGGAGTTCACGATCCCGTCGGGCAACGGGCGCATTCGTTACTACCAAGCGACGGGTGGAACGATGGTCGCGGGCGGGACGCCGTCGGCGACGACGCTGTGGGGTGACGTTCAGCAGCTCCTCAAATACGACATCGTGCTCTTGCCGTGCGAGGGGAACGAGTACCTCAACAACAAGCCGGCTGCGTCGCGCGCCAACATGGAGGGGTACACGAACCAGGGCGGGCGCGTCTTCGCGACGCACTACGGGTATGCGTGGCTCGCTCCGACGTGCACGGGCGGCGCGTGCGGCACGGCGAAGTTCTCGACGACGGGCATGTGGAACGTCGACAACTACGACGTCGCGGATCCGCTCCCGGCGATCATCGACATG
>JBBQXV010000221.1:0-15583 GCA_038209335.1 Polyangiales bacterium | reverse complement strand
CATGGCTGCGGCAATTCATACTGTTGGAAGTCTATTCGTGCCACGAGATCGTGTAGAGATCGGCCCGTCATGCCTCGCCGTGCGGCCCTCTTCGCGCTCGTCGCGTCCACCGCTCTTCTTTCCTGCAGCCGCGACTCGTCGTCCCCCTCGCCCTCGCCCTCGACTTCGCCCTCGACCTCGACCTCGACCTCGCCCTCGCCCTCGCCCTCGCCCTCGCCCTCACCTTCGCCTTCGCCCTCGCCTTCGCCCTCGACCGACGACGCCGGCGCCCCCCCGCCCTCCAACGCCCCCGACGACATGCTCCTCGTCCCCGCCGGCGCCTTCACCATGGGCGCCGACAAAGGCGGCGAAGAAGACGAGCACCCCGCGCACACGGTCACGCTCGCCGCGTTCTACCTCGACAAGACCGAGGTCACGCACGAGCAATACGATGCGTGCGTCGCCGCATCGATCTGCAAAGCGAAATCCCAAACCGTGCGCGCGAGCTTCCCCGGTTCGTCGCTCCCGAAGCATCCCGTCAACGGCGTCGGATGGAACGACGCGAAGGCGTACTGCGGGTGGAAGCAGAAGCGCTTGCCGCGCGAAGCCGAGTTCGAGCGCGCGGTGCGCGGCACCGACGGTCGGCGCTATCCGTGGGGCAACGATCCGCCGACGCCCGAGCGCACGGTGTTCAGTCGCGCGCTCGGACCGAACAACGGACAGTCGACCGACGACGTCGGCACGCACCCTGCGGGACGCGGTCCGTACGGTCACGACGATCTCGCGGGCAACCTCTGGGAGTGGATGGAGGACGAGTACGATCCGTTCGCGTACACGCGCCCCGGCGCGCCACAGGGAAAGCCCGGGACGTGCTTCGAGATCATCGTCGCGCAAGACAAGCTTCGCAACGAAGGACGGCAAGGCTTCACCGGTTCGAATCCGATCCCGAACGAGTGCGAGCACTCGATACGCGGCGGCGCGTTCAACTTTCCCGCCGATGGTCTCCGCTCGACGAACCGCGTGCATCACGGGGTGCAATTTCGCATCGTCATGCTCGGCTTCCGCTGCGCGAAAGACGCGCCGTAGCGCGACGCGCTCAGTCGTTCGCCACCGACAAAACGATCCCCGACGCCGACGCGCGCGATCGAAACACGCGCTGCGTCGCCTTGATGAAGTCGGCGTCGTCCGCCTTGAAGATGTTGTCGACGAACTTCTGCGGGTTGCGATCGATGAGCGGGAACCAGGTGCTCTGCACCTGCACCATGATGCGATGCCCTTTGAGGAAGGCGTGCGCGTTGGGGTGAAGATCGATCGCGAACTTGGTCACCGCGTTCGGAACGATCGGCTCCGGTCGCTCGAAGCCGTTTCGAAAGCGGCCGCGAAGGACGTCGCACGCAATGATGAGCTCGAAGCCGCGAAGATCGGGCACGTTGGCGCCGGCGTCTTTCTCGAGCTTCGTGTCGGGGTAGACGTCGATGAGCTTGACGATGAAGTCGCTGTCGGTGCCCGACGTCGACGCTTGGAGCTCGGCCATGATGTCGCCAAGGACGACGACGTCGTGATCGAGCACGTCGGTCTTCCACGTGAGCACGTCGGTGCGATGCTCGACGAAGCGCTGGTCCTGCACGAGCCACTCGCGCCACTCGTCGTTCGACGTCGTGATCGGTCGCGGCCGGTACGGCACCGGGTTCGCCGGATCCGAGACGTAGCTATCGAAGCCGTCGGCGTCGCTCTCGGTCGGCGGATCGAACGAGAGCGCACCGCCTGCGCGAAAATAGAGCTTCTTCTTCGTGATGCCCGTTGCGGGCGGAAAGCGATCGAGCTTTCTCCAACGGTTGCTCCCCGTCTCGAAGATCGTCGCCTCGGGAAGATCGAGCGGCGCATCGTGAAGCCAATGCGCGAACCACCGCGCTTGCAGCACGCGAAACTCTTTCGCGGTGTCGCTGCCGAAGTCGACCACGCCGAGCTTGCGCCCGGTGGCTGCGAACCAACCGCCGTGGTTCCACGGTCCGACGACGAGGTAGTTGAGGTGCTTCGAGTCGCTCTCTTCGAGCTTCGCGTAGATGTCGAGCGGCCCGACCAAGTCTTCTTGATCCCACCAGCCCGCGACGTTCAGGTTCGGCACCGTCGACTTCGGCAATCGCTCGGCGGTCGCCCGCTTCTTCCAGAAGTCGTCCCGGTTCGGATGCGCGACGTAGTCCTCCCACGACGGCAACGTCCCGTGGACGTACCGCTCGTCGACGTGCGCGAGCGATCCGAGCGACAGGTACCAGTCGTAGGTGTCCTTCCGATCGAAGTCGAACTCCTTGAACTCGTCCTTCTTCGTCTCCATCAGCGCCGCGTACTCCAAGCTCACCGACAGCCGGAACGCGCCGTTGTGGTGGATGTCGTCGTTCACGAACATGTCGTTCGGCGACGCCTGCTCGCTGATGCATTTGAGCGCCGGGTGCGGCAACGCGAGCGCGAGCACCGCGGTCCAGGCGTCGTACGAAACGCCGCGGAGGCACGCGCGGCCGTTGTTGTTCGGGACGTTGTGGACCAGCCATTCGATCGTGTCGTAGGCGTCGGTCGCTTCGTCGGTGCCGTTCTCGTCGCCGGGATCGCGGAGCGGGCGATCGATCTCGAACGTCCCTTCGGATTTGAATCGCCCGCGGATGTTTTGGTAGACGAAGACGTAGCCGTCGGCGATGAGCTCGCGCAGCGTGTCTTGATCCGGCTCGTCGTCGTCCTTCTCCGCGACGCCGTACGGCGTGCGCTTGATGAGCATCGGAAGCGGCGCGTGCGTCTGCCTCGGGACGAAGACCACCGTCTCGAGCTTCACGCCGTCACGCATCGGGACCATCGCGCGGATGGCGTCGAAGTGGCGCGGCTTCTTCGGCGTCAGGTGCGCGGCATAGATGGCGCCGCTCGCCGCGGCGACCATGACCAACCCCATCGCGGCGGCACGACTCTCGAGGCTCACGTCCGCGAGCGTAAGCTCTTTCCGCGCGGAACAATCGCCCCTATTTCTCTCGCGTGCCCATGTACGACGCATCGTCCACAATCGGCGCCGCGCGCGCGGTCTACTTCGAGACGAACGGCTTCGGCGCGAACGGCGGCTACGACGAAACTTGGGTGCCGGTAAAGGTCGGGCCCGCGGAGTTTCTCATTCGCAACACGGCGTCGCGCGTCCGCTCCGTGCGACTGCACGACGTGCATCACCTCGTGACCGGGTATGCGACGACGCTCACCGGCGAGTCGCTGATCGGCGCGTGGGAGCTCGGCAGCGGTTGCCGCGATCACTTCGCCGCGTGGTTTCTGAACGTGAGCGCGAGCGCGTTCGGGATCGTCCTCGCGCCGCGCTCGTTGTGGCGCGCGTTCGTGCGCGGTCGCCACAGCGAGAACCTCTACGGCGGCGAGTGGAGCGACGCGCTGCTCGATCGCACCGTCGGCGATCTTCGTCGCGAGCTCCGCGTCGACGAACCGCACGCGGCGACGTTCGCCGACGCGATCCTCTTCGCCGTTTTCGTCGGCGCGGGGATCTACATGCTCCTCTGGACGATCGCGTTCGCACCGCTGCTCGCGGTCGCGACGATCGTCTACAAGCTACGCGCGAAGAAGCGCTAGACGGGCTCGGCGACGTCCACGGCGTGTCGGCCGAGCGCACGCGGGGTACGCAACGTCAGCTCCGCAGACGCCAGTTGCCCACGATCGTCTTGCCGACGTCGTCCGCTGTCGGGTCGGTCACGATGAGCTCGGGCCGCGCGTTCTTGCACATGATGATCGTGTTTTGCCGGAAGACACGCCCGAACGCGATCGCCTCGTCGCGATCCATCGAGTGCACGAGCCACGACGGCTCGCGCCACGTCCCTTCGGGATCCTCTTCGAAGCCGACGCACGCTTCGACGCGGTAGACGCCGAGGATGAGCATGTCGCGCATGACGATGTGACGGCCATCGTTGACCTTGCGCGGCAAGAGCATCGAGCGCGGATTGTACGCGGTGAGGATCGCGAACGACTTCGTCAGGAGCTCGGGGAGCGTCGACGCGTCGTTGACGATGTCGCCGTCGAGCGAAGCGCGAATCGGTCCGTTGGGCGTCGGTAGCTCGTAGACCGTCGCCAGGTAGCTGCGGAGGAGGGTCTGGTCCATGGCGGGAGGGGCTTAGCACAGGGTCCATGCTCGCGGACCGAGTGAACGACGTTCCGGACCTACCCGACGATGTCCGGGAGCTACGCGACGATGTCCGGAACATCACCTCAACGTCCGCGACATCGACCTCGATGTCCGCGACCTAGCACGGTGCGGAAAAAAGCGATTTGAACCGCCAGGGCGCCAGCGATCCGCTACGCCGGGGAGGTCTCCTTCTCGTCCCAGCGCATTTTTCCGTACCGGTTGCGCGCTCCCGTGACACCCTTTCGCACCGCCGTGGGGGCAGTTCAGACCTCCCGGGTCCGTATCTTCTTCGGGAGTCATAACGAGATGAGAGCCAACTACGCAGTCTTCGCGGTCGCCATGCTCGGTGCGAGCGCCTTCGTCGCCATGTCGTGCGGCGGATCGAACAACGGCAGCAACTTCGGCGGCGATGACGCCGGAGACGACGCCAGCTTGGCCGACGGCGGCGGCGGCGACGACGCGACCGACGACGTGATCAAGTTCGGCGACTCCGGCGAAGGGGGCAGCTGCGCCACGCACTGCTCGAGCGATCTCCACTCGGTGGTCGACTGCAACAACCACGTCATCATGACGTGCCCGATGGATCAGGGCTGCTCCGGCACCTCGTGCGTCCCCGCGTGCGACTCCGCGAAGGCGAACAAGAGCACCATCGGCTGCGACTACTACTCCGTCCAACCCGAAGGCTCGCAGTACGGCGGCGGTTGCTACGCCGTCTTCGTTGCGAACACGTGGAACGCTCCGGTGACACTCACCGTCGGCATCGGCGCGACGACGTACCCGAGCACCGCCGCGTTCGCGCGCGTGCCGTCGGGCAGCGGGCAGGCGCTCACGTACGCGCCGCTCACGAACAACGCGATCCAGCCGGGCGAGGTCGCGGTTCTCTTCCTCTCGAACGGCGGCGGCTTCTCGTGCCCGACGACCGGCGCAGGCATCGGCGGCGCGGTCGCTCCGCACACCGGCACGAACGTCAGCGGCACCGTCATCGGCGACGCGTTCCACATCGTCGCGTCGGCGCCCGTCGTCGCGTACGACATCTATCCGTACGGCGGCGGCACGAGCGCGATCACCAGCGCGACGCTCCTCCTCCCGACGTCGGCGTGGGACACGAACTACGTCGCGTTCAACGGCTTCCCGATGAGCACGGTCACCAACGCGCCGCCGTCGATTCAGCTCGTCGCGCAAGAAGACATGACGAAGATCACGATCAATCCGATCGTCGCGATCACCGGCGGCACCGGCGTCCCGGGCACGGCCGCGAACACGCCGCGCACGTACACGATCAACAAGGGGCAGGTGCTCCAGTTCGCGCAGCCTGCCGAGCTGAGTGGCAGCCCGATCCAGAGCGACAAGCCGATCGGCATGTGGTCGAGCGCCGCGTGCTTCAACGTCGACGTGAGCGTGTCGTACTGCGATTCGTCGCACCAGCAGATCCCGCCGGTGCAAGCGCTCGGCAGCGAGTACGTCGCCGTCCGTTACCGCAGCCGCATCGACGGACAGAACGAGTCGGTCCCGTGGCGCATCATGGGGCTCCTCGACGGGACGACGCTCACGTACGAGCCGGCCGCCCCCGCGGGCGCGCCGACGACGCTGAGCGCCGGGCAAGTCGTGAAGTTCAACTCGCCCGGTCCGTTCGTCGTGAAGAGCCAAGACGACAAGCATCCGTTCTACGTCGGCAGTTACATGACCGGCTGCAGCACGGTCGGCGCGATCAACTCCGGCGCCGAAGGCTGCGTCGGCGACGCCGAGTTCGTGAACGTCGTGCCGGGCAAGCAGTACCTCGCGTCGTATGTATTCTTCACGGATCCGACGTACCCGGAGACGAACCTCGTCTTCGTGCGCGCCAAGGCGAACGACGGAACGTTCAAGGACGTGACGCTCGATTGCGCGGGCGTGCTCACGGGATGGCAGCCGGTCGGCTCGTCGGGGAGCTACGAGTACACGCGCTTCGATCTCGTGCGCCACAACTTCGCGAAGCAGGGGACGTGCGACAACGGGCGTCACGAGGTGCACAGCGACGCGACGTTCGGGCTGACCGTCTGGGGTTGGGGGACGCACGAGACCGGCGACGTCCCGTATACGCAAGCGGTGAGCTACGGGTACCCGGCCGGCGAGAGCGTCAAGCCGATCAACACGGTCGTCATTCCGCCGACGCCGCGCTGAGCGGGCAGCGCGCGCTTCAAGGGCAGGCGACCCTGCCCGGTTTGATCGCGACGTCGCGCGCGTCGACTGCCTTCGTCGCCGGATCGTACGTCGTGCAGAGGAGCACGGCGTCGACCGGCGAATCTCCGGTCGCGAGATCGAAATCGAAGCGGCTGATGATTCCATCGAGGTCGATGCGCTCTCCGCGCGCAACCGTCGCGAGACCGGAGACGACGGCGCTCGGACCGATCTCGACGCGCGGCGCGCCCGGCAAGAGGCGCTCGATGCCGCGCGAGAGCGACGCGCCGGTCGCACGCGTTCCAGCGAGCGACGCGGCGGCGTACGCGAGCAAGTAGACGCTGTCGTACGGCCCGGGCGACGCGGTCGTCGGCGTGAGCACCTCGCCGAACGATTCGCGGTAACGCTCGACGAAGCCGGTGAGCGCGCGGTGCGAGGTCGGCCAGCTCACCGCGAAGAACCGACGACGCCGCTCCGGTCGCGCGCGTACGAACGCTCGGAAGCCGTCGTCTTCCCATGGCGTCGTCACGAGGTAGATCGGGCGCTTCGCTTCCGGCGCGGCGACGCGCGCTTCGAGCGGCTTCACCACCGCTTCGAACACGCCGTCACCGATCGCGACGACGACGTGCGGCGCGCGCTTCGCGAGCGCGTCGATCGCTCCCGAGAGCGCACTGCCGGCATCGGCTGCCCCCTCACCCAGCGCGGTCTCTTGCACGTCGAGATCCGCCGGCTGCCCGAGCTCGCGCAGGATCTGATCGGCGTACGCGATCCCGGTCGCGTTCCCGCTTCGCACGACCGAGACGCGCACGCGATCCGTCGCGCCGAGCTCGGTGCGTTTGCGCGCTTCGGGAGCGAGCATCGTGGAGACGGCGCGCGCGATCGGCGCGGCGAACGCGATCGCGCTCGCGGTCGCGCGGAAGAAGAGGCGCGGCTTGCCAGCCGGAAGCTGCGCGAGGAGCGGGCTCGCGTTGAGGGCAGAGACCGCGAGCACGCCCTTCGGAAAGAAGACATCGCGCGACAACGCGAGCGCCTCGTCGCTCGTGCGAAATCCGATCACTGCGGGGACGCGATCCGCGAGGTAGCGCGCGCGCGCGTCGGCGTCGGCGGCGTCGTCGCACGCAAGGAGCCCGAGCGGTCGGCGCGCGTCGCCGAACGGAACGCCGCCGGCGAGTCGGTTGATCTCGCGGACCGCGAGCTCGGCGGCGCGCGCGTTCGAGCGGCCGTAGGCGTCGGCGTCCGGACCGGAGAGCGGGAACAGCGCGCCGAAGTAGAGCGGACGCGACGCGCGCGGGAGATCGTCGGGGAGCACGCGGCATCCATCGCGCGCGAGCGTGACACACGCTCCGTCCTCGCCGCAGTGATCGCCGGCAGCGCACGATTCGTCGGCGATGCACGCCGCCGGAGCCAAAGGCGCGGCCGCGGGTGAGCTCGGCGCGGGCGTGCGACGCGTCGTGAGCGCGAACGTCGCCGCGCCCGCGATCGCGACGGCGACGGCGGCCCACGCGAGCGGCGCGCGACGACGCGTCGACGGCGCCTTCGCTGCCGCGGACAGCGTTCCGGTCGGCTCGGACGCGCCGGCCGTCCGCGCGCTCGCCGTCACCGTCGCTGTCCCCGCGACGATCGCGTTCGTCTCGCGCAGCTCGTCCGCGAACGCATCCTTCACGTGATGCGCAATCGCCGCGCGCGCGTCGTCGCGAGGTGCGATCGCCGCGAGGAGCTCGTCGCGCATCGCCTCCGCCGTCGCGTACCGATCGTCCTTCTTCGGCGCGAGCGCGCGACGCACGACACACGCGAGCGCCTCGGGCGCATCCGGCGCCACTTCGCGCAGATCCGGAATCTCGCCCGTCACGAGCCGATGAAAAATCTCCGGCTCGCTCATCCCCTCCCAAATCCGCCGCCCCGCGATGCTCTGCCAGAGCATCACGCCGACCGCGAAGAGATCCGTCCGCGCGTCGACCTCTCCGCGCGACGCCTGCTCCGGGGCGAGGTACGTCGCCTTCCCTTTCACGACGCCCGTCGTCGTCTCGACGTGCGAGTCCTTCACCTTCGCGATCCCGAAATCGAGGACCTTCACGTCGCCTTCGAACGTCACGAGGACGTTGTGCGGCGACACATCGCGATGCACGAGCTCGAGCAGGGCGCCGTCGGTGCCGCGCGCGACGTGCGCCGCGTGAAGCCCCGCGAGGAGATCCGCGACCACGCGCACGTAGAGATCGCGCGGAAGCGGCGCCGCATCTTCGATCGCTTGTAGCGACGCCCCCGGCGCCCACTCCATCTCGATCCACGGAACGCCCTTCGCGTCGAAGCCCGTCGCGAGGACCTCGACGACGTTCGCGTGCCGCACCTGCTGCGCGACGCGCGCCTCTTCGAGGAACATCCGCCGCACCGCGACGTTGCGCGCGAGCTCGGGACGCAGACTCTTGCGCACGACGAGCCGCGCATCCTCGCGACGCGCGAGGTGCACGATGCCGACGCCGCCCCGACCGATCTCGACCAGAAGCTCGTGCGTCGTCGACGCGCGCGCGTCCGTGCTCATCGCCAGGGACTATCGCCCTCGGGTGAGCGAAGTCAAACGTCGCCGAAGTTACCGCGCGGCGGCCGCCCACGTGTCGACGCCGACAACCGCCGTCGTGCGCACCGTCGCCGCCGAGCAGGTGCAGCGCGGATCGTACATCGTGACGACCGTTCGGATCTTGTGGTTCGGCGGCACGACCGGCGCGGGCGTGCGCGCGCCCACCGGGCTCCAACGGTTCCCGAGGAACGAGTTGTCGTCGAGGCAGTAACCGAGCACGATCGAGTCGACCGGCTCCCGCGAGGTGTACACGCCGATCGCATCCATCGCCGGGCTCATCGGATCCGGCGGCGCCGTGTACGGGAGGATCGCGAGGTACCAGAGCTTGCTCTCCAGCTTCTTGTCCGCGTCACGAACGAGATCCACCTCGACGACGGCACGGTGGGGCGCGCCGTCTGCGGCGTACTTCCCGAACCAGAGCGCGTGGCCGGCGTAGAGCTTCGACTCGAACTCCTGGAACGGCGCCGGGAACGTCGAGGAGAGCGGCTGCAAGAGCGGCCACTTCCTCGTCGGGATCTGCCACGCGACATCGCACGGCGAGACGGCCCACGGTGCGAGCGTCGTCGGGAGCGGCGTCCAGACGAGATCGTCGTTCGTCGCCGCCGGATCGTGCTCTCCCTCTGCGGCCGAACAACCTGCCGTGAGAGAGCCAACAAGCAGGAAAGCGGCGACGTAGGAGAGTGTGGGGACGCGCATTGTGCGGGAAGATAGCGCAGGTTCCGGGCCCGTCGAGTCACCCGAAAAGGCTTCAGGATTTTCCCGGCCATTGCGCAAACTGCGTGCGCAATCAGCGCTTCTGCGCGCGCATTTCGGCGAGACGAGCGACGAGTGTGCGGCGCGAAATCCCGAGGCGACGCGCGGCCTCGGTCTGGTTGCCGGAGGTCTCGTCGAGCGCGCGCTCGATTTCGACTTCGCCGGCGTGTGCGGACGCGGCGTCGAGATCGAGCCCGAGATCGCCAGGTTCGATCGTCTCGCCCGATGCGAGCGCGGCGGCGCGTTCGATCGAGAGACGCAGCTCGCGGACGTTCCCCGGGAACGAGTACGCCGCGATCGCTTCCTTCGCGCGCTGTCCGATCGCGAGCTTGCGATCGCCGCGCGCCTTCGCGAGGAACATCTCGGCGAGCGGGAGGATCTCCTCGGCGCGCTCGCGGAGGGGCGGCACGGCGACGGTGAAACCGGCGAGCCTGTAATAGAGGTCCTCGCGAAAGCGCCCCGCGGCGACCTCGGCGTAGAGATCGCGGTTGGTCGCAGCGACGAAGCGCACGTCGACTGTGCGCGGTGACGTGCTGCCGACGCGGGTGACGCGGCGATCTTCGAGGACGCGAAGGAGCTTCACTTGCATCGCCATCGGGATCTCCCCGACCTCGTCGAGGAAGACGGTGCCGCCGTCGGCCGTCTCGATGAGTCCGGGCTTTGCGTTCGTCGCGCCGGTGAACGCGCCGCGCTCGTGACCGAAGATCTCGCTCTCGAAGAGCGACGCCGACAACGCCGCGCAATGCACGCGGACGAACGGTCCTTTCGCGCGGAGCGACGCGCGGTGCACGAGCTCGGCGGCGAGATCTTTTCCGACGCCGGTCTCGCCGACGACGAGCACCGTGATGTCGCCCACGGCGACGCGGCGGATCAAATCGAAGAGCGCCGCCATCGTGCCGCCGAGCAGCGCGTCGTGATCGCCCATCGCGAGCGCGACCGGTGCGGCGTCGTCCGCGAGCTCGGAGCCGCGACGCTGAAGGAGAAACGAAATGTCGCCGAGCTCGACGGTCGCGCCGACGACGAGCTCCGCCGCGTCGCCTTCGCCGAGCGAGAGACCGCCGACGCGCGTGCCGTTGCTGCTCCCGCGCTCGCGCACGAGGACGTGATCGCCGACCTCGAACGACGCGTGCTCGCGCGAGATCGACGCGTGATCGACGACGACGTCGCACGTCGGATCGCGTCCGACCGTCACCGTCCCTCGACGCGGCAACGTCCACACCTCGAGCCCTTCGGGGAGAAGAGCGACGAGGAGCAGCTCGCCGGTTTTGGCGGCGCGCGCGGCGAGCGAGTACGTGCGGGTCTGTTCCACGCACCGTGAGCTTAGTGGGAAGGAGGGCCCGCGCGCACGCGGCATTGCGCAGTCGCGTCGCTCACGGTGCGCAACGCGTTCCGTCGCGAGCGCGGATCGCCCGAGAAATTCCAGGGCGCGCGCGTTTCAGTACGCCGGCACACAAGCTGCGATGGGCCGCGCACACAACGGAGGGTATTCCCATGTCGATCAAGAACGTGTCGTCTCGTCTTCGCCGTCTCACGCTCCTCGCCTGCTTCTTTCCGATCGCCGCGTGCACCGCGGGCGTCGGAGAGGAAGCGACCGGCCAAGGCTCCGAGCAAGCACTCGCGTCGGACACGTGGGCGTGGGGATACGCATGGGTGAACGCGAGCGGCACCGTCGATCCGACGTACTCGTTCAACTCGACCAACGGCGTGAACTCGAACAGCGGGACGGCCGGCGTCTACAGCGTCACGATGCCTAACCTCGGCGTGAGCGGCGGCAACGTGCAGGTCGTGAGCTACGGCTCCGCGGCGACGCGCTGCAAAGTGAGCGGATGGGGCCCGTCGGGCACCTCGATGCGCGTCGGCGTGTACTGCCACGACGTGCACGGCGCGTTAGCCGCGTCGCCGTTCGTCGTCTTCTTCAACAAGGGCATCGGCTCGACCGATCAGCGCGGCGCGCATCTCTACTACAGCGGCTCGACGGTCTCGCCGGCGTGGTCGTGGAACAGCGCGGGCGGCACCAACACCGTCACGCACACGTCGACGGGGCACTACGTCGCGTCGATGCCGGGGCTCGGATTCTCCAACGCGTCGGTGCACGTCACCGCGTACGGAACGGACGCGAAGTACTGCAAGATCGTCGGCTACGGATCGGGCTCGGCCACCGTTCGCTGCAACGACACCAACGGCGTACCGGCCGACAGCGCGTTCTCGCTCAACTTCACCGACTCGACGCCGCGCGCGCACATGGTCGGCGGCCACGCGTGGATCGACAGCGCGACGAGCGCGTCGGCGAGCTACCAGAAAAACCAGAACGCGTTCTCGTGCGGCGCTCCGGGCACGATCACCGTCGCGTCGTTCAGCGACGTGACGTACCCGGGCACGCACATCGCCGGCGAGACGTGGCCGACGATGGCGCTGGCGACGGCGTACGGCGACGATGGGAACTTCTGCAAGGTCGGTAGCTGGTCTTCGGTCGGCAACGACTACAAGGTGCACACCGTCTGCTTTACGCCGAGCGGCGCGACGACGACGACGCGGTTCACGTCGAGCTTCATGGGCATCTACCCGGGCCCCTGCTGAACGATCACTTCTTCGCGCCGGGCTTTCGCGGACGCGGGAGCCCGTACTCGGAGAGCTTGTAGACGAGAGAGCGCCGCGACATGCCGAGCAGATCGGCGGCGGCGCTCTGGTTGTTTTTTGTCTTCTCGAGCGCGGCGGCGATCCGTCGCGCTTCGATCGTTTGTTCGTCGGTGAGGCCGGGAGCGAGCGACGGGCCCGCTTGGGATTTCGTTTCGTCGCCGAAGACGAGATCCGCAGGCCCGATCTCGTCGGCGCGTGCGAGGAGCGCCGAGCGCTCGATGACGTTGTAGAGCTCGCGAACGTTGCCCCAGAACGGATGCTTGCCGAGCGCGCGGAGCGCCGCGTCGCTGAGGCGCTTCTTCGGTGCGACGCGACGGAGCAGCGCCGACGCGAGCACCGGAATGTCGGCGCGCCGCTCGCGCAGCGGAGGGATCCGCACGCAGACTCCGCGCAGGCGATGGAAGAGATCCTGACGGAACGCGCCGCGCTCGACCTCGGCGGCGAGATCGCGATTCGTCGCGGCGAGGAAGCGCACGTCGATCTTCTTGCTCGTGACCGCGCCGACGCGCTGGACGCGTTTGTCTTCGAGCACGCGGAGGAACTTCACTTGGATCGAAGGAGGGAGCTCGCCGACCTCGTCGATGAACGCCGTCCCGCCGTCCGCCGCTTCGAGGAGCCCGACCTTCGCGCGCGACGCTCCGGTGAACGCGCCTTCGACGTGACCGAAGAGCTCGCTCTCGAAGAGCGACTCGGCGAGCGCGGCGGCGTGGATGCGAACGAGGGGACCGGCAGCGCGACGCGAGAGTGCGTGGATGCGATCGGCGAAGAGATCTTTGCCGACGCCGGTCTCGCCGAGGAGGAGCACCGGGAGATCCGTGACTGCGACCTTCTGGATGACCGCGTCGATCTCGGCGAGCGCGTCGGTGACGATCGCGCGATGATCGCGATCGCTCCCTCGGTCGGATCGCGGCGCGCGCGCGGGCTCGGTCTCCGGATCGAGGACCATCAGCATGACCGCGCCGAGCTCGGCCGACGCGCCTCCGCCGACCTTCGCCTCTTCGCCCTTCGCGAGCGTGCGCCCCGCGACGCGCGTGCCGTTCTTGCTGCCGAGATCTTCGAGCGTGACCTCGTCGCCGCGAACGCGGAGGCGCGCGTGGCTGCGCGAGAGCGACGCGTCGTCGATGAAGAGATCGACGCTGGGATCGCGCCCGATGACGACGTCGGCGCGCCGGTCGAGGGTGAACGCGACGCTCGCGCCGCTCCCGGTGACGATGACGGTGCGCGCGCGACGGCCGCTCGCTCGGCCGATCGCCGTCGGCTCGCCGTCCTTGCCTCTCTTCACGAACCGGAAGCTACCAGGGTCGTCCGACGATGGTAACGTCCGCGCATGGCGCTGCCGTTCTTGCGCGTGATGAACGCCGCGATTCGTGTTCGTCGTCGGATGCGCGGGCCGATGCGCCCGTCGTGGGACGAGAAGCTCGAGACGTGGGCGCGGTTTCTCCACCACTACGCGAAGCGCTCGACCTTCCTCCCGCTGTCGTTTCAGCGTCGGATGCTCGGCGTCGCGCCGCAGACGCCGCTCACGCGGAGCATGCGCTACGAGAAGGTGAGCGCGGGCGGCGTTCCGTCGGAGTGGTTCTTCCTTCCGGGCACGAAGGCTTCGGCGGACGCGCGCGTCGTTCTCTATCTTCACGGCGGCGGCTACTCCGTCGGATCGATCGACTCGCACCGCGAGCTCGTGTCGCGCATCTGCGTCGCGAGCGGGACGCGCGCGCTCGTCATCGACTACCGCCTCGCGCCCGAGCACCGCTTCCCCGCTCAGCTCGACGACGCGCTCGCCGCGTACGCATGGCTCCTCGCGAGCGGCGTGGATGCGTCGCGCGTCGTCGTCGCCGGAGAGTCGGCGGGCGGAGGGCTCACGCTCTCCCTGCTCCTCGCGCTCCGCGACGCCAACTTGCCGATGCCCGCCGCGGCGGTGGTGATCTCGCCGTGGGTCGATCTCGAAGCGACGGGCGAATCGATGACGACGAACGCGCCCTACGACTACATCAGCCGCGACGTCCTCCGCATCTACGCCAAGCGCTTCGTGCGCGACGACGAGCTCCGTCATCCGCTCGCCGCGCCGATCCACGCCGACCTTCGCGGTCTCCCGCCGCTGCTCGTCCAGGCCGGCGGCGCCGAGGCGCTCCTCGACGACGCGCGCCGAATCGCCGCGCGCGCACGCGACGCGGGCGTCGACGTCACGCTCGAGATCGAAGACGACATGATCCACGTCTGGCACATGTTCGCGCCGTTCGAAGCACGCGGGCAGCAGGCGATCGAGCGCGTCGGCGCGTTCATCGCGTCGCATGCGTCGCACCCGATCGGCGCTGCGCGGCATCAGAGCCAGGAGCACGGAGGCGACCCATGAAAGCTGCGGTCTATTACGAAAACGGCGGACCCGAGGTCCTGAAGTACGAAGAGGTCCCCGATCCGAAATGCACCGCGAGCGGGGTCGTCGTCGACGTCGAGATCATCAGCGTCGAAGGGGGCGACACGCTTCATCGCGCGCGCTCGCCGTTCAACGACAAGCCGCACATCGTCGGCTACCAATGCGCGGGGACTGTGAGCGAGGTCGGACCCGACGCGAAGGGATTCGCGATCGGCGATCGCGTCGTCGCGCTGACGTCGAACGGATCGCACGCCGAGCGCGTCGCGGCGAGCGCGTCGACGACGTGGAAGGTGCCGGCGGACGCGGATCTCCTCGCCGTCGCGTGCGTGCCGGTCGCGTTCGGCACGGCGCACGAAGCGCTCTTCGCGCTCGGCGATTTGCAGAAGGGCGAGCGCGTCCTCGTCCACGCGGGTGGCGGCGGCGTCGGCCTCGCGGCGATCCAACTCGCGAAGGCGGCGGGCGCCGAGGTGCTCACGACCGCGTCGAGCGACGAGAAGCTCGCGCGCCTACGCGACTTCGGCGCATCGCACGGCATCAACTACAAGACGGGCGATCTCGCCGAAGCGATCACGAAGGCGGTCGGAAAGAACGGCGTCGATCTCGTCGTCGACTCGGTCGGCGGCAAGACGCTTCAAGACAGCGTCGCGTGCCTTCGCTACCGCGGACGCATCGTCAACCTCGGCGTCGCCGGCCGCGACTTCGGCGCGTTCAATCCGATGGCGCTCTGGGGGAAGAACGCGTCACTCGTCGGCCTCAGCCTGATGACCTCTTTGCAGAACGATCACTTGCGGACCTACGGCGTCATCGCCGAATGCATCGCGCGCGTCGCGAAGGGCGAGCTGCGCGTGGTCATCGATCGCAAGTTCGCGCTCTCGGACGCGGCCGCCGCGCACGCGTACATCGAAGGTCGATCTGCTTTCGGGCGTGTCGTGATGCTTCCGAAGGGAGTCTGATCAGCCCG
>JBBQXV010000220.1:0-15621 GCA_038209335.1 Polyangiales bacterium | reverse complement strand
GACCATGACGTTGATCGTGTTCTTCAGCTCGAGGATTTCCCCCTTCGCGTCGACGGTGATCTTCTGGGAGAGGTCGCCCTTCGCGACGGCGGTGGTGACCTTCGCGAGGTTACGGACCTGGGCGGTCAGGTTCGCGGCGAGGACGTTGACGTTGTCGGTGAGATCCTTCCACGTGCCGGAGACGCCCTGCACGTCGGCCTGGCCGCCGAGCTTTCCTTCCGTACCGACTTCTTTCGCGACGCGCGTGACCTCTGCGGCGAACGACTGGAGCTGATCGACCATGACGTTGATCGTGTTCTTCAGCTCGAGGATTTCTCCTTTCGCGTCGACGGTGATCTTCTGCGAGAGGTCGCCCTTGGCGACGGCCGTCGTCACCTTCGCGATGTTACGAACCTGCGCCGTGAGGTTCGCGGCGAGGCCGTTGACGTTGTCGGTCAAGTCGCGCCACGTTCCGCTGACGCCGCGGACCTCGGCCTGACCGCCGAGCTTCCCTTCGTTACCGACTTCCTTCGCGACGCGGGTGACCTCTGCAGCGAACGAGTTGAGCTGATCGACCATCGCGTTGACGGTCGTTCCGATGCGGAGGAACTCGCCGCGGACCGGGCGCCCTTCGATCTCGAGGACCATCTTCTGCGAGAGGTCGCCGCGGGCGACGGCGGTGATGACGCGCGCGACCTCGTTGGTCGGCGCGACGAGATCGGCGATGAGCTGGTTGACCGACGCCATGCCGGCCGCCCACGCGCCACGCGCCGGGCCGCTCGACGCACGCTCGTGCATCTTTCCTTCTTGCCCGACGACCTTGCCGACGCGAACGAGCTCGCTCGTGAGGTGCTCATTGAGGCCGACGATGTCGTTCACGAGCTCGCCGACGCGGCTGAGGATGCCGGCCTTTTGGTATTGAAAGCGAACGGTGAAGTCGCCTTGCTTCACCGACTTCAAGAAGTCGACGAGGTGCTCGACTTCGATGCGGCTCGGTGGCGACAGCCGGTCCCATTCGGTGATCGGAACGCCTGTGTCGAGCGCGCGCTTCGCGAGCGCGGCGCGCTCCTTCGAGTCGCTGCTTCCGGGGGCGTGGCCGTTCGACTTCTTCTCAGTCGCGTTGGTCTTCGCGCGGAGCTTGGGCGCTCGCGGCGCACCGTTCGCAGTCACCTTCGTCGGCATCGGTCGCCCTCCAAGCGGTCCTGCCGTGCAAGAGTCGGGCACTCGGCGTGCAAGAGGTCTGTTTCGCCCCAACACGCAAATTTGCGCCGTGGCAGAGGTCGCTACGGCACGAAGCCGTGCAAGATTGCCCCTCGACACACAAAAATGCCTCTCGCTCGTCTCGGACGAGGGGAGGGAGGTGCTAGGCTGAGCGCATGCCCGCGCGGATCCTCGTCATCGACGACGATCAAGACATCTGCGAGCTCCTCGAGGCCGAGCTCGAGAGCCGGGGCTTCCAGGTCGCGTGGGATACCGCTCCGCGCGCCGCGCTCGAGCGTCTCGCGACGCAAGATTTCGATCTCGTCCTCACGGATCTCAACATGCCGCTGATGGACGGACTCGACCTCTGCAAGCAGGTCCTCGCGCTCCGCGAAAATGTTCCGGTGATCGTGATGACGGCGTTCGGAACGATGGCCGCGGCGGTCGCCGCGATCCGCACGGGCGCTTACGATTTCGTCACGAAGCCGTGCGACATCGACGAGCTCGTGCTCGCCTTCGAGCGTGGTCTGCGCGAGCGCGCGCTGCGGGACGAGCTGAAGAACCTCCGACACGTGCTCGCCAACGATGCTTCGTTCGACGGCATGGTCGGCGCGAGCGCGCCGATGCGTGCCGTGTACGATCTCGTCGCGCGCTTCGCAGAGACGGAGACGACCGTGCTCGTGACGGGCGAGAGCGGCACAGGGAAGGAGCTGGTCGCGCGCGCGCTCCATGCGAGGAGCCCGCGGCGCGATGGTGCGTTCATCGCCATCAACTGCGCCGCG
This sequence comes from Polyangiales bacterium, assembly GCA_038209335.1. GTDB lineage: Bacteria > Myxococcota_A > Polyangia > Polyangiales > Polyangiaceae > JBBQXV01. Next base: position 13,660 of record JBBQXV010000220.1, on the reverse strand, counting down.
ATGCCGGAGCCTCTCCTCGAGAGCGAGCTGTTCGGTCACGTGAAGGGCGCGTTCACGGACGCTCGCACGGCGCGGTCCGGGCTGTTCGTGAAGGCAACGGGGGGAACCCTGTTTCTCGACGAGATCGGCGACATGTCGATCGGCATGCAGGTGAAGCTCCTGCGCGCCCTTCAGGAGCGCAGGGTGCGCCCGGTGGGAGGCGACGACGAGAGCTCGGTCGACGTGCGGATCGTCGCGGCGACCAACGTCGACCTCGAGGAGGCGGTCGAAGAGAAGCGTTTTCGCGAAGACCTCTTTTACCGAATCAACGTCCTCCCAGTTCACCTCCCGCCGCTTCGCGCGCGCGGAAACGACGTGCTCCTTTTGGCGCAACACTTCCTCGAGCGCGACGCGTTGCGAAGTCGGCGCCAGATCGTCGGCATCATGGAAGGGGCGGCCGAGAAGATGCTGCGCTACCCGTGGCCCGGAAATGTTCGCGAGCTGCAGAACTGCGTCGAGCGCGCGGTGGCGCTCGCGCGCTTCGACAAGATCGCCGTGGACGATCTACCCGAGAGGGTTCGCGACTCCGCGCACAGGAACAGCATCCCCGAGACGAACGACGTGCGCGACCTGTCGTCGCTCGCCGAGGTGGAGCACCGATACATTCTCCGCGTGCTCGAGGCGACCGGCGGCGAGAAGAAGATGGCCGCGAAGGTGCTGGGCATCGACCGTCGAACGCTTCACCGAAAGCTCAAACGGAGCGCGGGCGACGACACTTCCTCCGTCGACGGAGACGATGACCGCAGCGAGCTCGGTCGTCCGTGATCACAATCTCGGTGGTGCGCTCGAGGGAACGCCCCGAGCCTTCGCGACGGCGATGCGGAGCGCGATCATGTCGAAGGGCTTCGTCAGAACGCTGACGGCGCCGAGTCGTGCGGCGAAGCATCGAACCGATTCGTCTGCGAGCGCCGTGATCACGATGACGGGCATCGCGACGTGCGCGCGACGAAGCGTCTGGAGCACGCCGAGACCCGAGAGCAGCGGCATGCAGACGTCCGTGATGATGAGGTCAGGCACTCCGACGTCCGAGCTCATCGCTGCCTCGAGCTGATGAATGAGCTCCGCGCCGTCGCGTGCTTCGATCACGTCGTTGCCGTCTTCGCGCAGCATGACGGCGATGAGGTCGCGGAGATCGTCGTCGTCGTCCGCGACGAGCACGCGGTGCGTGAGCTCCGTTGGGGCATCCATCCGTCTCGCCTTTCCCGCGCCGTGCGCGCGCGATCTCGTTCTGCATTCGCCGTTCCACGGCGTCCTGGGCGACGTGGCGTTTTGCTACGAGCGAGAACGCTCGTCCTCCGGGCGCGAGATTTCTCTCGCGAGCGCGACGTGCCTTCGTCATGCTGTGGGGACGATGAGCCAGAGCAAGGCCGCGAGTCCGGTTCGCGCGATGTCGCCCCACGCCTTGCTCCTGTTTCCCAAGTTCCTCGCGAATCGGGAGAGCGACATCGTCGCGATGCGGGAGGCGCTCGCGCGGGACGACTATGCGGAGATCGCGATCCGCGGTCACCGGATGCGCGGCAACGGTGCGAGCTATGGTCTTCCTCAGGTGAGCGTCATCGGCGAAGGACTCGAAGCCGCCGCCGACGCAAAGGACGCCGAGCGCGTCCGTGCTCTCGTGGACGAGCTGGCGGCGTGCCTCGAGCAAGTCCGCGCGGCAGACGACGCACGCGGCACCTGAGCAGCGCGCGAGCCTCGGTCGAGGCGAATGTGTCGCGCGCAAGCGCGGCTCAGCTCTCGACGTTGAATCGCTCGCCATCGCTCGCCGAGTGCATGGCGCTCGACGAGAAGGGCGTCCTCAGCTGGTACGTTCGAAAGATGCCCGTCGAGCGAGCGCTCTTCCTCGCGCTGACGGCGGCGCTCGCCGGGTGCAACCACGGGCCGGACGTCGCGCCTCGTGCAAGCGCTCCGCCCACGTCGTCCGCCGCGCCGACCGCGAGCTCGCCGGATGCGCCAAAGGACGCCGCGACTTTTCTCCGCGACGTCATGGAATCGGGCCGATGCCGCGTCCTCGAGAAGCGCACCGAGGGCAACCGTCGCCCTCTCACGCCGATGGAGCAAGCGTGCGTCGAGATCGAGATCCCGTACCGACCTGATTGGCCGGCGTGTGAAGGCGTCGAGCCGTGGTGCCGCATCTACAGCGAAGGCCTGGTCGCGCCGCTCGGAGCGCGCGCGCTCGCCTGCCTTCGAGCGAAGTCGGGAACGCGCGCGATTTGCGAGAAGGACGTGGTCACGAACTGCGTCGAGCAAGTGACTGCGAGCGCGCGGGTGAGCGCGGAGGTCCACGGGGTGTGCGCGTCGATGGCGACGCAATGCGCGGGACGCGCGAGCGTCGACGTCGCCGCGTGCGGTCGCGTCGTGTCGTCGCTCGGCGAGTGCAGCGCGCTCGCGTGGGTCGTCGGGTGCGTGCAGACGCGGTGCGATGTGCATGCGTGTCTCGCGAATCCGTGGTGACGCGCGCTTGTCGGTGATCGTTCTGCTTCGAAGCTCGTCGTCATCCAATTGGCTGACATCGTCGACGGGCGTCGCGGATACTTTGCGCGGGACGAAGACCGATCGACGTGCCAAAAGCTCGCGAGCGCAAGGCGGCGCGAGGAGACCATGAATCGAGCACTCGTCGGGTTGTGTCGCGTGCGTCGACGCCGGACAGGACGCGATGGTGGCCGACGCCCGAGCCGACGTCGTCGATAATGGCGAAGCGAGCACCGCGTACCCCGCATTTCATCGGCGACACGATCGCGTCGCCGATGAACGACGCGCTCACCCGATGGTTCGCGACGACGTGGGGCGCGAGGTCATCGACATCGCACGTGCAGAGCAAGCCTTTCTCGCGTCCCGCGCGTTCGGGATACTCATCTTCTCTGATGACTCTCGTGGCCGCGGCTGCGTCGGGTGCGCAATGACGGTGCTAGTAACGGGTGCAACTGGGAATGTAGGGCGCGAGGTTGTGCGCGCTCTTCGGGCAAGAGGCGCTTCGGTTCGAGCCGCCGACCACCAAAGCGATCGGGTGGCCTCGATGTTCGGCGATGACGTTGCGCGCGTGCGTCTCGACTTCAAGGAACCGAGCACGTTCCAATCGGCGGTTCTAGGTTGCACCGCGTTGTTCTTGCTTCGCCCTCCGCCGATTTCCAACATGAAGGCGACGTTGAATCCCTTTGTGGATGCAGCCCGCAAGAATGGCGTTCGGCAGGTGGTCTTCCTCTCGGTCGCTGGCGCCGGGAAGAACAAGCTCGTTCCTCACCATGCCGTCGAAGTGCATCTCGCCGCCCGGAGCAACGATTGGACGGTGCTCCGGCCAGGATTCTTTGCGCAGAACCTCGGTGATGCCTACCGGCGCGACATCATGGAAAACGATCGACTCTATGTCCCCGCGGGGCAGGGACGTGCCGCGTTCGTGGACGTGCGCGACGTTGCCGAAGTCGCGGCTGATGCACTCCTCGATCCGGCGTCTCACGCAGGCAAGGCGTATACGCTCACCGGTCCCGTCGCGGTGAGCTTCGCGGAGGCGGCGTCGATTCTGAGCGAGGTGCTCGCGCGAACGATTCGCTACGAGCCCGCAAGTATCGCAGGGTACGCGTTTCATCTGCACCGACGAGGTTTGTCCGCGGCTCAGATCGCCGTTCAGACGGTCCTGCACGTCGGACTCCGCTTCGGTCAGGCACAAGCGATCGATGAGACGCTCTCGACGCTACTCCAAAGACCCGGCCGGACACTCCACGAGTATGTGACCGATCACGTCGCGACCTGGACGCTCGACCCGGGCGCCGCGTGATCAGGAGCCGCCGTCAAAGCGCGCGAACGCCGCCATATGATCTCCCAGCGCGCGTCGGAACGCAGGCCTCGCTTCACACCGGGCCTGGTACGCGGCGAGGACCGGCGACTCCGCGACGAAGCCCGTGTGCCTCACCATCCGAAGGACCGAGGTGACGAGGATGTCCGCCGCCGAGAACGCTCCGGCGACGTGATCGCGATCGCGCAGCCATTCGGACAGCGACCCAAAGCGCAGACGCAGGAAGTCGACGACAGCGGGACGGCGAGCCTCTGCCCAAGATGCCTTGGCGTTGAACCAGTCAACCTCCTGAAGGTTCGACGCCGCGGGCTCGAGGGTGCTCACCGCGGTGAAGATCCACGACGTGACGCGTGCGCGCGCCGCAGGCTCAGAGGGGAGAAGCGTCGGACTCTGCTCGGCGATGTACTGCACGATGGCGCCGGACTCGAACAGCGCGACCTCGCCGTCGAGGAGCACGGGCAACTGCCCGAACGGCTGCCGCGCCAGGTGGGCGACGGCGCGCTGCTCGTCTTGGCCAATCTGCACGACCTCGTAATGGATCCCCGCTTCCTCGAGCGCCCAGCGCGCGCGCAGGTCTCGGACGAGACCGCGAACCAGCGGAGGCGCCCACTTCAGCGTGATCAACGTCATTTCGGCTTCTCGTGCGAGCTCATCGCGTCCTCCTGTGTCGGCCAAAGATGGCCTCAATCGTTAAGAGTAAGAGTGACGTCGCGCGAAAAACTCATCGGTCATGGGCGAGAAATCGTCCGTGCACAGCCGGGTCGAGGAACGCCGTCATCTCCGCGATGGCGGTGCCGTCGGGCGCGAGCGTGAGCACGTTGAGCGCGCCGCCGCTCCCCGACGCCGTCGCCTGGCGGCACACGAAGGCGAGCTGACCGCACGCGCGCGTAGGCTCGAGCTTCCACGCGGTCGCGAACATCCGCGTGCGCACGAACCCCGCGATCGCGGCGCGCCCTTCGAGCCAGGTGCGAAGTGGCGGCGGGCACCGTCAACGTCGCACGCGCGCGCTGAAGGGCGCTGTTCGTGGCAGCGACCGAGATATCGAGGGCTCGCGCGGCCTCCTCGGCGCTCAGCCCGATGACGTCGCAGAGGATGAGCGCAGCGCGCTGCTTCGGCGCGAGTGTCTGGAGCGCGGCGATGTATGCGAGCTCGATCGACTCGAGTGCTTCGTAGCGCCACGACGGATCGGTCGGGTACGGATCGAGCCAGGCCTGCTCGTCGTCGCGGCTGTCCGCATCGCAGCGCACGTCGTCGGTGTCGGCGGTTGGTGGGCCGAGCTCAGGAGCGGTGATGCGTTTCGGCCGCCGCTCGGCGATTCGGACGCAGGCGTGCGTCGCGATGCGGAAGAGCCATGCCCGCAGCGTGCCGCGCCCTTCAAAGCCGCCGATCCCGCGCCACGCGTCGAGCAGAGTCTCCTGAAGCGCGTCGTCGGCGTCGGGTAAGGAACCGAGGACGCGGTAGCAGTAGCCATGAAGCTCCCGACGGTGGGGCGCGACGAGGGCGTCGAAGTCCGTGGGCGCGGAGGGCATCGGCGCAGGACGGTATCCGATTCTCCGCACCTTGCAGGAGAACGCGGACGTGGCGAAGAAGCTCATCGTCGGGTCGCTCAGGATTCCGCTTGCAAGCCGTGGGGCTCAACGTGCTCTTCTCTCGGCGTTCGAAATGACGGATAGCCGGCGCAAGCACCCATCCGAGGATCTCATGACGACGACTCCGGATCATTTTCAGAACAGCAAGCTGCCGAAGATCACCGCCGCCTTCTGGGTGATGAAAATCGCCGCGACGACGCTCGGCGAGACGGCGGGCGATCTCGTGTCGATGACGATGAACGTGGGTTACGCGGTGAGCTCGCTCATCCTCATCTCGGGGTTCCTCATCTCGCTCGTGGCGCAGCTCTCGGTGAAGCGTTACCACCCGCCCCTCTACTGGCTCGTGATCCTCACGACGAGCACCGCGGGCACGACGATGTCCGACTACATGGATCGCACTCTCGGGCTCGGGTACGCGAAGGGCTCGGCGATTCTCGTGACCATCCTCGCGTGCACGTTCTTCGCGTGGCGCATGACGACCGGATCGCTCTCGGTCGATCACGTGAGGACGCGCAAGGCGGAGGTCTTCTACTGGATCGCCATTCTTTTCTCGAACACCCTCGGCACCGCGCTCGGCGATTTCCTCGCCGACAGCTCGGGCCTCGGGTTCGCCGGAGGCGCCCTCCTCATCGGCTCTCTCTTGGCGGTGACGCTCGCGCTCACGTTCTTCACGAAGCTCTCGCGCGTCCTCGTGTTCTGGATGGCGTTCGTCCTGACGCGCCCGTTCGGAGCGACGCTCGGAGACGTGCTCACGAAGCCGACCGAGAAGGGCGGGCTCGCGCTGGGCACCGTCGGTTCGTCGGCGGTGCTGGCGCTCGTGCTCGTCGCGTTCGTGGCTTGGTCGATGGTGAAGGAGAGGCGCGCGCGCGAGGCGGTGGCGGCGTAGCTCGTGCCTCCGCGCACAACGCGTCCGCTTCGTCGTCGCCGCTGACCTCGTCAACGATCTCGTCGCCGCGCAAGCCAAGAACAACTTGCACCGACGACTCCACGGTCGACCGAACGGCCCGGACCGAGCGGGCGGGCCGGTCACGATGCGAAGATGGTCGAAGTCGACGGCGGCGAGTTAGCCTCCGACGATGACGAATCTGCAGATCGTCCTGGCGACGATGATCTTGTTCGGCGTCGTGCTCGTCTACTTCAGCCGCGCGACGTACACGGATACCGGGCCCGGGACGGGGTACAAGGGATACACGAGAGGTCACCGCGTCATGATGACGACGACCCTGATCGGCGGCATCGCGTTGATCGCGGTCGGGGCGCTGGGGCTCTGGCAATTTCGCTGAGGGAGCATGAGCCGCGGCTCGTCATTTCATCGGCACCGCGCTCGCCGTCGCGCGCGCGAAGAAGGCGACGGGGCTTCGGTATCCCGTGACGTCGTACGCGCGCACGCCGAAGAAGTGTTCGTCGCGGCTTCGCGGCGGGCGCACCGACGTCGCATTGTCGGCGTCCTGCGCGCCGTCACTCCCCGCGCCCCGTGCCCCCGCGTCCTCTACGGCCTCCCCATCATCCACAGCATCCCCAGCGACACCGCCAGCGTCGGCACGAGCACCATCGTCCCGAGCTTGAAAAACTTCCCAATCGAAATCTCGACCCCCGCTCGTCGAAGCAAATCGATCCACAACAACCCCGCGAGCGATCCAATCGGCAACAGCCGCGGCCCGATGTCCCCGCCGATGAGCGCCGCGAGCAGCCCGCGCGATCCACCGTGCTCACCGAGCGCCATCATGTTGAGGATCGACATCGGATGGTTGTCGACGAGCGCCGATCCGATCGCCGCGACCGTCCCGACGATCCCGATCTCCTCGAGGCTCCCCGCGGGCGCGACGCGGTAGAGCGCCGCGAGCCGATCGACGAGCCCGACATGCTTCAGCCCGACGACGACGAGGAACACGCCCCACAGGAACACGAGAATGTCCGGCGACACGTGGCCGAACACCTTGCGCGCCGGCGCGACCCGATACCGCCACGCGAGCGCAAGGCACGCCGCCGCACCCGCGAGCGACACGAGCCAAATCGGCCCGCCGAACGCCGCCATCACCGGATACGCCGCGAAGACCGCGAGCAACAGCACGACCGCGGGACGCTCGGCGGCGTGGCGCGGCGGCATCGTGACGACGGCCGGCGTCGCGATCGTCGAAGCGAGCTCGCGACGGAAACAGACGCGAAGCACCGCGTACGTCAGCAGCGCGCCCGCGATCGAGATAGGCAGCATCACCGCGGCGTACCCGTTGAAGCTGATGCCGGCGAACTCGGCGACGATCATGTTCATCGGGTTCGAGATCACGAACGGCGCGACGCCCGGCGCGAGGAACACCGCGAACGCGAACGCTTGCGTCAGCGCCGGACGCCCCGGATAAAGGCGACGGGTGAGGACGATCACGAGCGGCGTCAAAAGAAGAATCGCGGCGTCGTTGTTGAGAAGCGACGGCGTGATCACGCTGAGCGCGAAGACGACCGTGAACGCGCGCGTCGGCGACGTGCCGCGTGCGTACGCTTCGATCCGCAGCGCCAACCGATCGAACGCGCCGATCTCGCGCACGACGCCGGTCATCGCCATGATGCACGTGAGCGCGAGGAGCGGCCGCCACTGGATGCGCGCCGACGTGATCAGATCGTCGAGCGAGAGCACGCCCGCGAAGAGAAGCACCGTCACGCCGACGAGCGCCGCCGTCCCCGGCGTGAATCGAAACGCGCGCAGCCCGAGCCGCGGCCGCGAGATCGCGAGCCCCACGGTGAGCGCGAGCGTCGAGTAGGCGAGGGCTTCGTTCATCGGATGGTGCCGAGGTTGCAGCCATCACGCCAACGACGCGGCGCTTACGGCAGAACGGCTTTGACCGAAGATAGCGCGCGCGACGAGCGTGCTCGACGCGCGATGTTACAGCGGCGCAACATCGGGGGCCGGCGCCCGCTCGTCCGGGGGTCGGAGGATCCATGTGCGCGGGTGGCGCCGACGTGCGCGCGTCACTTGCCGCCGAACAGCGCGAGGTCGCACGTGTTCGCGGGGGTGAAGCGCACCATCGCGGTCCCGAAATCGCGCGAGTCGAAGATGAGCGATCCTTCCATGCGAACCTCGCCCGTCACTTTCGCGATCCCGGTCGCTTGCGCGAACTGCTTCAGCTGGTTCGCGAGATCGCCGAGCGGGGCCGCGCCGGTCACGGTCGGGATCGACGGCGCGGAGGCGAACGCGTCGCACGGGAGCGGACCGGCCTTCCAGCCGAGGTCGATGCGGATGCCGTCGTCGAAGACGCGAAGCGTGCCGAGCACCGCGCCGTTCAGCGGACCGACGGAGAGCGTTCCCTTTTTCACTTCGGCTGACGACGGATCGCCGGCGACTTGGAGCTCCGCCTTCGCGTCGAGTGCGACGGGGAGCGCGGCGGTCTTGATCGCGAAGAGCCCGAGCGTCGCCTTCGCGTCGACGCGGTTCGCGACCGAGTGCGTGAAGCGGATGTTCGCTTCGATCTGCGTCGAGCTCCCCGCGGGGAGCCCGAAGAGCTCCGGCGCGATGCCGACGTTCACGAGCTGCGTGCGCGGGATGCTGACGTCGACCGTCGCGATGCGCTCACCACTCGTGACGAAGATCGCGTTGGGGCCGTCGGCGAGCTGGGGATCGAAGCCGATGCGCGAGCGCGCGTCCGCCCCTTCGCGATCGTAGGTGATGCGCCACGGGCCGACGTTGCTGCCGCCGACGTTGACGATGACGTGCGGCGAGAGGACGTGCACCTCGTCGTTCGTGCCGGTGCGTCCGATCTCCGCACGCATCTCGAGGACGTCGAGCTTCACGTTCGCGCCGAACGGACGCGTCCACGCGACGTGCGCCCCTTCGAGCACGAGGCGCGGCGTCGCTCCGCCCGCGCCCGCGCCGTCACCCGGGATCGATCCCTTGTGCGTCGCGCGCCACTTCGCGAACGACTCTTTGACTTGCTCGTACGGACCGTCGATCACAAGCTCGGGGCTGCGCGCCGTCACGCGCATCGGCGTGAGGCCGGCCATCTCGATTTCGATCTCGGTCGCTTTCGCGCTCACGCCCGGGAGCTCGGGCGCCGACGCGGTCGCGTTGACGAGGGTGAAGCGCCCCGCGCCGAGGTGCACGTCGTCGATCGTGAGCACGACGCCGCGCGCGGCCGCGGCCTCGATGCATTTGCGCTTCAAGCAGCCGGGCAACGCGAGAATGGTGATCGTGCTGACGACGACCGCGAGGAGAACTGCGGCGAGCCCCGCGGTGCCGGCGGCCTTCCCCCACTTTCGCTTCGGCTTCGCCGCGCCGGCCTTTCGCTCCTCGGTCGATCGGTAGCCGACGACAGCGGGATCGAAGTCATCGAGGACGTATTTGCGCTTTGCACTCGGGTGAGCACCCGGCTGAGCACCGGGCGGTGGCGCAGGCAGATCGAGCGGCGGCTCCTCCTTCGGGTCGGACACCGAGACAGTGTATAGCGTCATGATACCCTCGGGGAGATGAGCACCGTGGTCGCGACCAGCTCGGTCGAGATGGCCTCCACCCCGGAGGACGTCTGGCCGTTGCTCACCGACACGGATCGAACGAACCGCCTCATCGGCGGCAACGCGGTGACGTTCCGCCCGATCGAACCGGAGGCGGCGGGGCGCACGTCGGCGCGCTTCATCGCCGAGACGCGCGCGGGCGGATTCAAGATCTCGTACGAAGAGGCGCCGTTCGAGTGGAGCCACGGACGAAGCTTCAGCGTCGTGCGCACGATGCGGAGCGGGCCGCTGACGAAGTACTCACTCCACTGGACGCTCGAGAAACTGGGCGAGTCGGGGACGCGCGCGACCGTGCGGCTCGAGCTCGTGCCGAAGCACTGGATCCTGTGGCCGATCGCGTGGCTCAACGCGCGAAAATTCGTATCGAACCTGGTGCACCTCGCCGAGGCGATCGATGCGCACGTGCGCGATCGCGCGCCGAGCCCGTACTTGAAACCGGTGTCCGAGGTGCACAGCGACGCGCTCGGATCGGCGATCACATCGCTGAAGAAGGCCGGGCTCGACGCGGAGCTCTCCGACAAGCTCGGCGCGTTCGTGCGCGACGCGGCGGACGCGGACGTCGTGCGCATTCGTCCTTACGAAGTGGCCGAGCGCTGGGGTATCGAACGTCGCACGGTGCTGCGCGCGTTCTTGCGTGCGGTGCCGGCCGGACTCGTCGAGCTCCGTTGGGGCCTCGTCTGTCCAAGCTGCCTGACCGCCAGTCAGCAAGTGCGCGCGCTCGACGAGATCTCGAGCGAAGGGCACTGCCAGCTGTGCGACATCTCGTTCGAGCTCGATCTCGACAAGGCGGTCGAGGCGACGTTCATGCCGCACCCGGCGGTGCGTCCGGTGGCTGAGCAGCTCTTCTGCATCGGCGGTCCGGCGCGGACGCCGCACGTGCTCGTGCAGGGGACGTTCGCGGAGGGCGAAGAGAAGCCGCTCGACGCGCCGCCGAAGCCGGGGCGTTACCGGATCTTCGCGCGCGGTGGAGCCGCGGCGACGCTGCAGGTCGAAGAGGGGGGCCCGCGCGAGGTCGAGCTGACGATCGCGGCGGACGCGGTGAGGCCGGCGCTGGTGATCGCAGGACCGAGCGCGATCCTGAAGACGAAGAACGCATCGGGCGAGTCGCGCCACGTGAAAGTAGAGCGGATCGAGTTCGCGGATCTCGCGGCGACCGCGCACCACGTGTCGAACATCGGCGAGTTCCGCACGCTCTTCTCGAGCGATCTCTTGAAGCGAGGCACGCCGCTGAAGGTCGCGCGCGTCGCGGTGCTCTTCAGCGATCTCACCGGATCGACCGCGCTCTATTCGAGCGTGGGTGACGCGGCCGCGTTCCGACTCGTCGACGATCACTTCGACGTCATCCGCGGCGTCGTCGAAGACTTCGACGGCGTGGTCGTCAAGACGATGGGCGACGCCGTCCTCGCGACGTTCACCGACGCGAACCAATGCGCGCGCGCAGCGACGACCGCGCTCGTCCGCTTCGAGCAGTTCCGCGCGACGCACGAGCACGGCGAGCTCGTCGGGATCAAGCTCGGGATGCACGCCGGCGCTTGTTACATCGTGACCGCGAACGGCACGCTCGACTACTTCGGCCAGACGGTGAACATCGCGTCGCGCGTGCAGCACCTCGCGCAGTCCGGCGAGCTCGTCCTCCCGCGCGAGCTCTACGACGCGCTCAGCACCGACGATCGCGCCGCGCTCCGCATGCGCGAGTTCTTCCAGGCGCGCGTCAAAGGCGTCGACGAGCCGCTGTCGCTCGTGCGCGTCGGGCTCGCAAATGAGCTCGTGAAATCCGTCCCGCCGAGCGGCAAGGAGAGCCTCGCGCCGATGTCGATTCAGTACGTGAAGGGCTGATCGAGAGGGGTCGCCAAGAGCGCCAAGGGGCCAAGAGCGCCAAGGTTTTGGGTTCAGACCAGCGTCGACGGCGCGGCTCCGCGGCTCCGATCCAAAAAATCTTTGGCGTCCTTGGCCCCTCGGCGCTCTTGGCGACCTCTCGGCTTTTGATCAGGCGATGTCGCGCTGCAGCGTCTCGAGCGAAAGGACGAGCTCGCGTGCGTCGGACTGGCGCGCGATGCGGAGCGCTTGCTCGAGGTACCCCTGCGCTTCGTGCTGGTGCTGGCGTGCGTGCGCGACGCGCGCGAGGGTCGCGAGGATGTGCGCGCGCTCGGAGCTGGTGGGGGCGGCGACGTCGAGCGCTTCGCGCAGGATGCCTTCGGCGTCGGTGTAGAGCTCGGCGCCGGCGAGCGCGTCGGCGAGCTTGCGCGCGAAGAGCGTCATCGCCGCGAGCGGTTGATCGAGATCGCCCTGCGAGAGCTCGCGTCGCGCGAGATCGAGCGCGGCGCGGAGGGCGCTGATCGCGCCGGCTTGGTCTCCGGCGAGCGAGCGCGCGGTGGCGAGCTCGTCGAGGAGGATGAGGCCGTGGAACGAGCGGCCCGCTTCAGCGGCGTGGTGCGCGCGGACCTCGAGCGGCGCGTCGGTCGTCATGTGATCGAACGCGGCGCCGTGCAGGTGGCGGCGCTGCGCCTCGGTCATGCTCGCGCGGGCGGAGTCGCGGACGCGGTGATGCGCGATGCGCCATCCGTCGATGAAGCGCGAGGCGCGCAGCGAGGCGGCGGCGCTGTCGAAATCGATTTCGTCGACGAGCGCGTGCACGAGCGACACGTCCGGTTCGTCGCCGAGGATCGACAGCGCTTGCAGGAGGCCGCGGGCGCCCGGATGCAGACGCGCGATCCGCGCCGCGAGGAGCGCGTCGAGCTTCGCCGGTGGCGGCTCGATCGTCTCGCGCATCCACGCGGCGACCTGCGCGACGTGAAGCGGCGTCATCGGCGAGAACTCGGGGAGCGTCGCCGGCGCGAGGAGATCGCGGACGATCTCCGGCGGCAGCGGCCCGATCTCGCGCAGCTCGCCCGGCCCCGGCTCGGTCTTCAGCGGATCGCGCGTGAACGCGACGACGATGAGGACACGCACGAGCGGCGGCTCGGCCATCACGTCGGCGATCGCGTTCTGCGTCACGCCGTCGAGCTCGTCGAGATCGTCCACCGTGACGACGACGACACCGCCGTTTGCGCCGGCCCGCTCGCTCGCGCGGACGATCGCCCACGACAGCGCGGCCGCGTATGCCGCGCGACGCTCGACTGGAACGCGGACGCCGCTCGCCAATCCGAAGAGCTCGTCGAGCCCCGCGCGATCGCGCACGCTCGCCGCCGCCCACTCCACCGCCGCGCGAAATCCCGACGGCAGCGATCCGAGCTCGCGGATCGCCCGACGCAGCGCGTACCCCGCGACACGCGCGCCCGATCCGTCCGGCGAGATCTCGACGACGACGTCGCCGTCGCGTCGGCATCGCATGGCGAGCTCGCGCAAGAGGCGCGTCTTGCCCGCGCCCGATTCGCCGGCGATCCGCGCCGACGTCGGCATCGCGCGCGCGTCCTCGCGCTGCGCCGACAACCAGACGAGCGCACCGCCGCGTCCGACGAGCGCTTTTCCGTCGACCGCGGGATCGAACGCGGGGACCGATCGCGGCGTCGGCGCCATGCGCGGAATCGTCGGGTGCTCGCTCGACCGCGTTCGCTCCGGGGGCGGGCCCGCGCTCGCCCGTCGCATCGACGGTGGCATCGGGGGCGTCGCAGGCTCGCTCGGCGCGGCCATCGGTCCCGGCGGCACGGAGATCGGATTTCCGCACTCGCCGCAAAACTTCTGCGCCGTCGCGTTGCGCGCGCCGCACGACGGGCATGCCGCGCTCGTCGGACTGCGCCTCGTATCGGGG
>JBBQXV010000219.1:0-15672 GCA_038209335.1 Polyangiales bacterium | reverse complement strand
GATGCGCGCGAGCGCCTCGACGCGATCGTACGGCTTTCGCAGAAAATCGCGCGCGCCCGAGTCGAGCGCGCGTCCGAGCACTTCGGGATCGTCGACCGCCGTGATCATGAGCACCGGCAGGTACGAGCCCGTCTCGACTTGCTTCAACTGCTCGAGCACCTCGAAGCCGTCGATGGGCTGCATGTGCAGATCGAGCAGCACGACGTCCGGCTTGAACTCGCCGTAGAGGGCCGCGGCCTCGGACGGATCCGTCGTCGTCGCGACCGAACCGTAGCCGTCGGCCTTGAGCAGCTTTCGGAGCAAGAGGATCTGCGCGTCTTGATCGTCGATGATCAGAATGCGACCCGCCTTGACGTCCATCGTCATTCCTTCGCACCGACCGGTGGCACCGACGAATCGAGCGCGTTCGGGGGCGCGGAGTCGCTCGAACGCATGCTCGTCGGAGCGGAGTCGCTGACGAAGAGATCGACCGTGCGGAGGAACTCCTTCACGTCGATCGGTTTGGTCAGGTACTGCAGGAAGCCGGCGTCGAGCCCCTTCTTAACGTCCTGCGGCATCGCGTTCGCGGTCAGCGCGATGATCGGCACGTGGCGCGTATCCATGTACGTCTGCAGCTTGGTCAGCACTTCGAAGCCGTCGATCCCCGGCAGGTTGATGTCGAGCACGACGAGATCCGGATCGCGCGTGCGCGCGAGCTCGAGCCCCTTCTCTCCCGTGCTCGCAGCGATGAGCGTGACGTGCGGACGTCGCGACAAGATGCGCGCGACGAGCGCCTGGTTCGCCGAGTTGTCCTCGATGTGCAGCACCGTGACCTCACGCGCGTCGGCGCGCTTGATGATGAGAGACGGATCCGACTCGTCGAGATCGATCGTCGGCTTCTCGCACAACGTCAGCTCGAAGAAGAACGTCGCCCCTTCGCCGACGACGCTCGTCACACCGACGGTCCCCTTCATGAGCTCGATGAGGCGCTTGGTGATCGCGAGGCCGATACCGCTCCCTTCGATCGCGTCGTGCTCGTCGAGGCGATGGAACGGCGTGAAGAGCTTCGGGATGTCCTCTGCTTTGATTCCGGGGCCCGTGTCGCTGACGAAGAGGCGCAGTCGCCCGTCGCCGCGCGGCTCGCACCCGAGCGTCACGGTGCCCCCCTTCTTGTTGTACTTGATGCCGTTCGACAACAAGTTGAGCAGCACTTGCTTCAAGCGCGTGCGATCGGCGAGGACGTAGAGCTTCGAGTGCTCCTTCGTCTTGTTCACGACCTTGACCGAATATTTTTCGCCGAGCGGCGCCACGAGCGTCAGCGCTTCGCGCACGATCTGCTCGATGCCGACGCTCTCGATCGATAGCTGTAGTTTGCCCGTATCGATCCGCGCGAGATCGAGGACCTCGTTGATGAGCGTGAGCAGGTGCCATCCGGCTTTCAGGATTTGCCGGACGCTCTCTTTCTGCGAGACGCTGAGCGGCTCGTCGGGATCGGTGTTGAGGACCTGCGAAAATCCGAGGATCGAGTTGAGCGGCGTGCGCAGCTCGTGGCTCATGCGCGCGAGAAACTCCGACTTCGCGCGGTTGGCCTCCTCGGCCTCGTCGCGCGCGCGTCGCAGCTCGTCGAGCTCCTCCAACTGATCGCGGCTCCGTTCCGCGTCCGCCATTCAGCCGTCCCCTCCTCGCCGATTCCTCGATCTCCCAAGGCTAGCACCAGTCGCGAGGGCGACGTTGTGCTACGATTTTCGAGGCTTCATTCCACACCATGGCGCCGAGAGCAGGCATGTCCACCGCTCCATTCTCCGGCTTTCCGCAAGACGGTCTCACCGACGAGTCGGACGAAGCGACGGTCGTTGGGCCGCCGTCGACGAGCGGCGTGCGTCCGCCGGGATCGATCCTGCGTGGGCGCTACCGGCTCGGCGTGTCGATCGGGCGCGGCGGAATGGGCGAGGTGTTCGAAGCCGAGGAGCTGTCGACCGGTCGGCTCGTCGCGGTCAAGGTCGTGAGCCGAAACTTCGCCGACGAGCTCTTGATGGCGCGCTTGCATCGCGAGGCGGAGGCGGCGCGACGCGTGCACAGCGAGTTCGTCCCCGAGCTCTACGACATCGACAGCACTGCGGACGGCGAGCTCTTCCTCGTGATGGAGCGCCTCTACGGCGAGACACTCGCGCAGCGCCTTCGCGCGCGACACGGCGTGCTCGGATGGGAGGACGTGCGCGCGCTCGGCGAGGACATGCTGCGCGGGCTCATCGACGCGCACGCGGCGGGGATCGTTCATCGCGATCTCAAGCCAGGGAACATCTTCTTGGAGCGGCGCGCGGATCGTCCGGGCGGAGAGCGCGCGAAGATCCTCGATTTTGGCGTCTGCAAGCTCGACGTGCACGACGGCGAGAGCCTCACGTCGACCGGCGAAGCGGTCGGGACGATCTCGTACATGGCGCCGGAGCAGATCCGCGGCGCGTCGAAGGTCGACGAGCGGGCCGACGTGTACTCGTTCGCGATGGTCGCGTTCGAAGCGTTGAGTGGACGTCTCGCGCACGATGCGTCGGGGCAAATCGCGATGATCGCGAGCAAGCTCGAGCGACCCGCGCGCAACCTGCGCGAGGTCGTGCGTGTGGCGGTGCCGGTCGGGCTCGATGCGCTCCTCGCGCGTTGCCTGTCGCGACGGCCCGACGATCGCGTCGCGACCGCGTCGGATCTCCTGCGTTCGTGGCGAGCGCTCGGCGCGCCGACGGTGGAGCCACTGACGGGTCCGGTCGCCGAGCGACCCGAGCTCCACTTCTCGAACGAGACGGGCGTGACGGCGGGCGCGATGACGCAGCCGAGCACGCGCGGGACGCGCATCGGTCTCGTGGTCGCGGCGTCGGCGCTCGCGGCGTCGAGCGTCGTTCTCATTTTCGCGCTCCGTGCACGCGACACGGCGCCTCCGCCCGCGCAGGCCACGGCCGCACCGGCGACGGTCGAAGCGCCAACCGTCATCACTCCTCCGACGGCGACGAGCATTTCCGTCGAGTCGTTGCCTTCAGCCGCCGCACCCCCTCCGCCCGAGCCGGTCTCGATGGACGACGAAGCCGACGCGGCGCCCGCGAAGGCGGCGAAGCCCGGTGCGATCCGCAAGCGTCCGCCGCAGAAGCCGGTCGCCTCGCCGCGTCCCACGTCGACGACTCCGCAAATCACGGTCGAACCGCGGTATTGATGGAAGTATGCGGTTCGGCCTCTGCGCGGCGCTCGTCGGCGCGCTCGTCGTGACGTCGTCGGCGAGCCCGCTCACCGTCGGCATCGCGAGCGCCGCGCCGAGTGAGCAGCAGCTCGAGGAGTCGCGCGCCGCGTTCCGTCGCGGAGTCGATGCGGCGAAGCGCGGTGACTACGCCGCGGCGCGCGAAGAGTTCCTCCGCGCGTACAAGCTCTATCCGCACGCGAGCATTCTGCTCAACCTCGGCATCGCGCGCGCGCACACCGGCGAATTCTTGGAAGCCGAGCAGGACTTGATGCGCTTTCTCGCCGACGACGGCGGCGCGCCACCCAACGAGGTCGCGAGCGCGCGCACGGAGCTCGCGGACGTGCGCACCCACCTCGGAACGTTCCGTCTTCGCGTGTCGCCGAGCGGCGCGCGTGCGCGACTCGACGCGCGTCCGCTTGCGCTCATCTCCGGCGCGTTCGTCGACGTCCGCGCGACGATCGGTCTGCACTCGCTTCACGTCGAAGCCGAAGGCTACGTCGCAATCGATCGCGACGTCGCCGTCGCGAGCGCGCCTTCCGCCGACATCGTCCTCGCGCTCAAGCCGTCACGTGACGCCGATTTGCCGCCCGACGAGATCGGACGCGCGACGACGGGGTGGATCCTCGTCGGCGGAGGCGTCGCGATCGCCGCGATCGGCGTCGGGTCGGGGCTCCGCGCGAAGTCACTCGCGGACGACTACAACACGCCGGGGAGCGGCTCGTACCAGTCGGCGTCGGCGCGCTCGACCGGCGTCACGTTTCGAACGCTCGCCGACGTCTCGTTCGTCGTGGCGCTCGTGACCGGCGGGATCGGCGCCTATTTCATCGCGACGCCGTCGCCGGCCCCCGCACCCGCGACGCGCGGCGCACGCGTCGTCGTCGGGCCGGGTTTCACGGGGGTCGTCGGGAGCTTCTGACGACCTGCTATCCTTGCGGCATGCCGACCGACGCGGGCTCGCAAGAGCGCGCCAACCTGTCTCTGCATGCGGCCCACTTGCTCCGCGATCGCGCGGTTCGAGTTCCGGAGCGTGCGGGGCGTCGCGGTCGTCCCCGGCATCGCTTCCTCGGCGAGCAGCGCGCGCGGCTCGCGGTGTGGTCGCTCCCCGCGCTCGCGACGATCGCCGCGCTGACCGGCGCGCTCGCCGCGATCTCGATCGTCACGGACGATCCGGCGAGCGCTCGCGACGCGGCGATCGTCCAAGCGCTCGTCGCGATGCTCGTCGGCGCCGCCGCGTGCGCGGTTCCGTTCATCCGCCGTCGCCACACGCCCCTCGTCGTGGTCGTCGTCGCGGCGTGCGTCGTGTCGATCGTCGGCTGGGGCCTCGTCGCGCGGTTCACCGGTGGAGCGTCGAGTCGCTATCTGCTCGTCGTTCCGCTCTGCCTGACCGTCGCGCTCTGCGTCGTCCCGCTCCCGTGGCGCGTCTGCACCGGCGTCGGCGCCGCCGGATACGCGGGGATCCTCGTCGCGAGCCCCGGCGCTCCGATCATGGTCCACTTCCTCGTCCTTTCGATCGCCGTCGGCGGCGTCTGGGTCGCGTGGGGGCGTCATCGCATGATCGTCCGATCGTTCATGCGGATCGAACGTCTCAACGCCGCGCTCGATCGCCTCCGCCGCATGCAGGAGCAGCTCGTCGTCGTCGAAAAGCTCGAGGCGCTGCGTGTCCTCGTCGGCGGCATGGCGCACGAGCTGAACAACTCGCTCGCGATCAGCATGGCGTCGAACCAGCAGGCGCACAAAAAGCTCTCCGAGGATCCGAGCGCCGCGGACGCCGCGATCAAACGCAGCGACGGCGGCCTCGCGCGCATCCGCGCGACCGTCGATCGCCTGCGCCGCTTCGCGATGGCGGCCGACGGCGTCCTCGAGCCGGCCGACGTCGCGGCGATGCTCGACTTTGCGCTCGAGAGCGCGATCGGACGCGCGCGCTCCGGTGTCATCATCGAACGCGACTACGATCCGCAAATCGGCACGCTCAAGTGCCACGTCTCTGCGCTCGCCGAGGCGCTCTTCCAAGTCGCGCGCAACGCCGTCGAAGCGATGCCTGGCGGCGGAACGATCCGCGCGACGGTGCGGGCCGACGGCGACAAAGTCGTCCTCGCGCTCTCCGACGACGGAAAAGGGATCCCCGCCGAGCAGTTGAAGCGCGTCTTCGATCCGTATTGGCAAGCCGCCGGCAAAGCGAACAAAAGCGGGATGGGCCTCAGCGCGGTCTACGGTCTCGTCACCGCGCTCGGCGGGAGCATCAAGCTGCAGAGCGAAGAGGGGAAGGGGACCAAGGTCTCCATCACGATGCCCGCGCGCCGCACGTGATCGGCGCCGCGCGGACGGACGTTCAGCCGAGTACGTGAACGCGAATGCTGTTCGTGCTGCCGCTCACGCCGATGGGCGCGCCGAAGCAGATGACGACGCGCTCGCCGGGCGATGCGAGGCCGTTCGCCATCAAGTCGCCGGTGCACCAGTCGACGAGCTGATCGGTGTCGTGGATCGCGGGCATCACGCGCGGGATGACGCCCCAGAAGAGCGCCATGCGGCGGCGCGTCTTCTCGTTGGGCGAGAACGCGATGATCGGGACGTGCGGTCGCGCGAGGCTAACCGTCATCGCGCTCGATCCCGACTCGGTGAACGCGACGATGTAACGCGCGCCGATCTCTCGCGCGGTGTTGCACGCGCCGCGCGCGATCGCCTCGGCGACGCTGGTCGCGCGCGAAGCATACGGCGCGCCCGACTCGAAGAACGGGCTCGACTCGGCTTCGATGGCGATGCGGCTCATCATCGAAGCGGCGAGGTTCGGGTATTCGCCGGTCGCCGTCTCGCCCGAGAGCATGAGCGCGTCGGTCCCGGAGAACACCGCGTTCGCGACGTCGCTCGCCTCGGCGCGTGTCGGGCGCGACGCCTTCGTCATCGACTGGAGCATCTCGGTCGCGACGATCACCGGGCGACGCACGCGACGCGCGACACCGAGGATTTGCCGTTGGATGACGGGGACGCGCTCGGGCGGGAACTCGACGCCGAGATCTCCGCGCGCGACCATGACGCCGTCGGAGGCGGCGACGACGCTCTCGAGGTTCTCGACCGCGTCGGGTGTCTCGATCTTCGCGATGATCGGCGTCGGCTGTCCCCACGCGCTGCAGATGTCGCGCACGAGCTTGAGGTCCTCGGCGCGCCGCACGAAGGAGAGCGCGATGTAGTCGACCCCGAGCGACAGACCGAAGAGGAGATCCTGTTTGTCTTTCTCCGTGAGCGCGCCGAGTCGCATCGTCTTGCTGGGGAGGTGAACCCCGATGTGATCGCGGATCTGCCCGCCTTGCTCGACGTGGCACTTCACCTGCGCGCCTTCGACCGATTTTACCCTGAGGACGAGCCGTCCGTCGTCGAAGAGAATGTGATCGCCGACGCGCACGTCCGCCGCGAGGCCTTCGTATTGGATCGGGATGACGCGCTCGTCGGCGCTGGTCGTGCCCTCGACGAGCACGATCTCGCAGTCGGACGGGAGATCGAAGCGCTTGCCGAAGCGACCGGTGCGAATCTTCGGACCGCAGAGATCCTGGAGCGCGGCGACGGCCTTCTTTTTCGTCTCGCTCGCTTGCCGGAGCCTCGCGTAGCTGCCCGCGTGATCTTCGTGCGTGCCGTGCGAGAAGTTGAGGCGCGCGACGTCCATGCCTGCGTCGATGAGCCCTTCGAGCCCCTGGAGCGAGTCGCACGCGGGACCAAGCGTGCAGACGAGCTTCGCGCGTCGTATGGCTGCCGTCATCGCGGGAAGTTATGCCACCTCGGCGCGCGCTTGTGTGTGAAAGGTTGGGCCGTCCATCCACACCTTGCGTCGCGTCATCCCGTGCCCTACCTAGAGCGACGTCATGCCGACGACACGCGACCGTGCGGGAAGGCTGACGCTCGGCGGCGTCGCGCTCGCCGATCTCGCGCGCGATCCGGCGATCGGCACGCCCACGTACGTCTACGATCTCGACGCGATCGGCGCCGAAGCGCGCGAGCTTCGCGCGGCGTTCGACGGAGCGCCGCACGTCGTCGCGTACGCGGTGAAGGCCAACACGGCCGGGCCGATCGTGCGCGCGCTCGCCGCCGAGGGATGCGGCGCCGACGTGGTCAGCGGCGCCGAGCTCCTCGTCGCGCTCGCGTGCGGCGTCGCGCCCGACCACATCGTCTATAGCGGCGTCGCAAAGACGGACGACGAGCTCACGCGCGCGATCGCGGTGGGCCAGCGCGGCATCGGCGCGATTCAAATCGAGAGCGTCGAAGAAATCGCCCGCGTCGACGCACGTGCGCGCGCGGCGGGTCGCACGGCGCGCGTGTCCATGCGGATCAACCCGTCGGTCGCGATCGACACGATGGACACGCACGCGCACATCGCGACGGGCCACGACGAGGCGAAGTTCGGCGTGCCGCGCGCCGACGTCGCCGCGGCGGTCGCGCTCGCGCAACGCTCCGCGCACGTCGAGCTCGTCGGCTTCGGCGCGCACGTCGGATCGCAGATCACGACCACCGACGCCTACGCCGAGAGCGCGCGCGCCGTCTTTGCGATCGCGCGCGAGCTCCGCGCGTCCGGCGTGTCGCTCGCGTTCGTCGACGCGGGCGGCGGCTTCGGCATCGACTACGGCGACGGCTGCCCCGCGCGGCCGGGCGACTTCGTCCGCGTCGCGCGCGCCGAGCAGCGCGCCGCGGGGATCGACGATCTCGCGCTCTACGTCGAGCCGGGACGTTCGCTCGTCGCTGCGCACGGCGTCCTCCTCGCGAGCGTCGTTCAGCCGAAGATCGCCGCAGATCGCCGCTGGCTGATGATCGACGCCGGTATGAACGATCTGATTCGTCCGGCGCTCTATCAGGCGCGCCATCGCATCGTTCCGCTCGAGCTCGACGCGCGCGATGCAGACAACGCGGAGTGGCGCGTCGTCGGTCCGGTCTGCGAGAGCTCGGACGACTTCGGCGTGCACGCGCTCTCGGCCAAACCACCTCGCGACGTCGCGATCCTCGACGCAGGTGCCTACGGGTTCACGATGGCCAGCCAATACAATGGGCGCGCGCTCCCGGTGGAGTTGTTCCTTCGTGGCGGCGCGATCGCATCGCGCACCGAGCGCGCGTCGGCCGAAGCGTGGGCGCGCTCGCGCTCCTTCGGCTGAACTACTTGTCCGCTTTTTCGGTTCCTTTGCCCGGCGTCATGCGGGGCGGAGGCATCGTCCTCGCGCGCACGACGACTCCATCGGACATGATCTCGATGCCGATCGTTCGGCAGCGTCGTGCGAGCCGCTCGACGTCCACGCCCGGCGCGACCAAGAGCCCGGCCGGCGGCGACGGATCGACGAACAGCTCGGCTGTCGGTCGTCGCGTCCGGAGCATCTCGCGAAGGTTTGCGTCTTCGATCCACAAGAACCCCGCCGCGCCGACGTGCGTCGCGCGTCCGAGCACGATGCTCGCCTGCGCGAGCGTGCGCGACAGCGACTCGGGGAGCGGTGCGATCGCCTCGATGCGCGCGCGGAGCACGTCCGCTTCGAGACCGGCCGAAAGCGCGCGCGCGAGCGTCTGCGGCGCGACGATCAAGTCGAGCGTCTCGGCTGCGCGACCTACCTCGACGAACGGCGCGATGACGAGGATCTCGCTGATGCGCGCCTGCGGTCCGAGTCGAAGGACGTGCGTGTCGAGAAACTTCGACGGTGTCTGCTCTGCGGTAGGGAGCTTGTCGGCGAGGAGCGCGCGACCACGCGGCGTGAGGCGAAGCGTGATCCCCGTACCGTCCTTCGCGTCGGGGTCGTCGTCCTTGCGCGTGGAGTCTTCTCCGATGTCGACGATCCCGAGCGCGGGGAGGCTCTCGTGCACGACACGTCGCGCGACCTCCATCGGATCGACCATCTCGACGCCGACGCGCTCGGACCAGCGTCGAAGCAAACGCGTGAGCCCAGGGATGCGGTGATCCGTGCGGAGATACCCCGCGAGCGACTCCCAGGGGATCCAGCGCCCTTCGCCGAGATCCTTCAGCGCTTCGAGGACGAGCTCGCGCACGACGCCCACCGGGCTCGTGTCGCGCGCGTCGGCGGCGAGGCGCAACACCTCGGGCTCCGCGCGCGCTTCGTCCCACGCTCCGCCGCGACGCCACGCGAGAAAGAGATGCCGCGTGAGCTCGTGCAACGTGAGCGAGCCGGGCGGCGCGCTGATGTTCGTCGCGGACGCGTCCCACAAACCGACCGCGCGCGCGAGCCCGACGTGCAACGCGACGTGCGCCGGATCGCGTCCGAAGCGCGCCGCGAGCTTTTGCACGAGCGACTTCGGCGTTCCGATGCCGGGGCGAATCTCGGCTCCTTGCTCGCGCGCGGCGAGCGAGAGACCGACGACGATCGGCGCGGGCTCGAGCGCGAACCGCGCGCGCGTCGGCGCATGATCGCCCGACGTCACGAACTCCTTCACTTGCTCGCGACGCGCCTCGCGTTCGGCGTGATGCGCGGCGCCGATGATCGCGCTCACCTCCGTCGGGATCACGTGACGGTTCGGATGCACCGGAATCAAGAGCCCTCGACGCTCGAGCGAGAAGCCGACCCCGCGACGAGACGGCGTCGCGCCGGTCGCCGATCGCAACCTCAGCGGCTCGCGTTCCAGCTCGAGGAGCTCTTCGGTGTCGACCTCGCCGCCTTCGCGCTCGACGCCCTCGAGGACTCGTCGCTCCATCGGCGCGAGCTTGTCGATCTCTTCGGAGAGCTTTCGCGGATGCCCGAGGACCTCCCACGCGCCCTCGAGCGACAAGGCGATCGGCGGTGTCGCCGGGCGTCCCAAGTAGTGCGACGCGATCGCGCTCATCGTCTCGAACGGCGCTTGCGCGAGCAACGCGCGAAGCCCGCGCGGATCCTCGCCCTCCCACGTTCGAAGCTGGACGAGGTACGCCGTCGGCAAGATCAGCTCGACGCCGCCGTCGCCGCCGCGCGCGAACATCAACCCGCGCGCGAGGAGCGGCTCGAGCGCCGGAGGCATCGTCGCTACGGTGAGCGACCCGCGCCCCTCGGCGACGCGATGGAGAAGCTCGACGCTCGCTTGCGTCAGTCGCGCCGGATCGCGCAGGTCCGGCAACGCGACGAGCGCACGCGCGACTTGCGACGGAGGATCGATTCGCTTGGCGGGATCGATCCGTATGCCGAGCCGCGCGACGAGCGCGTCGAGCTCGCTCGCGGGAAGAGCGCGCAAGATGTCGACGAGCCGGTACGGGGCTTCGGGAGCGCGGGGAGGGGGCACGTGGAGGTCGGGTTCCGGGGAAAAAGGCCGAGCTTAGAACATTAGCCTCGGGCCTCCAGTAGATGAAGCAATTTCCGGTGTTTGCTGGTGCAACGGCTCCCTTTGACACCGCGGCGTATCGCCCCGGCGTCTATCGACTAGGATGCCGCGCGTGCGCAACGGCGACGGCGAAGTGCGGCTCGAATGGGAGGGGCGGTCGTTTCGCTCGCGGCCCGCAGACGACTCGATCGCGGCGCCACCGATCGTGGCGACCGAGACGTCGGACGATTCGTCGGCGATGTCCCACCGCCTCGTCTTCGGAGACGCGCTCGACGTCGCTCGCGCGCTCGCGAGCGAAGGCCTCGCGGGCAAGGTCGACCTCGTCTACATCGATCCACCGTTCGCGTCGCAAGCGGACTACGTGCACGAAGCGCGGCTCGATGGGCCGGCCGACGGACGCGTCGTTCGCTCGCTCGCGTACGGTGATCGGTGGAACGCTGGCGGCATCGCGCGCTACATCGGCGGACTCGCGCCGCGCATCGAGGCGCTCGTGAAGCTGCTCGCGCCGACCGGATCGATTTGGGTCCACCTCGATTGGCGCGCCGCGTACCTCGTGCGTGTTCTCCTCGACGAGATCATGGGACGCGCCGCGTTCGTCAACGAGATCGTCTGGCGTCGCGCGCCGAACCTCGGACGCCAGGCGACGAGCCATCAGTTCGGTCGCACGCTCGACACGCTCGTCGTCTACGGAAATCACGACGCGGAGATCACGCCGCCGACGCGCCTCGAGCCGATCGAGAAGAGCTCGATCCGGTGGGACGACGAGAAGCGGCCCTTCACGACCGCGCCGCGCGGCGACTACACCGACGCGTCGATCGCGCGTCTCGAGAGCGAGGGGCGCGTGCATCGGACGGCGACCGGCAAGGCGTACGTGAAGTACTTCCTCGTGCAGAACGGCGACGGCGTGTGGTGCCGCGAGCGGCGCGTCGATGCACTTTGGACGGACGTGCCGCCGCTTCGCCACGTCGCGACGACGGAGCGCACCGGGTTCCCGACGCAGAAGCCGCGCGCGTTGCTCGAGCGGATCATCGCATGCGCGTCACCGCCGGGCGGGATCGTCGTCGATCTCTTCGCGGGGAGCGGCACGACCGGCGACGCGGCGAACGCGCTCGGTCGTCGCGCGATCCTCGGCGACGCCGGCGCGGTGGCCATCGGTACGGCGCGGGCGCGGATGCTTCGCGCGGGCGCGCCACTTCGTGTCGAGCGTTGCGGCGATCTAGAGCCTCCGGCGGGCGCCGAGCCGACGATCCATGTAAAGCGCATCGATGCCCGCAGCGTCGAGGTCGAGCTCGTGAGCCCGAAGGAGCCGTCGGCGTGGGCGATCGACACGTCGCCGACAAACGACGGTCCGTTCGTGCGAGCGTGGCACTCCGAACGCGCACCCGGCGCGCGCCCCGTTCCGGCTGCTCGCGTCGCGACCGTTTCGCACCGCGACGGTCCGCTCTCCGTGCGCGTCTACGCCGACGACGGCTCGGTCGCGACGCGCGTCGTTCACGAGACGCGTGCCCCGCGCGCAGCCAAGGCGGTCCGCGCATGATCCTCCGCGATCCGGTGCACGGTCTCGTCGCGTTCGAGTCCGAGGAAGAGCACGTCATCGAGCAGCTGATCGACACGCCCGAGGTGCAACGCCTCCGTCGCGTACGGCAGCTCGGCGTCACGTCGGTCGCGTTCCCCGGCGCGGAGCACACGAGGTTCGCGCACGCGGTGGGCGCTGCGCACGTGATGAAGCTCCTCGTCGCGCGCCTTCGCGCGATTCACGACGAGCTCCCGTACTGGCAGAAGCTCACGTCGGATCGCGCACGCGACGCGCTCGCCGCCGCGATGCTCCACGACGTAGGTCACGGTCCGCTCTCGCACCTCTTCGAGGATGCGATCCCCGGCACGCCGCACCACGAAGTCTGGACCGAGCGCGTCGTCCTCGATCCATCGACCGGCGTCCACCGCGTGCTCGCCGCGCTCGATCCCGGCATGCCCGACCGCGTGGCTGATCTCGTCCACGGTCGCCATCCGCTCGCGTACCTCGCGAAGGCCGTGAGCGGCGAGTTCGACGTCGATCGCTGCGACTATCTCCTTCGCGACGCGCATGCGACGGGCGTCCGCTACGGCAACTACGATCTCGAATGGCTCCTTCGCAGTCTCCGCTTCGCGCCGGTGTCGGGCGAAGGCGAAGCGCCCGCGCTC
The DNA here is from genome assembly GCA_038209335.1 of Polyangiales bacterium. Classification (GTDB taxonomy): domain Bacteria; phylum Myxococcota_A; class Polyangia; order Polyangiales; family Polyangiaceae; genus JBBQXV01. The sequence goes on along the minus strand of JBBQXV010000219.1, from coordinate 3,029 downwards.
GCGATCGACGGCGCCAAAGGGCTTCCCGCGATCGAAGCGTTCATCCTCGCGCGCCTCTTCATGTTCCAACAGGTCTATCTCCACAAAGCGACGCGCTCGGCCGAGTGGATGATCCGCACGACGCTGGGTCGCGCGGCGCGCCTCATCGCCGACGGTACGCGCCTGCCGTTCGTGCCGCGCGCGATCGAGGTCGGCGCTCGCGGCCAAGAGATCTCGCTCGGCGATTACCTCGAGCTCGACGACGGAGTCCTCCTCGGCGCGATGCACGCTTGGGAGAAATCGAGCGATCCCGCGCTAGCCGATCTGTCGACGCGCGTCCGGGCGCGAGCGCTCTTCAAGACGCTCGAGCTCTTCGGCGAGCACGCGACCGAAGAAGGCCGCGCCCGAGCCCACGCGATCGCGCGTGAGATCGCGACGAAGGAGAAGCTCGATCCGGATCTGTACGTCGGCCTCGACGTCGCCACGGACGCGCCGTTCGGAAGCGAAGCCGAGCCGCTCATGGTCGTCTACGCGAAAGGGCCGGCGCGCCCGCTCAGTGAGGTCTCCTTCCTGCTCGGGCGCCTCGCGGGACAAGTCTTGTCGCGCGTCCGACTCATCTTCGCCCCCGAGCTTCGCGAAAAGATCACCCATGCGCTCGCGCTCTGATCTCGTCGTCACGCTCGTCGTCGCGTTGTCGTGTGCTGCGTCGCCGGCCGCGGCCGAGCCGCGCGCCGATTTATCGGGGACGCAGGGACACACCGACAGCACCTACGGCCGAATCGAAGGCGACGTCGGCATCGTCGCCGGCGCGGGGATCGCGGGGGGCCCACGCGCGCCGCGCGCCGCGCTCGACCTGCGCCTGCGTTACCTCGACACGATCGGCGTGTTTGGAACGTACGAAGACGCGTCGATCATCGGCACGAGCTCCGAGCCGCGTCGCCTCATCGCGACCGGCGTGGAGCTTCGCCCGCTCTTTCTCGGCCGTTGGCTGACCGGTCGCGATCTCGCGTCCGGGCGAATGGACCTCGTGATCGACTCGATCGGCATCGAGCTCGGTACCGTCTTCACGCAGCCCGTCGGCACGTCGTTCAGCGCGCGACCGGGCATTCAGCTCGGGCTCGGTCTGGAGCTGCCCTTCCTCGCGAGCGCGAACGGGCCGTGGATCGGGCTGCACGGCGGCATTCGTTGGAGCGACGCGGCGATCTCCGGCGCGCCGCTCGCGGGACCGAACGATCGCGCGCTGTATCTCGGCGTGACGCTGGCGTGGCATCAGCTCTTCTTGGCGCATGCGGTCGATGCCGGTGACCGCGCACCAAAATGAAGCGCGACGCAGGCGGCGCGCGTGCATTGCTGGAACGCGCGTTTCGAGACGCGCTGGCGGCCGTCGACGTCGAGGCGCGCGTGCGTGCGTCGGTCCCTCGCGTCGTCCCGCGATCGTCGCGCGTCCGAATCGTCGCGGTCGGGAAGGCGGCGCCCGCGATGGCTCGCGGCGCAATCGAAGCGCTCGGCGATCGCGTCGAGAGCGCGCTCGTCATCATTCCGGACCGCACACCGATCGAACGCTTGCGCGGTCTCGGTGCGCGCGTGGAAATTCTTCGCGCTTCGCACCCGTTGCCCGACGAGCGAAGTGTCGTCGCTGCCGAGCGCGCGCTCGAGGTCGCGCGCGCGGCGGGACGCGCGAAGCACGACGTGCTCCTCGTGCTCGTGTCGGGCGGAGCGTCCGCGCTCGTCAGTGCGCCGTACCGAGCGACCCTCGCGAAAAAGATCGAGGTCGTGCGCGCGCTGCTCCACGCGCACGCGACGATCTCCGAGCTCAACCTCGTTCGCCGTCACGCGTCGCGCATAAAGGGCGGCGCGCTATTGCGCGCGGCACGTCCGTCACGCGTCGTCTCGCTCCTCGTAAGCGACGTCATCGCCGGCGCCGCTCATGACGTCGGGTCCGGTCCATCGCTCGGCGATCCGACGACGCGTGCGCTCGCTCGCGACGTACTCACGCGCTACGGCGCTCCGTCGCTCCCACTTCGCGAGTCGCTCGCGCCGTCTTCTGCCGACGCGGGCCACGCCGCGCATCGAATCGTCGCGTCGCCGTCCGAGCTCGCGTCGGCGATGTGCGCGACGCTCGCGCGCGCAGGCCTTCGATCGCGCGTGCTCCCCGCACGAACCGGTGACGTCGCCTGGTTCGCGTCGAGCTACGCGCGCCTCGCGCCTGGCCTCGCGCGCGGCGAGGCGCTCGTCCGCGCCGCCGAGCCGACGATCCGCATCGACGTCGCGCGCCCGGGAAGGGGAGGCCGCGCGTCGCATCTCGCCGCGCTCGTCGCCGCGTCGCTCCCGCGAGACGTCGTCTTCCTCGCCGCGGCATCGGACGGAGTCGACGGGACGAGCGACGCGGCGGGTGCGCTCGTCGATCGCGCGAGCTTCGCGCACATCCCGACGCGCGACGTCGAGCGATCCATCGCGCGCTTCGACACCGCGACGCTCCACGCGCGCGCGGGCACGGCGATCGCCGGTGGCCCGACCGGTCACAACCTCGCCGACCTCCACGTCCTCTTCCGACGCTAGGCCTTGCCTAGTCGCGCGCCTTGCTCGCATCCGAAGCGCCGCCACCGTCGACCGGAGCCGTGGTCGACGGAGCTGGCGTGGCCGCCGGCGCAGGCGCGATCGACGCCGTGATCTGATCCGCGAGGTTGCAGTTGTTCACCTGCCGCTGAATCGCGTCGCGCTGCCCAGGATCCGTCACGACGTGCCCGGTTGCAGCCACCGTCATCGCCTGACCCACGCGCCTCATTCGGACCATGTCGTGGCCCGTCTTGAGATCGATGAGGTGTACACGCGTCGGATGCGGCAGCGTCTGCAGCGCGTCTTCGGTGATCGCGCCTCCGTCCGACAGCGCCGCCGCTTCGGGGACGTCTTCGTCGAGCGCGAGCAAGAAGAACTGCGCCCCCTTCACCACGCGCGCCGCGATCGGTAGCTGATCGTTCAACGCCATCTCGTACTGTTGCTCGAACACGCGCAGGTGCAGCGAGTCGGGTGCGTCGCGGACCTCGGCCGCG
>JBBQXV010000218.1:0-15714 GCA_038209335.1 Polyangiales bacterium | reverse complement strand
TACCATGGACCTCGCGGCGTTGAAGCCGAGCGGGTCGGCCTCTTTGGCGGCGAGAGCGCGCGGGCGCTAAGGTGACGCGAGAGAAATGGCCGCGCTCCGCTTCGAAAAATACGAAGGACTCGGGAACGACTTCGTCGTCGTCGAAGCGTCGAACGAAGACGCGATCACGGGCGCGCGCGCGGCCGAGATTTGCGATCGACGTCACGGCATAGGCGCCGACGGCGTGCTCCTGGTGTTGCCCTCGCGCGATCCCGCCAGCGTCGCGCGCATGAAGGTGATCAACGCCGACGGATCGGTTCCCGAGATGTGCGGCAATGGATTGCGATGCGTCGCGCTCCACGTCGCGCGTGCGCGCGGGCTCGCCGCAGCGGATCTCCCGTTCGACACCGACGCGGGCGCGCGTCCGTGCGTCGTCGACGACGCGAACGGAGTCGGGCTCGTCACCGTCGACATGGGCGTCGTGCGCGTCCTCGGGTCGCGCGCCATCGACGTCGGCGACGAGACGATCCACGTCGAGCTCGCCGATGCGGGGAATCCGCACGCAATTTCGTTCGGTGATTTCCCTCGATCGCGCGTCGAATCGCTCGGCCCGCGCATCGCGACGCACGCCGCGTTTCCCGAAGGCACGAACGCCGAGTTCGCGCTCGTCGCCGACGGAGCGATCGATCTCGTCGTGTGGGAACGCGGCGTAGGGATCACGCTCGCGTGCGGGACGGGCGCGTGTGCGACCGCCGCCGTCGCGTGCGCACGCGATCTCGCCCGCTACGACGAACCGATCGCCGTTCGCCTTCCGGGTGGCGTCCTCGACATCACGATCCGCCGCGCGACAGGCCGCGCCATCATGCGCGGTCCTGCGCGTCACGTCTTCGGCGGCACGCTCTACTGAGTCAGTCTTCGACGATCGTGCCGATTGTCTCGCCGAGAACGACGCGCTTGATGTTGCCGTGCGTCGTCAACTTGAAGACGCGAATGCTCATCCCGTTGTCGCGGCAGAGCGTGACAGCCGTCGAGTCCATGACGCCGATTCGGTCCGCGAGGAAGCGGTCGTACGTCATCTTCGAGAACATCGATGCGTCCGGGAACTTCACCGGATCGCGGTCGTAGATCCCCTCGACCTTCGTCGCCTTGCAGAGACAGTCCGCGTGAATCTCCATCGCGCGAAGCGCGGCGGCCGTGTCCGTCGAGAAGTACGGATTGCCCGTGCCGGCGGCGAAGATGACGACGCGGCCCTTCTCCATGTGACGCTCGGCGCGACGACGGATGTACGGCTCGGCGACCTGACGAATCTCGATCGCCGTCATCACGCGCGTCGGGACGTTGGCCTTCTCGAGCGCGTCTTGGAGCGCGAGCGAGTTGATGACCGTCGCGAGCATTCCCATGTAGTCGCCCTGCGCGCGATCCATCCCGACGCTGGCGCCTTTGAGGCCGCGGAAGATATTGCCGCCGCCGACGACGATGCCGATCTGCGCGCCGAGCGCGTGGACCTCCGAGAGCTCGGACGCCGTCGCGCGCATGACCTCGGGCTCGATGCCGAATCCTGCGTTGCCGCAGAGGGCTTCGCCGCTCAGCTTGAGGACGATGCGACGGTATTTCAGTTGGGCGCTTGGGGGCGGCGGGGCGACGGTTTGATCGTCGCGCTCTTCGAGGGGATTTTTGCGCATGCGAGGAGCATCACGTACTCGGTGCGGCCGGGGGCTGCAATGGCGAGCCGGTGCTCAGCTTGGCTTCCAGCTTCTTCGCGAGATCTTCCGCGCCTTGCGAACGCGCCATGAGGAGAGCGAGGCGAACTTCGCCATCGGAGGGCTCGGTCGGGAGATCGATCTCGAACCACGCGCTCAGCCACGCTGCGTAGATCCGTTCGTCTTCGTCCTTCGATGCGGCGAGCTCGGCGCACAGCTCCTCGGCGAGCTCGCCGTGCGCCTGCGTGAGGACGGCTTTCACGAGGACGTGCGTCCGATAGCGATCGGCCTCGGTGTTGCCGATGCGAGGCATCGCGCGAATCGTCTCGATGCATCGTGTGAGCCCCGCCAGCGATGCGCCTGCGCGATCCGCGTCGGCTTCGATGACCTGACGAAGGAGGCGAATCCTCCCCATCGCCATGATCGGTGAGCTCGCCGCGAGGGCGTCGAGCGCGGCGCTTCGCTCCCCCTCCGCGATCAGAACGGCCGCCGTGCCGAACGACGTCGAGAGAAGGCGCAACAACATCGGCGCGCGCTCGCGACGCTGAAGGACCATGCTGCGGATCGCCGCGGTTCCCGATCGCGCCGTCCGGAGCTCCCGCGCGAGCCGCGCCTCTTCCGCGCGGAGCATCGCGAGCGTCACGGCCGCCGCGACGATCGCCGTGATCGCGAGCGGCAACGCCATGGACGCGAGTGTCTGCTTCGAGTGCGACAGCGAGATGTACGCGTACGCGAGACCGAAGACGATCGCCGCTTCGCCCGCCGCGAGCGCGAGCCATCGCGGCGTCGACGCGACGAGCGGCGCGCCGCGCTCGATCCGAACATCCGGGAGAGCCTGGGTGTCGTCGTCCATCGCGGACGTGCTTTTTAGCACGTGCGGGCGCTCCGCTTCCGAGTCGATCATCGCGCTCCCCGGCCTTACCGCGCGGTGGCGCGCGTCGGCGTCTCGTAGTAATCCGGCCCCATGTCGACACGCCAACGCCTCGCTCTCTTGGGGCTCGTGTTGGCGATGGCGCCCGCCGCGGGCTGCTCGAGTTGCAAAGGCAGCTCGAGCAACGGCGACGGCGTGGTCGACGGCGGCACGACGCCGATGAGCTCGGCGCTCACCCCCGAGCAACAGAACCTCGTGCTCGCCACCGTCGGCGACAAGACGATCACGCTCGGTCAGTACGTCGCGGCGCTCGAGCACATGGATCAGTTCGATCGCCTTCGTTACCAATCGCCCGAGCGGCGCAAAGAGCTGCTCGAAGAGATGATCAACGTGATGCTCCTCGCGCAAGAAGCGATCGCGAAGGGGTACGACAAGGATCCGGTCGCGCAGCAAGAGATCCGCGCGGTGCTTCGCGACGCGATGCTCGCTGCCGCACGAAAGGGCGCGCCTTCGCCCGCGGAGATTCCGGACGACGAAGTGAAGGCGTACTTCGACGCGCACAAAGCCGACTACCGCGATCCCGAGCGACGGCGTCTCTCGATCATCGTGCTCCGCGACGAAGCGACGGCGAAGGACGTCCTCGATGCGGCGAAGAAGACGACGAGCGCGACGCAGTGGGGCGAGCTCGTGCGCGCGAAGTCGATCGATGCGCAGGCGAAGGCGAACGTGCCGACAGACCTCGCCGGCGACTTCGGGATGGTGAGCCCGCCCGGCGATCCGCGCGGCGAGAACCCGAAGGTGCCCGAGCCGGTTCGCGCAGGCGCGTTCGAGATCGCGAAGGTCGGCGAATTTCTCGGGCGGTACGTGAAGGCGGGCGAGAAGTTCTATCTCGTTCGCCTCACGCAAAAGACCGACGCGCACGAGCGCACGCTTCAAGAAGCCGAGCGCACGATTCGCGTGCGGCTCGCGCAGGACAAGCTCCGCGCGCGCGAAGACGCGCTCCTCGCGCAGCTGCGCATTCAGTTTCCCGTGCAGATCGACGAGGCGGCGCTCGCGACGGTGCGCGTCGACGTCCTCGACGCGGGGCCGGTCAGCTCGACCGACGCCGGTCATGACTGAGCGGAGGCGTCCGCGGGATTGGCGTTGGCAGATCCGCAACGCGATCACGTCGGTCGACGGTCTCGCGTCGGCGCTGTCACTCTCCGCGCGTGAGCTCGAAGGCGCGCGACGCGCCGAGCGCGAGGGGCTGCCGATCAGCGTGACTCCCTACTATCTCGGGCTATGCGATCGCGACGATCCCAACTGCCCGATTCGGCGCCAATGCATTCCGGATGCGCGCGAGGCGGTCGACGTCGAGGGCGATCTCGTCGATCCACTCGGTGAGGTCGCGCACGAGGTCGCGCCGCATCTCGTGCAGCGCTATCCGGATCGTGCGCTCCTCCTCGCGACCGATCGTTGCGCGGTGTATTGCCGATTCTGCACGCGCTCGCGGATCGTCGGCGACGGCGGCGGCGCGGTCTCCCTCGATGCGCTCGCGCCTGCGCTCGCGTATCTCCGCGCGCACGCCGAGGTGCGCGACGTCATCATCAGCGGCGGCGATCCGCTCGCGATGGCGACCGAGCGGCTCGTACGCGTCGTGGCCGCGGTCCGCGCGATCCCCAGCGTCGAGACGATCCGATTGGCGACGCGCGTCCCGGTGACGCTGCCGATGCGCATCTCGTCCGAGCTCGTTCGCGCGCTCAAGCCGCATCATCCGCTTTGGGTGATGACGCACTTCAATCATCCGAAAGAGCTGACGCGCGAATCGATTGCAGCATGCACGCGTCTCGCCGATGCCGGTTTTCCCGTGATGAACCAGACGGTGCTCCTCGCCGGCATCAACGATGACGCGCCGACGCTCGAAGCCCTTTTTCGCGGCCTCGTTCGAGCGCGCGTGCGTCCGTATTATCTTCTGCAAACCGATCCGGTGCGCGGCACCTCGCATTTTCGCACGCCTCTCGCGCGCGGCGTTGCGCTGATCGAAGAGCTTCAAGGTCGGCTCACTGGCATCGCGCTGCCAAAGCTCATTTGCGACACCCCCGGGGGACGCGGAAAAGTGCCGCTCGTGCCCGACTACGTCGTCCGCCGCGCGGAAGGGCGCACCGTCTTGCGGACCTTCCGCGGCGAAGAGGTCACGTACGTCGACCCGCCGAACCGGCGATCGACTTCTCTCTGACACTCCAGGGCTGTCTTCCGCTAACTTCGTGCGTGGAGCCGAAGGGGGAATCTCGCGTGAATCATTCGTCGTTCGCTTCTTTCCGTAGGGTCGCCAAAAGACCGATCGCCCTCCTTCTAGCCGGCGCGCTCGCCGCCGGTGCTGCTCCGCTCGCGCTCGCGCAGCAACCACCGCCCGCGACCGGCGAGCCCAAGGTCGATCCGAACGAAGCGCGAAAACAGCTCGTCGACGGCGACGCGGCTGCGCGCTCGAAGAATTGGGCGGTCGCGCTCGAGCACTACACGAAGTCGAACGATGCGATGCACAACGCGCTCGCGCTCATGGGCGCGGCGAACGCGCAGTACCAACTCGGCAAGCTTCCGGAGGCGTACGCGAGCTACGAGGATCTCCTCAAGACGTACGGCGACAAGCTCCAGCGTCCGCAGAAGGCCGAGGCCGAAGCGCGGCTCAAGGAGCTCGGGACGCGGACGGGGCTCGTGTCGATCGCGATCGACGAGCCCGGTGCTTCGATCGCGATCGATGGTCGCGATTTCGGAAAGTCGCCGCGCACGGCGCCCATTCGCCTCGCGGCGGGCGCGCACATGGTTCGAGTGTCGAAGGACGGATTCGTCGCGTTCGAAAAATCGAACGACGTGCCGGGCGGCGGCGTCGTTTCCGTCGACGTGAAGCTCGCGAAGGACGCGGTGAAGGGGACCGTGACCGTGCGCGAGAAATCGGGGCAAGCGGTTCGCGTGATCGTCGACGGCAACGATGTCGGCGCCGCGCCGTGGACCGGCGAGCTCGATCCGGGACCGCACGAGATCTCGCTCCGCAGCTCGTCATCCGCCGCGCCCGCGCAGCGCGTCGACGTGCAAAAAGGCGCGAAGGTCGATCTCGAGCTCGTCGCGGTGAAGGCCGGCGCGCGCCTCGAAGTCCGCACGAGCGACGGACTCGGAAACGTCTATGTCGACGGAAAGCTCGTCGGCGAAGGGAAGTACGACGGCGACATCGGCGTCGGTCCGCACGACATCGAGGTGAAGCGCGAAGGCTTCGATCCGTTCAAGAAGTCGGTCGTCCTCGCCGACAAGCAGGTCTACGCCGAGGCCGTTACGCTTCGTCGGCCCGGCGGCGGCGTCGCGTCGGACGCGGAGAGTGAGCGGATCTTCCAAGGCATCTACGGCGGCTTCGGATTGCTCGGCGTCGTCGGGATCGGCGGAATGGGCACCGAGCTCGAAACGCACTGCCCCGCGCTCGGCGCGTCCAGCTGCGACACGCCTGGCCCCATGGGAGCGGGCGCGTTCGGGTACGTCGGCTACACGTTCAATCCGGTCGGCTTCGAGGTGATGCTCGGCGGACTGTTCGACGCGACCAACCAGAGCGCGAGGTTCGACGGCACGGCGCAGAACGGAGGGAATCCGCTCCTCGCGACGCCGGCGCGCACCGAGAAGTTCAAAATCTATCGGATGGGCGGGCTCGGCGCGATTCGCGTGCGTGCGACGGCGCAGGGCAAACACATTCGCGGCAGCATCGCCGCGGGGCTCGGTGTCTCGTACCGGTACATGCTCTCCGAGCGCACGGCGACCGCCGATGCGGGCGGGCTGAAGGACGCGGACGTCTTCGACGGCGTGAGTTACTTCTCGCCGGCGATCAGCGCTGATGCAGCGATCCACTGGCGGCTCGGCCAGTCGACGGCGTTGTCGCTCGGGTTGATGCTCTGGGCCGAGAGCGCCGGCAGCGGTCCCGCGACGAAGGCCGACGGCGGGCGTTATCTCGGTGGCGGGAGCGCGACGCCGGCTCCAATCGCGACGCCCGCGTACCACCTCGCGAGCTCGGCGCAGGTGTTCCTCGGCCCCTACTTGGGGATGCAGTTCGGGCCTTAGGATCTACTTGCAGAGCTGCGTCGCCGTCACCGGGATGTTCGGCGCGGGCAAGCTCATCGACAACGCGAAGTTCGCCGCGTTCGACAAGACGGTGCGGAGATCTGTGCACGCCTTTCCACAGATCCTCACCCGGCCGGCGTCGATGTTCCATCCGGTTGCGGTGTTCTGCGCGGCCTCGTTGCACGCCGTGCTGAACGCGACGTTCGTGCTCTGGAACGTGAGCGGGTCGGTGTACGAGATGACCGCGCCCACATCGATGTTCGCAGGCTTCTCGTAGAGGCAGCTCCCGAGATCGCTGACGACCGCGTTGAACGCCGCCGCTCCGGCAGCCGCGTTCGTCCGCGCGTCGAAGAATTGCGTTGCGCCTGCTGGCCCGCCAGCGGTGGCGATCGCTTGCGCGTTCGTCGCGTCTTGCGTGCCGGCGCCGTTCCCGAGCATGACGACGTACGTGTACGAGCGATCGGCGGGGCTCGCCGCGCCGAACGCCGCCGCGGCTTCGGCGACGGCCATCGCGTGCCCAATTCCACAATCGTCCGTCGCGACGCGGTTGAGGATGAGCATCACCGCCATGCGGTTGAACGCCTTCGTTCCGCGGAAATCGAGGAGCGCCTTGTACGCGCCGTTCGGCTGGAGCAAGGCGTCGATCAACAGCGGCGGATCGGTCGTGAGCGGCTTGCTCGCGTCGCCGACGATCGCCGCGACTTGCTGCTGCACCTTCGACGCGAGATCGAACGGCACGTCGGGCGACATCGACACCGTCGTCGGTCCCGGCGGCACCACGGTGCAGTCTGCCGCCGCGTGCGGGAGCAGCTTGAACGCGAGCGATGTCGTGCGAAACACCGGATCGTTGAGCGAGAACGCGAGCACCTGCGAGAGCCCCATCGGGCCGTAGATCGGCTTCATCGCGAGCGAGTTGTCGAGGAGCACATAGAGCGCGCTCGGCGCAGGCTGGAGCTCGTTCGCGATGTTGCATCCGCCGTCGGTCGTCGTCCCGCCGTCGGGGAGCGTGTGCGGATCGTTGAGCTCGCCGTCGCAGATCGGTTGAAGCACCGTCTTCGGCGGACAGATCGTCCCCATCCGTACTTCGAGGATGCGCCGCTTCGTCACGTCCGTCTGCTTGACGAGATCGCAGAGGTTCGGCGCCAGTTGAAACTCTTGCGGCTTGGCCGCGTCGGGGATCGAAAATCCTTCGCGCAGCTTTGGATCGGTCGTCGCGGCGTCGGCGTCGAGCACCTCGGTCTCGCCCGAATCGTAGTAGACGCGGACGTTCACGCCGGAGCCGTTCACCATCGGAAGCGGAGTTGCGTATTTGCAAGTCGCCGCGTCGATCACCTTGGCCGGAAGGAGCGCGTCGGCCAAGCATGTCTTCGGGCTGAAGCAGGTGTTCGCGGTCCCGTCGATGAGGCCGTCGTTGAACTCGGTGAGCTTGTTCGAATCGACATCGGCGGGGACGCACTTTCCCGCGACGCACGTATCGGTGTCCTTGCACTGCTCGGCGTCCCAGCACGAGTAGCGGAGCGGCATCGGAACGAAGAGGATCTTTCCGTCGACGTACGGCTGGCGCGAGCGGCGGAGGATCTTCACCTCGCCCGAGTAGTGACCGTCGTTGAACGGAGAATAGAGGCAATCTTGGAGCGACTTGGGGACGCTCGGATCGTCCTCGGTGACCGTGTAGCCGGTGATGGTGACGGTCACGAGGCGAGAGTTGTCGCCGTTGGGGACGACGCCGAGCGTTCGCGGGAGCGTGACGCCGCCGGTGTTGGGATCGACGCTTCGGATGTAGCAGTGCGACTGCTGTCCTTGCGGCTGTACGTCGATGCGAACGGTGCGCAGGTTACGCGGCACTTGGATCTGCGAGACGATGCCCGGCACGAGCTCGGTCTGCTTCGTCGCCGTGCAGCCACCCGATCCCCACACTGCACACGCCAGCGCGGACGCCGTGACGACGCCCCCCAACCGACCCAAGCGAAACATGAAAGACGCGCGCATCGTGCTCCTCCTCACCAGAAACGCCGCCCTGCTGGTGTGATTCCGGGCTGCAAAGTGCCGACGTACGGCGTCGGATCCGCGGGCTTGAACACGAAGTAACTGACGATGCCTCCGCCGATGATCACGGCCGCCGCGCCGGCCGTCCACCAGACCCACCCACTGCGCTGCGCTTCGAGCAGCGTCGCGCGAACGGCGCGGACCTGATCGTCCTGCAGCGCGATCTCCTGCGAATAAGCTTCGTATCCAGGCTTCTTAACAATGAGCTGATGTCCGCCGGCCGGCAAGGTGCCTTCCCAGTGCGTCGAGCCGACGACCTTGCCGTCGATCTCGATGATCGCGCCGGGCGGACCGACGTCGATCGTCACGCGCCCCTCGTGCCGCTCGGCCGACAAGCTGAGGACGAGCGCGAGCTGCTGCTTGTAGCCGACGTCGCTCGTCTGCGACGCGGTGGCGTAGCCGTACGCCTTCGCTTCGAATGTGTGGCGCCCCGCGGGGACGTCGCCTTTGAATGGCGCGGGTCCCATGTCGGTGCTGTCCATGTAGATCGTCGCGGTGGGCGCGCCGGTGACGGTGATCGTGACGGAGCCTTTCTTTTCTTTCGGCTCGATCACGAAGTCGACCGTCGCGGGCACTCCGGCGTTCACGTCGACGGTCTTCGTCACGTCGACGAATCCAGCCTTTTTCAAAGTGATTTTGCGCGGGCCGACGTCGACCATGACGGGCGCGGCGAACGGCGTCGTCCCCTCTTCGAGATCGTCGATGTACAGCTTTGCGCCGGTCTCGCTGGCCGTGATCGTGATCGTGCTGACGTACTTTCGCACGATCGCGATCGCGTTCCGGAGCTCGGCTTTCTCTTCGTCGGTGAGCTTGCCTTCGCCCTTCGTGAGCTCTTCCTCGAAGCGTCGCGACGCGCGCGCGTAGCGATGAAGCTCCTTCTCGCAGATGCCGATGTTGAAGAGGACGCGCGGATTGCTCGAGAGATCGAACGCGCGTGTGAACTCGACGAGCGCCCCCTCCCAGTTCTTCGCGCGCATCAGTTGTTGACCGCGATCCCACGCGTCGCGCGCGTCGCCGTCCAGCTGCGCGCGGATCGTCGTCGGCTTGGCCGGCGCTGCGGGTGGACGCGGCGGTGCGGGCTGCGCGGAGACCACGGGTGCCGCGAGAGCGAGCGCGAGAAGAAGCGGAAGCGTAGTGCGGATGCGGAACATGAGGCCCTTTCCCTCCCTGAAGGACGAACGCTACTGCTTTGGAGTGAGCTCGCCCAGATCCGGCGGGCGCACGCTGGTCTTCACCGTCGTCGGAACGGGGACGCGCGGTCCCGATGGCGGCGCGGCGGCGCTCGGCGTAGCGCTCGCCGACGCGCTCGGTGTGGCGCTCGCGGACGCGCTCGGCACGAGCGGCAAGCTGGTCACGGGCGGCGGCGGCGACGCGGGAATGATGCTCGCGGGATCGCGCGTGGCGGATCCCGACGTCGCCGGACCGCCGTTCTTCAAGACAAACGCGCCTCCGCCTACGAGCGCGGCGACGATCACGATCGGCACCACGATCACGAGCGGCGAGCGCTTCGACATCGCAGGCGACGCGACGCTCGTGACGAGCTCGCGCGAAACGCCGACGTCCGTGCGCGGCGCGCCCGAAGCGGCGGCGCCCGGCGACGCTGCGGTGCGCGGGGCGGATGGAACCAGCGGAGGCAGCGGAATTTGCGGCGCGAGACCACCCGCCTGCGATCCCTGCGTCTTCGCGAGCGCCTCGGCGCCGGTGTTGCGCGTGCCCGCCGGCGGAATCACCGAGTGCCCGATCGGCGCCGTCATCGGCATCGTCGCGGGTCCGATCGATCCCGCGGCCGATCGACCGCCCGCGAGCCGGAGCCGCGTCAGCACGTGTTGGCTCCGCTGATCCGCCCACGGCGCGAGCGCATCGCCCATCTCGGTCGTGTTCGCGTAGCGATCGTTCGGATCGCGCGCGAGCGCACGGTGGATCACGTCGCACAACGGATCGGGGAGATCGGCGCGCAGCTCGCGAATGCGCGGAGGGTCCTGCGTGAAAATCTTGAAGAGGATCTCGGTGAACTCGCCGCTCTCGGAGTGGAACGGTGTCCGCCCAGTGAGAAGCTCGTAGAGAATGACGCCGACCGAATAGAGATCGCTTCGGAGATCGACGTCGCGCGGCGACCGCGCCTGCTCCGGCGACATGTAGAGCGGCGTCCCGAGCGCGGAGTTCGTGCGCGTGATGTTCCCGCCGCCAGGCTGCGCCACCTTGCTGATGCCGAAGTCGACCAGCTTGACGAAGTCGTGCTCGCCGTCCTTCGTGATGATGAAGCAGTTCGACGGCTTCATGTCGCGGTGGACGACGCCTGCTGCGTGAGCGACCTGCAGACCGCGCAAACACTGCAAAATGAAGTGCACCGAGCGCGCGATCGGCAGACCAGGTGTCCCCTCGCGCGTGAGCAAATCGGAGAGGTCGACGCCCTCGAGGTACTCCATCACGAGGTATGGCGCGCCGGTCGGGAGCTGCCCGACGTCGAACACCTTCACGACGTGATCGCTGTCGATCTGCGACGCCGCGACCCCTTCGTTGATGAAGCGCTCGACCGCGCCCGACATCGACATGACCGCCGGGCTCATGAACTTCAACGCGACCGGGGCGCGCCGCAGCATGTGCGTCGCCTTTGCCACCGCGCCCATCCCACCTTCGCCGAGCATCCGCTCGATCTGGTACTTGCCGTCGAGCACCTCTCCGGCCGCGGGGTACGCGGAGGGGAGCTCGAAGCTAGGGATCAAAGGCTGGGTCATCGCAACGATGGAGGATAACAGGAAGTCCGCCGGTGTCTCTTGTGCGGTATAGGGTTTCGCGATGACGACCCGCTCGACCCCGTCCAAGCCCCCCGCCCCCCACATGGCGCGCCTCGACGAGCTCAACGCGAAAGCGCTCCTCGGCGGCGGCGTCGAGCGAATCAAGAAGCAGCACGAAGGCGGCAAGCTCACCGCGCGCGAGCGCATCGACTTGCTCCTCGATCCCGGATCGTTCGTCGAGATCGGGCGCTTCGTCACGCATCGGTGCACCGAGTTCGGCATGGAGAGCCAGAAGTTCCTCGGCGACGGCGTCATCACGGGACACGGCGCGGTCGACGGCCGCAAGGTGTTCGTCTTCGCGCAGGACTTCACGGTGTTCGGCGGATCGCTCAGCGGCGCGTACGCGAAGAAGATCTGCACGGTGATGGATCTCGCGATGAAGGTCGGCGCGCCTGTCATCGGGCTCAACGACTCGGGTGGCGCGCGCATCCAAGAAGGCGTCGAGTCGCTCGCCGGGTACGCCGACATCTTCCTACGCAACACGCTCGCGAGCGGCGTCATCCCGCAGATCAGCGCCATCATGGGACCGTGCGCGGGCGGCGCGGTCTACTCGCCTGCGATCACCGACTTCATCCTGATGGTCGAAGGCACGAGCTACATGTTCATCACCGGCCCCGACGTCATCAAGGCGGTGACGCACGAAGAGGTGACCAAGGAAGATCTCGGCGGCGCGACGACGCACGCATCGAGGAGCGGCGTCTGCCACCTGACGTCGCCCGACGACAAAACGTGCATTGCGCAAGTACGCGAGCTCCTCTCGTTCATGCCGTCGAACAATCACGAGGACCCGCCGTTCAAGCCGACGCAGGATCCTCCGACGCGCGAAGTGCCCGAGCTCGACACGATGATCCCGCTCGAGTCGAACAGGCCGTACGACGTGAAGGAAGTCGTGCGCGCGGTCGTCGACGACGGCCGGCTCTTCGAGGTCGCCGAGCAGTACGCGATGAACATCGTGGTCGGTTTCGCGCGCATCGGCGGACGCGCGGTCGGCGTCGTCGCGAACCAGCCGCAGGTGCTCGCGGGCGTGCTCGACAACGACTCGTCGATGAAGGCCGCGCGCTTCGTGCGCTTCTGCGACTGCTTCAACATCCCGCTCGTCACGTTCGTCGACGTCCCGGGATTCTTGCCGGGCACGGAGCAGGAGTACGGCGGGATCATCAAGCACGGCGCGAAGCTGCTGTTTGCGTTCGCGGAAGCGACGGTGCCCAAGGTGACCGTGATTCTGCGAAAGGCGTACGGCGGCGCATACGACGTCATGGCGTCGAAGCACATTCGCGCCGACGTGAATTTCGCGTTTCCGACGGCGGAGATCGCGGTCATGGGGCCAGAGGGCGCCGTGAACATCGTGCGCCGAAACGAGATTGCCCAGGCGAAAGACCCGGTCGCGGCAAAGGCAGAATTCGTTGCAGATTACAGGGAAAAATTCGCCAACCCGTACAAAGCGGCCGAGCTCGGCTTCATCGACGAGGTGATCTATCCGCGCACGTTGCGCGCACGATTGCACAGCTCGCTCGAGCTCTTGAAAGACAAGCGCGACTCGAACCCGCCGAAGAAGCACTCGAACATCCCGTTGTGACGCGCGGTGTGCCCCGACTTGAGCGGCAAGCTATACTCGCCGGTTGGAGGAACGCGCATGAAACGGACGAGTCTTGCTTTGCTCATGGTGGTGACGTCGGGGGCGATGGTGACGGCGGCCGCGTGCTCGGATTCGAGCGGCGGAGCGGCACCTGCGGCGGATGCCGGCGGTGACGGAACGGCGGGCGACGGTGGCGACGGCAACTACCAGCTCGAGGTGACGTGCACCGATACGCTCGATTCGATCTACGCGGCCCCGCCGGCGATGCTCCCAGCGGACAAGGGCGCGATCATCCGCTGCGCGAAGGACAAGGACATCTCGAAGGCGGAACTCGAAGCCGCGGCAAAGGCGGGCGAGCCTGCGACGGACGTCGATCTCGCGGTTCCTGGATACGCTGGCAAAGCGTTCACGAGCGGCGCGCGCACGTACCGCATTCTCTACCGGACCGAGCGCGGCGACGCGAACAACACGGCCGGATACGCGAGCGCGCTCGTCTACGTCCCCGACGCGCCGCGCGCAGCCAAATCGCCAATCGTCGTCGCGTCGCATGGAAGCCGCGGACAAGCGGCGAAATGCGCTCCGTCGAAGCAAGACCCCGCGGGCAACTACGTCAACGGTGACTACATCCGACAGGTCTACCCGCTCATCGGATCGGGTTATGCCGTCATCGCGTCGGACCTCGCGGGGTATGCGAACTACGGCGCCGCGGGCAATGCGCCGAGCACGTACGCGAGCGCAGGCGACGCTGGCAAGAGCACCCTCGACGCGGCGCGCGCGCTGAAGAAGCTGCTCAGCAAGAGCCTCACCGACAAGACGATCCTCGTCGGTCACTCGCAAGGCGGCGGCACCGCGCTGTCGGGGCTCGCGCTGTCGTCGACGTATGCGCCCGAGATCGACATCGCCGGCGTCGCGGTCTATTCGCCGCTCTGGATTTCGGCGCGAGCGAACGGAGCGTTTCTGCTCTTCCCGCAGACGTACAAGCTCGGCAGCAGCGCCGTTCCCTCGGTCATCCTTTGGTACCTCTACACGCACGGCGAGCTCATGGATGGGCAAGGCCATGGTGGCGACATCTTCCTCGCGAGCAAGAAGGACGTCGTGAAGACGTACGTCGACAACGACTGTTGGGCGAGGTCGTATCCAGATCTGGAGGCGGCGGGAACGTCGGCAAACGACTTCCTCGATCCGGCGTTCATTCAGGCCATCAAGAATCCCGCGGCAGGAATCGGCGGCGATTGCTCGACGAGCTCGGATCCGGCGCTCTGTCAAAAGTGGATGGATCGCTTCGTCGCCGATTGGCCGCATTTCACCGGCAAAGCGGCACAGGTTCCGATCCTGTCGCTCTATGGCGGCGGCGATGAAACGATCACACCGGACATCGCGGCCTGCGTCTTCACTCGCTACAAAGCGGATACTGCAAACTACAAGGTTTGCTTCGATCCGGCGGGCACGCACCCGTCGATCGTTTCGCTCCGCGCCGACTACGTGAACGACTGGATCGCAGCGCGTTCGCTCGGAGGCGCCGAGCCCGCTGCGTGCCCGAGCGACGAGAGCGCGCTGAAGGACGACGCGGGCGCGGCCGTCCAGTGCAACGGCAACTTGCCCCCCAACTGACCGTTCTACGTCTCGAGTAGGAACCGCGCGCGGTCGATCGCCTTTGCGACCGGCTCGACGCGCGGCTCCGCGTCGATGAACGCGAGGAGCGCATTCGCGTGCTCGATGTAGCGTGCGCGATCGAACGTTCCGCGAAGGAGCTCGACGCGGAGAAAAATCGCGGCCGTTTGTGCGACGTCGCAGAGGCAATACGCGTTCACTTCCGCGATGCGACCCGCGTGCACCATCGGCTGCACTTGCGATCCATCGACGCCGACCTTTCCCGGAAAGCCGACGAGCTTTGCGTACGCGTCGAGCCGCGCGAACTTCGCGGCGCCGAAGTCGGCGAGGAAATCCATCAGGTCGAAGTGCCCCTCGGGCGAGAAGCGATAACGCGTGTTGCGATCGCGAAACCACCACGGCATCGGGACGCCGTGCTTCAACGCGCGGCTCGTGATCGTCGGCATGTCGAAGCCGCGTCCGTTCCATGTCACGACCGTCGGCTTCTGACGATCGAGCCAGCCCGCGAAATCGTGGAGCATCTGCGATTCGGTTTTGCCTTCGCCGACGCAGCCGAGTTTCTTCGGGACGAAATCGTCGAAGAGCATGCACCCTAGCGTCACGATCTTGTTGAATGGTGGCGGAGGCACTTTATCCGAGTCGTCGAGGCGCGGAAGCTCGGGATCCGGAATGGTCTCGATGTCGAGAATCAGGTGGGTCGTCATCGCGCGAGCAGCATAATCCGCATCGCTAAAACTTGGCCCGGAGTCTCCAGATTCTTTATCGCGGTAGCCAAGCACTGCATTGGCAGTGACCGGAGGAGCTTCATATGAGCACCGAGGGCGATCGCCGTACGCTGGGAGCGTCGCGGATTCCATTCGAAGCGTTGGTCGAGGTGGGCGGGGCGCTGGGGCCATCGTTCGAAGCGCAGGCGGTGAACATCTCCGAAGAAGGGATGCAGCTCAGAACTGCGTACCTTCCGGAGCAAGGTCAGCCGCTCACGTGTCGGTTCGACGCGGGGCCGGGTCAGAGCGTCCTCGCTTCGGGCGAGGTCATCTGGACCGAGCAAGCCGGGAAGGGGGG
>JBBQXV010000217.1:0-15725 GCA_038209335.1 Polyangiales bacterium | reverse complement strand
AGATCAACCCCGCGGGGTTCGTCATCCACAGCGCCATCCACGCCGGACGCGACGATGCGAAGTGCGTGCTCCACGTCCACAGCGTGAACGGCATCGCGGTCTCCGCCCAGAAGGACGGGCTCTTGCCGATCTCGCAGCAGGCGACGATCGCGCTCTCGTCGCTCGGCTACCACGACTACGAAGGCATCGCGCTTCGCGACGACGAGAAGCCGCGCCTCGTGAAAGATCTCGGCGACAACACGAGCCTCGTGCTCCGCAACCACGGCCTCCTCACCGTCGGCGCGAGCATCGCCGACGCGTTCCTCGCGATGTTCGTTCTGGAGCGCGCGTGCGAAATCCAAATCATGGCGCAGTCGGGCGGCGGCGATCTCGTGCACGTCGATCCGCGGATCGTCTCCGGCGTGAAGGCCAACGTGCAAGCGGTGACCAAAGGACTCGGCGGCGCGCTCGCGTGGCCGGGGCTCTTGCGTCGCCTCGATCGGATCGATCGAAGCTACCGAGACTGAAGCCCTCGTCCCCCACCCCGATGGATAGCCCCCTCATCTGGACGTCGGCGGGTTCACCGAGGGACGCCGGCGAGTTCACCGCGTATCGCTCGCGGTTTTTTGTCCATGCGTTCGCAGACCTACATGTCGCGAGCAACCCGCGGAACGGCCCGTGTTTTGCGTCAAAAGCGCGGACGATGAGCCGCGCGAACGTGCCAGGAGGAACATGAGCTCTCAACGATATTTCGCGAAGCGTCTGCTTCCGGTCGTCGCGATCGTCGCCGCGTCACTTGGCGCGTGCAGCAGCAGCGACGACGGCGCCAACGGCACCCCGTGGCGCCCGCCCGCGGATGACGCGGGCACCGACGGCGCGGTCGATCCCGACGGCGGCCCGCCCGGCGCGCCGTTCGAAGCGGTAGGCCCCGCGACGTACGTCCCGAAGGTGAAGAACCTGATGACGGGGCTCGCTGCGACCGACGCGGAGGTGGCGGCGGTCGTCGCCGATCCGAAGGCGCTGCGCGGGCTCATCGATCAGTGGATGGCGCTGCCGCAGTTCCAAGGGAGGATGCTCGACTTCTTCCGGAACGCGTTCCAGCAAAACCAAGTCGTGCTCGGATCGCTCATGGCGAACCTCGGATTGAACTTCCAGGTGAACCCCGCGATCCAGAAGCAGCTCGAACGAAACATCATGGACAGCTTCCCGATGACCGTCTGGGAGATGGTGAAATCCGGGCAGCCGCTGAACAACGCGGTCACGACGAAGCAGTACATGATGACGACGGCGATGATGAGCCTGCTCTCGTATGCCGACGATCTGAACGTCGACGACAAAGGCAAGCTGACGAACCGCCCGAACGCGCGCACGGCGATCCCGGTGACGGGCTTCACGATCGATCCGAATTCGACGGCAACGCTCGCCGAGTCGCTGACCGTCGGCGGCCCGAATTACATGACGTGGAAGCTGCCGGCGACGTTCACCGGCTGCACGACGCTCACGCCGTACGCATTCAACACGCCGGCCAGCATGTACCAAGCGCTGTTCGGATTCCTCCTCGGGCGCGCGCCGTATCCTCCTTGCGTGCCGAGCGGCAACCAGCAGACGTTCACGTCGCAGTTCGCAGACACGGATTTCTCCGACTGGCGCATGGTCACGCTCAACGCGACCGACGCCGGCACGCCGAACACGACGCCGATCTTCTTCGACATCCCGAAGCTCCGCGCGGCGAACGCGATGAGCATCCACACGCCACGCATTGGCTACTTCGGCACGTTGGCGTTCGACGCCAACTGGGGGACGAACTCGAGCAACGAGGCGCGCGTCACCGCGAACCAGACGCTCATCGTCGCGACCGGCACGAGCATCCTCGGCGAGAACGTCATCGTGCCGTTCCCGGTCAACGCGACCGACGCGATGCACGCTTCGAACCCGGCGTGCGCGGGCTGTCACGGGCAACTCGATCCGTTCAAGCAGTTCTTCCGGCAGTCGTACTCGCTCAGCTACCACGACCAACCCGACATGACGCAGCTGTCGCAGCCGGCTGGCTTCAACATCGGCGGCGTGATGGCCACCGGTCAGGGGGTCGGTGACTTGTCGAAGATCCTCGCGACGCATCCGCGCTTCAAGCTCGCGTGGGCGCAGAAGCTCTACTTCTGGGCGAGCTCGACGCCGGCGCTCGAGGACGATCCCGAGCTCGTACGGATCGGCGATGCGTTCGCTGCCGCGAGCTTGGATTTCAAAGCGCTCGCGCGCGAGGTCTTCTCGTCGCCGCTCCTCACGCTCGCCGGTCCGACGAAGACGACGCAGACCAACGGCGTCATCCTCAGCATCGCGCGGCGCGATCAGTTCTGCGCGGCGCTCTCGAACCGCATGGGGCTCGTCGACGTGTGCGGCATGGAGACCGTCAAGCCGAGCAACGCGCAGAACACGATCGCGGCGCGCGCGCTCCTCATGCCGGTCGACACGTACTACCGCGCGTACGCGCTGCCGTCGTATCCGACCGATCCCGATCTGTTCTTCCGCGACAGCGTCGAGTCGGTTTGCCGCCTCGTGGCCGATCAGGTCGTCGACATTGGCACGACACCGAAATACAGCAGCAAGGATCTCGACACCGCGTTCACCGATTTCGTCGCGACGGTCATGGGGATTCCACCGGCGGATCCGCGATCGGCGGCCGCGAAGGTGATCCTCAAGGACAACTACACGCAATCGATCGCGGCGAAGGCCACGCCGACCGATTCGCTCAAGGCGACGTTCACGCTGGCGTGCATCGCGCCGACCAGCATCGCGATGGGGCTTTAGGAGGAACGCATGGATACCACTCGTCGCAACTTGCTCCTCTCGACGGTCTTCGGCGCGGGCTGGCTCGGACTTCGCGCGCTGGCGACTGGGCTCCCCATCTCGGTCCTCACGCAGTCGCGCGAGGCGCACGCGGATCCGCCGCCGCCGTGCGCAGCCAAGCCGCAGTACCTCGTGCTCCTCACGTCGGGGAGCGGCGATCCGCTGAACGCGAACGTGCCCGGATGCTACGTCGATCCCGGCATCTATCACCCGGGGCAGGCGACGATGGCGCCGACGCCGATGCAGGTCGGAGGCAAGACGGTGACCGCGGCGCTCCCGTGGACGACGCTCCCCGCGAACATCCTCGCGCGCACGAGCTTCATCCATCACGGGACGTACACGAACTCGCACGGCGACGCCGCAAAGGTGAATCGCTACATGGGCGCGATTCAGCGGCAAGAGATGCTCGTCTCGCTCATCGCGAAGAACCTCGCGCCGTGCATGAAGACGATTCAGTCGCAGCCCGTCGTCTTGAACAACAACCTCATCACGTACAACGGCAGCGTGATGCCGATCTTGAATCCGCCGAACCTGCAGGCGGCGCTCGCGACGCCGACCGGACCGCTCGCGCAGCTTCAGCAGATCCGCGACACGCACCTCGATCAGCTGAACGCGCTGTTCAAGCAGACCGGCAACATCGCGCAGAAGCGGGTGCTCGATTCGTACGCGCTCTCGCAGACCGAGGCGCGATCGCTGTCGCAGCAGCTCCTCAGCGATCTGTCGGCGATCAAAGGGAACACGCGCAACGACACGAACATCGCGGCCGCGGTGCTGTTCAAGATGAACGTGAGCCCGGTCGCGGTCGCGACGTACAGCTTCGGCGGCGACAACCACAACGACACCGCGCTCACGAACGAAGCGAACGAGACGGTGAACAGCCTGACGGCGATCGCCGATCTCGTCACGCGCCTCACCGCGTACGGATTGCAAGACTCGGTCACGATCGCGCTGCAGAACGTCTTCGGGCGCACGCTGTCGATCCAGAACCACAGCGGCAACGCCGACGGTCGAAACCACAACTCGAACCACCATTGCTCGGTGCTCATCGGCGCCGGCTTCAAGTCGTCGCTCATCGGCGGCACCGCGCTGCAGACCGGCGGGCGCGACTACCGCGCGACCGGCTTCGACTCGGCGACGGGCAAGGCGAACGACACCGGTGACGTGATCTACGAGAACACGTTTGGCTCGGTCGGCAAGACGCTCGCGCTCGCGTGCGGCGTGTCGCAGGCGGAGGTCGACAAGCAGATCACGCTCGGCAAGGTGATTCCGGCCGCGCTCGCCTGACGTTTTCTAAACCTGGGTTCATGCTGCGCGGCGGCGCTGCGGCCACAGTGGTCGCATGCGATCCCACTCTTCCGACACGGCTCCCCTCGCCGCTTCGTCTCTCGCGGCGGGCGTGCTTCTCGTCGTGCTCTCGTCGCTCACGTTGATCACCGGCGTCTCGCAGCAAGCGTTCGAGATCGTTCGCGCGCCCGAGCCATACGCCGCCGCGCTCGTTCGCGACGCGACGTGGCTCCGCGCGATCATCGCGATCGACGACGTCTTCATCGCGGCGTACGTCACGGCGACGGTGCTTCTCGGAACCATGCTCGCGCGGCGACGCTTCGAGCCGATTCACGTGCTCATCATCGCGGGCGGCGTGGCCGGCGGCGTCCTCGATCTCGAAGAGAACCACCACATCCTCGCGATGCTACGAATGGCCGAGAACGGCCTCGCGATTCCGATCGAACAGATCCTCCGTCGTACCGATCTCAGTCAGCTGAAGTGGATGCTCGGTCACCTCGCGTTCGTATTGGTCGGCGTCGCGATCGCAGGACGCGGATCGATCATGCGATCGTTTCGGTTCTCGCTCATCGCGGTCCAGCTTCCGCTCGGCGCGCTGTGTTGGGCGGTGAGCTCGCCGACGTGGCAGCCGGTGCTCTTCTGGGCGCGCTATCTGTCGTTCGTCTCGGGGTTCTTCTTGGTGGCGTGGCTCACGCGACCGAACGCCGAGACTGACGTCGCTTCCGACGCAGTCGGCTCAGGTGCACCGGCGTGATGCCGAGGTACGACGCGACGAGGCGCGCAGCGACGCGCGTCTCGAGTCCGGGATAGAGCGCGCGAAACGCTGCGTAGTTCCCCGCGGCGTCGAGCGCGAGAAGCTCGTACTCGCGCTCGGCCTTTCGCAGGAGAAGAGCGTTGGTCGTGCTCCGACCGAAACGCGCCCACGCCTCCGAGCGCGCAGCGAGCGTGCGGTATGCGGTGTAAGGAGCGACGAGCAGACGCGCCGGCTCCTCTGCGACGATGAACGCGCGCGACGGCCCGGACGAGAGCAGATCCGCGAGCGAACCCGAGAAGCCCCCCTCGGTGACGAACGCCTTCGTGCGCTCGGTGCCGTCGGAGAGGAGGAAGTACTCGCGGAGAAGCCCCGAAACGACCAACGCGATTTCGGTCGCGCGTCGCCCCTCGATGAGGAAATGCTCGCCGCGCGCGAGCGTGCGGACGCGATGATGCGCGAGGCCGTCTTTCACTGCGCGATCGTCGAGCGGCTCGAATCGGCGAAGCGCATGGGCGAGGGCAGCGGCGTCCGAGGCCGTGGGATGCGGGGTCGAGGGACGCGCGGGCGCGGGCGGCACGGGGGGATTGTACGCGAAGCGCGGGAGGGTCACCGCCGCGGGTCGGCGAGGTACGCGCAAACGGGGGCGTTCGGGCGCACCTCGATGCTCTCCATCCAGCGCTCGATGGTCACGAGCCCGTTCGCGTCGCCCCACCACGCGCGGAGGACCAGCGACCCGCTTCCTCCGCACATCGGAGCGACGACCGACATCACCGAGAGGCCGTTCGCGAACGACCACCTGTGACTTCTCCGGATGAAGCACCTGCTCGGTGCTGACCGGCGGATGCGCGAACGCTTCGCCGACCAGCTTGAACCCGCCCGCGCGGTAGATGTCCGCGACGAAGGCGAGCCCATCGAGGTACGGCGCCATCAAGCGGGCCCGCAGGAGGGGCGGCGCCGACCGGATCTCCTTCGAGGCGTCGTCGTCGCGCTCGAGGAGCTCGTCGAGCGGCGTCGTGCGAATCCTCCGTGCCCGGCGAACGAGCGGCGCACGCGCAGGTGGCTTCGTCGCGTCGTGGTTGAACTCGAGAGCGGCGAGCTCCGCGTCTCCTTCGTAGAGCGACTTCTGCGCGATCACGATGTCGTCGTCGGGCAACGCCGCGTAATCGGGCATTCCGTAGTTCTGATCCTGAAGCGCGTGCTCGATCTCGTGCAGGAGGACCCTTTGGTTTCCGACGAGGCCGCCGACCTTCTTGGGGAGGAAGAGCTTCTTCTCGCGCGAGCTGTAGAAGCCGGCGACCGTCTCGTCGTTTACTTTGCGCGCCACCGCAGCGAGGTCGGCGGCGGGCGCGGCGAAGCCGTACGCGGACCAGAATCCGCCGAAGTCGACACCGCGTGGGATGCGGCGGCCATTGCTCGATTCGCTCCGACGACGCGCGCGGAACGCCTCCGGCTCGAGCTCCTCCACTTGAATCGGCGAACGCAGCGCGATGCCGCGCCATCGCGCGAGTGCGCGCGCGGCGTCTTGCACATCGAACGGGGCGAGAGGAGCGGACGGATCCGGGCGCGGGGAAGCAGGAGAAGGCGCAGCGATCGGCGCGGGCGGGAATGTTTGCGCGGCGCAGCCGACGAGGAGAAGCACGATGGGAAGGAGCGAACGCCGCATGGCGGGCCAACCCTAGCTCGTCGTCGGCGCGCGACGAGCGCGATCGCAAACTCTCCCTCAGTCGACGCCGCCATCCGACGCGTCGACTCCCGCGTCCACGACGAGCGTGCACGTCGACGGAACGACGCCGCACCAGATCTGTTCATGGCAAATGGCATGTGCCGTCATCGCGCCGCATTCGTACGGGCAATCGATCAACGCCGACACCGCCACGCACGGCGTGCCGTTCACCGGTGGCTGCAGCGGGCATTCGCCGGGCTGCGCCGGCGGTGCGGGTGGATTGAGGAACGTGCGGCACCAAGCGCCACCGACGCAGGTCCGGTTGTCGGAATAGGGGCGATCCGGTCCGCAGTACAAGGTCCCGGCGTCCGCGCAGGTCGAACCTATGGCCGGGCATGGTGCGCCGCTGTCGGGACTCGCGTCGCCTGCCGCGCTCTCCACGCTCGCGTCGTTCACCGCGTCGGACGTCGCCGTGCTGCACGCCGGCGCGAACGCGAGCACGACGACGAACGGCTTGCGGAGGCGCACGTACGGAGCTTAGCAACATGCGACGCGGTCCGTAGGCCACGACCCGGAAGCGCGAGTGGCTACCGCCTCGGCTCATACCGCATCGCCACCGCCTGCAGTGGGGCCTCCATGCGGTTTGCGAGACCGCGTCTGCGTGGCGCCACCGTCAATCAACTGCAGCCCAGCGATCTACGAGATCGCGCGGCGGCAGTTCATGGCCCCGCGACGAGGATGTGCGCCGCACGCACGGATCATCATAGGCCCTCTCCTCGTCGTCGAACGCCCGTGCGCATCTCAAGGCGTGACGATGAGCTTCCCCTTCATCAGCATGTAGTGCCCTGGCACCGTGCAGATGTACGGGTAGGTTCCCGGCGCGGGCGCGGTGAACGTCAGCTCCGCAGTACCGCCCGGAGGTGCGAGCGGCATCGCGACGATCATGTCGTCACTCTTGGGAATGTACTGCGCGTCTTTCCCGGCGTTCAGGCCCGCGAGCGCGACCGCCGCCTCGGTCCCGGGCTTCACGAGCATCCAGTTGTGCGGCATGAGCGGCGACTTCGCATTGTTCTTCAAGACGATGTGCACTTTCCGCCCCGTCGCAACCGTCATCGTCGCGAGATTGTACGTCATCGTCTCCGCGACCGATTCGATCTTCAACTCGATGACGTCTCCCTCCGGCGCGATCGCGCTCGCGGCGCTCGGGGCGGGCGGCGGCGCGGGAGGTGCCTCGACCTTCGATGGTTCGGGTGGAGGCGGCGGCGCGGACTTCTTCCCGTCATCCGCTTTGCTGTTGTTGCAAGCCGCCATGGCGAGAAGCATCGATACGAGTGCAATGGTCGTGCGCATGAATCCGCCCCCTTCAACGTGACAGCTGGAAATGAACGGGAGCATCGCCCGCACCGACGGTGACCGATTGCGTCTGAGGAACGAGCCGCGGTCCCCACGCGGTCACTTTGTAGGTCCCGGCCGGGACTCCCGGCATCGAGAATTGCCCGGCTGCATTGGCCCGCGTGTAGAAGCTGCTCGGCGTCACGAGGATGAACGCGATCATCCCCGGGTGCAGATTGCATAGAACCGTGTACGCGCCGGGCTGATCGAACTGCCGCGTCAACGCTCCCCCGCGCCCGACCGCCCCGAGATTGAATTTCTCTCCGCTCGGGGAGAAGACGTTGTGTGGGAATGGATCGCTGTTCAAGAACGTGATCTTGCCGCCGATGGCGATCGACGTGACGAGCGGGAAGAACGACATGCCGCGCTGATCGATCCTCACGGTCGGTCCGGGGCCGGTGCCCTTCGGTCCGTCTTCGAGATAGACGACGATGTTCTTGCCACCGAGCGCTTCGGGGCGCGCGAGCACCTCGCCGGAGATCGTCCCAGTCGTCGGCGGCGGCGGAGGAACGAGAGGCGCCGCGCTCGCGCTCGCAGAGCTCGAAGCGCTCGGCGCGGTAGCAATCGGCGCGGTGGGCGCAGTCGGCGTCGGCGGCTGCGCGGACGACTCGATCGGAGGCGACATCGACGACTCGCCCGGTGGCGCCGGCTCTCGAAACTCGCCGGCGCATGCGACGGCGAGCGATGCCAACGGAATCGCGAGGGTGGCTGCTAGAAAGAAGGATTTCATGGTCGTGCCTTCGCGCTCAGAAGGCCCACGCGAGGGCCGCGTTGATTTGCTCTGCTTCGAGCTTGCTGACGGTTCCGACCGGCGGCGCAATCGAGCCGCCCGCCGCTCCCCAGCTCCCCGACGGCGGAAGACCGGTCGCGCGTTCGAAGGATCCCGTGACGACGAGCTTCACATTCGGACGAAGCGCGAACGCGACGCCCGGAGTCACGCGGATCAGGTTCGCACCGTCGACGCCGTCGGCGTCGGGACGCATCGTGAGCCGGGTGTATTCGACCCGTATGCCCGGAACGAGCCACGGATACACGACATACGAGAGCTCGTTGTATTGCGCGATCGCTTTGCCTACTCGGTAGTCGGGCGCTCCGGGAAACGCCGGATTCGGCGGATTCTCCGCGGTCGCCGCGGTACCCGAGTACGGGCTCGAGTGGCGCTCGTACTGAATGCCCGACGTGAGCACCAACGACTCGAGGTGGAGCCGAATCGATGCGCCCACGGCGTCGATCTTGTCGTCTTGCCGCACCGGCGTTCCTGCGGTCACGCCCGTCCCGTTATCGACGAGCGACAGGCCGTGGTAGGCGAAGGCGTCCAGCGTCAACGACGTCTCGGCCCAAGGCCTCATCGCGTCGGCGACCTGCGCGCCGCTCGGACCTTCACCGTCGAGCGACATACCGCCGATCTTGTAGCCGAGGTGCCCATAAACGTCTTCGGAGGTCGGCAGACGAAGCCCCGCGATCGCGCCCGAGGCGATCCAACCGACCGCGTACGTGAAGCGGTGGGCCAAGATGCCGTTCGCCTCGACGCCGTCGGTGTGTCCTTGCCCGAGCGTGAACGTGCCCGTCGGGTTGTAGAGACCGGAGAGCGAAATCGCGGGCGTGCCGACATCTCCCATGTACGAGCTGTGAAGGCCGAAGCTCGTGAGCGACGGGTTCATCAGCCGACCGACCCAGACATTGAACATGTGGCGCGGACCGACGATGTCGTTGAGGAGCAAATACCCGGTCTCGAGATCGACCCCTTCGGACGACAGCGTGAGCTGCGCGAAGTACGTGAGCGAATCGCTGAAGGCGCCCGCGCCGAAGAGGTGAAACTCGGTCGTGACTCCGTTCCACGTAAACGCGTTGCCATTGGCAGCGTGCGCATCCGAGTTGGGGAAGTTGTACGAGACGCCGCCATTGACCATCATCGAGAGCGGCACGGCCTGCGGGATTTGATCGGGCCAAACGGCCTTTGGAAAGATGTCGCGATACTCCTCTTGGCCGAGCGCGAGCTGCTCGTCCTTGATGGCATCGCTATCCATGCTCCTGTCTTTGCTCGGCATGCGATATCCGTTTCTGCGGAACGCTTCGCCGAACGGATTGAGCACTGGATAGACCGTATGGCAGGTGAGGCAGCTCGTCTTGTACTTGCGTGCGAACGAGGGCACCGCAGACGCGTCGGACATTCCGCCGAAGTAGGTGACCATCGCCGTGGCGATGGCAGTGAGCACAATGATGAGGCTGCGCCAGCGTCGCCTTTTCATGAATGACTGCCTTCGCGTTGGATCACGAGCGCGACGATTGGTGTGAGGCACTACGCCTCTCGACTCGGTCGCGCGGCCGGATGCTCTCCCGGTAGCAATTCCTTGTCCCAGCGCGCCGTGCGGATTTCTGCAGACCGCGCGTCTCTTCGCCAGCGCACGGCTTGCACTGACGAGCAGACCTTGCGCGCGATCGCGACGCTTTCCTTCGGTGCGCCGCGGCTTCTGCGCCCGGCGATACATGGCGCGCGTTCTGCAGTTGCGTGACGGCGCAGCCCATCCGGCCGCGAGAGGAATCACGATGAACGACTCGAAACTCGTCACGCGTCGAGAGATGCTCCGAAAGAGCCTGATGATCTCGATCGTCGCGACGGGCACCGCGGCACTGGGCATCGGTTGCAAGAGCGCGCCGAAGGAGCTGCACTGCGACGACACCACGGGACAGGCGCCGGTCGACGTCGCGACCCGGAAGGCGCTCGAGTACGTCGACAAGACCGCCGACCCGAACAAGGACTGCGTCGGCTGCCTTCAGTACGTGGCCGCGGCCGACGACGCGCACTGCGGTGGATGCAAGATGTTCAAGGGTCCCGTCAACCCGAAGGGCTACTGCAAGGTCTGGACGACGAAGGTAGTACCGCCGGCGTGAGCTGCATTCGCGCCGTATGTGGGGCGCTCGTGTGCGCACGGAGAATGACAATGCCGCTCGCAGGGGATGACAAATGATGAAGTCTCGATTGAAGGCGATTCTCTGTTTTGTCGGGTTCGCCGCCGCGATTGCCGCGGCGCGGCCTGCGTGCACCAACGCCGACCAATGTCCGGCAAAGGAATCCATCGTTCCGGGCGCCGCGTGCGGCGGCGGCGCTGGACAGTGTGCGTACGATCTGACGGTGCCGAACGCCGCGTGCGACGGCACGACGTCGGTCGTCGCGACCAGCTGCGCATGCGTCGATGGAGCGTGGGCATGTCCGACGGCCGGGGAGTGCCCTGCCGTCGGTGGTGCAGACGCCGCGGCGGAAGCGGCCGACGACGGCGGCTGAGCGAGCGCCCCCCACCAACATCCGAGCCGACGCGTAAGAGTTCTGCAGGCACGCGCAACACATCCGCGCGTCCTCGCCGGAGTTGCGCGCGTCCTCGCCGGAGTTCCGAGCATCCCCGCCGGAGTTCCGCGCCCCCCCGCCAACCATTCCACCGCGCTCGCCGTCGCTCCGAAGACCCTCGCACCAAAATCGACATCCTTCGCACACGAAGCATGTCGATCCGCCGCCCCTGTCCAACTCATACCTATGAAGGACGATGGCGCGGCACTGGGGCCGAGTCGGGAATGCCCTCATTCAACCCGTTAGGAAGGAGTTCCAATCATGGGAACGAACCGACCCAACCACCGTACTGCGCTGGTGCTCGACCAGATGATCATCGCGGGCGTGGACACGTACTTTGCGAAGGTCAAGACATTGACCCTCGCGGGCACCGTCTACACCCCGAAGGCTCTGAAGGCCGTGCTCCAGACGGAGATCGACGCGACCAACTCGCTCGGCTCCGCCAAGGCGCAGATGCGGCAGCACGTGGCCACCGCCAATGCAGCGCGCGCGAAAGCGCTCGATGCACGCAAGGAGCTGAGGGCGTACATCCTCGGCAACTTCGGCGCGACGGCCGTCGCGATGCTCCAGGACTTCGGCATGAACGTGCCGAAGCCCGTGGGGCGCAAGACGGCCGCCGTGAAGGCGGAGGCGGCGTCGAAGGCGAAGGCCACGCGCAAGGCGCTCAAGGAGGCGGAAGAATCCGTCACCAAGACGCCGGCGCCGGCCGCGCCCGCTGCCGCAGCGCACACGCTGTCATGAGACGGCGTGGCGCAGGCGCGCCGCGAGAAAGCGGAGCGCACCACGCGATCGGCCGAAGACCAGGCGCGTGGGACGAGCGGGGGGAGGTGGAGCGAGTCGTCGACGCTCCGCCTTCCTCCGATCGATTTCTCCGTGTAGCGTCCGCGCCCGCGATGAACGACGTTGCGAAGCCGCACGGCAAGAGCGCGATACGCGCGCGCCTCGACGCGGAAAAATGGGACAAGACGTACCCGAGGCTTCGCGCGTTCGCCGCGGGCCGCTGCCGCTCCGACGCGATGGGCGCCGATCTCGTGAACGAAGCGCTGGCGCGCATCTACGCGCCCGACTGCGCGTGGGATCCGGCGAAGGAGCCGAGCGTCGAGCGTTACTTGATGAGCGTCGTGAACAGCTTGCGCATCAACGAGATCACGAGCGCCGCGGTGCAACGAAACGTCCACATCGACAAGGTTCGCCACGCGGCCGAGCGCGTCCGCGACGACGCGGCGCCGGTCGACGAGGTGCTCTCGCGCGAGCAAATCTACACGCGCCGGATCACGCTCTTGCGCGCGCGCCTCGCGGAAGACGCGAATGCGCTGCGCGTCCTCGAGCTCGCGCTCGAAGGGATCGACGCGCTCGCGGACATCGTGGTCGCGACGGGCTGGACGCCGAAGGTCGTGGCTGCGGCGCGCTTGCGAATGCAGCGGAACGCGGCAGCGGTCGCGCGCGAGATCGGCGGCGACGACGAGATCGCGCTTCCACGTGAAGACGACGAAGACGACGAGGAGGAGGTGGCGTGATGGCAACGAAACGCACGCCCGAAGAAGTATGGAAGGCGATCGTCAAAGGCGCGGAAGACGACGAGATCGATCGCGTCCTCGCGATGAGCGACCAAGAGGTCGACGCCGAGCTTCGCGCGCACGGCGGCGATCCCGAGAAGATTCGCCGCGAAGGCGCGGCGCTCGCGGCGAAGCTCGGCGCGGACGCCGATCGGCTCGCGTGGCAATTCGAAGCCGCCGAGGCGCTCGCGCGCGAGCAGGCGCGGCTCGCGGCGCGACCGAAGAAGTACGACGCGGTCCCGCGCGCGGAGCTCGAGATGCTCCTCGCCGCAGCGCGCACGAGCCCGCGCTTCGCGCAGCCCGTCGCTGTGATGTTCCGCAACCGTAAGACCGAAGAAGCGAGCGACGACGAGCTGCGCGCGCTCCTCGAAGAGATCGATGACCTCGCCGACGGAAACGAGTGACGAGCAGGTCGATCCGATCGCGGTCGCGCGCGATCTCGTCGTGGAGCTCGATCTGCGCGCGCCGCGCGACATCCGCATCGACCTGATCGCGTACCGCAAAGGCGCCGTCGTTCACTGGCGCGACGCCGGCGGCGCCGACGCGCGCGTCGTCCGCTCCGGCGCAGATGCGCGCCTCGCCATCGCGAAAGAAGCGCGCGGCACTCCGCGCGCGCGCTTCTCGATCGCGCACGAGCTCGGCCATCATCTCCTTCACCACGACTACGACGCGATCGCGCGCATCCATGGCGCGCCGCGCGCCTCGGGTCGCGATTTTCTCGTCGAGCTCCAGGCGAACCGCTTCGCCGCGCACCTCCTCGTGCCGACGTCGATGGCCGCGCCGATGTGCGTCGCGTCGCCGCCGACGCTCGACGCGGTCGGGCGCCTCGCGCGCACGTTCGACGTGTCGCTCTCGGTCGCGGCGCAGCGCTGGGCGAAGATGGCGCATACGCCGTGCGCGTTCGTCGAGTCGAAGGGGGAGTGGATCAAGCGCGCGGTGCGCTCGCGTGCGTTTCGCGGCGAAGCGTTTCAGCGGCGCAAGCTGGAGGACGGGACGCTCGCCCGCGACGTCGCGCGCGGCGACGCGCCGGGGACGCGCGTGCACGCCAGCGCGTGGGGCTCTACAGCAACGCGCGCGATCGTCGAAGAGTGCGTCCCGCTCCACGACGACGGCGGCGTGCTCACGTGGCTCTGGCACGAATGAACGAGACGATTGAAGCACGACCGATTTCACGAAACCATCGCGGTCGGCGCCCGATGTACATGGGTAGGAGAAGCCAATGAACGAGCCGCCCCCGAATCCATACGCACCACCGATGTCCGCCACCGCCAACGTGATCGAGCCCGCGGTCTACGGGAGCGACGCCATCCCCGCGGGCTTCGGGCTCCGCTTCGCCGGGCGGCTCATCGACTTCGTCGTCACGTTCTTGGTGTCGCTGGTCAGCGGCGCCATCGGCGGCGCGCTCGTCGTCGTTCTCGCGATGTCCGGCGCCGTCGACGCCAACGCGCCGGCGCGCCTCGGCGAGATGTCGGGCGGCGCCTTCGCGCTGTCGTTTCTCGGCACGGTCCTCTACCACACGCTCTGCGAAGGAATCGGCGGCGCATCGATCGGCAAGCTCGTGCTCGGTCTTCGCGTGCGCCGCGAGACGCTCGAACCTTGCTCGATCGGCGCCGCGCTCGGACGATCGCTCGCGTACTTCATCGACTCGTTCTGCTTCGGGCTCCCCGCGTACTCGTCGATGTCGTCGTCACCGATGAGGCAACGCTACGGCGACAAATGGGCGCACACCGTCGTGGTCAAAGCGTCGAGCCTCGGCGGCGTACCGGCGCGCGGGAGTCAGCTCGCGATCGGCATCGTCGCCGCCATCGGCGTTCTCGTCGTCGTCGACGTCGCGAGCGTCGTGATGAAGGCGTTCTGATTTCAGTCCGCGGCGGCGTCGCCCGAAGACGCTTCGACCGCGGCGTCGCTCGATGCTTCGTGCGCGGCGTCGCTCGTCGCGTCCGTCGACGCTTCGCGCGCGGCGTCGCTCGCCCCGGCGTCGTTCGGAACGGCGCTCGCGTCGGCGCTCACGCGGCAACCCGTCGCTTCCCACGTCCAGCTGAACGTCGATCCTTTGCACTGGCTCGGACCTTCGGCGCACGCGCCGGTGCCGTTTGCGTTCATGCACCAACCACAGCCGACGATCGGCGTGCACGTGCCGCACGTCGTGTACTGGCTGCAGTACGCGGACGATCCTCCGCCGGTGCTGTAGCCATAGTCGCCCTGGTTGTCGTCGCACGCGCCCAGAAGGAGCGCGATCACGGCGGCCATCAACATCCCTGCGCCAACCCGATATCGCTTCATGACGAACGAAACGTAGCGCGCGTTCGGCGTCGATGCACCTCAGGGACCCCCTCCGTGTTGCTTGTCCTTCTCGTCCCCGGGCGGCGGAGGCGGGGGCGGAGGAGGCGGCGTCGGCGGAGGCGACGCGTCTTGCGTGGGCGGAGCCGCGGCGTCGCTCGTTGGCGACGAGGCGTCTACCGTACCTCCCGCGTCGGCGAGCACTGGGACACCCGCGTCATCGTGTTGCGGCGCGCTGGTCGCGATCGGCGCGGCCGGATCGACGGGGCCCGTACCTCCGTGATCGAGATC
Source organism: Polyangiales bacterium (assembly GCA_038209335.1). Taxonomy (GTDB): domain Bacteria; phylum Myxococcota_A; class Polyangia; order Polyangiales; family Polyangiaceae; genus JBBQXV01. Next base: position 339 of record JBBQXV010000217.1, on the reverse strand, counting down.
ACCACACGCGGTCACCAGAGTGACCAGGAGGAACGAGGAGGCAAATCGAATCTTCATGCAGGGCACCAACCGGCGCTGCGACGCAAAGTCCCCGCCATCCGGCGAGCGCGTCGCAAGCACGGGAAATCCCAGGGCCGCGTGCATCGGACGTTCGGGATCGGATGGATCGCTCGACCATCGGCGAGATCGTCCGCGACTGAAGGCGCGTGTGTGCTTTCGCGGCGCGGCTCTATGCTGAAGCGGTCATGTGCCGCAACATTCGCCTCCTCCACAACTTCGAGCCGCCCACCACCGACGAAGAGGTCCGCGACGCCGCGCTGCAGTTCGTTCGCAAGGTGA
>JBBQXV010000216.1:0-15748 GCA_038209335.1 Polyangiales bacterium | reverse complement strand
GACCGATCCGTCCGAAGCCGCGGCGCTCTACGGCGAGTTCAAGCCCGACGTCGTGCTCCTCGATTTGCACATGCAGCCGATCGACGGCTTCGAGGTGCTCGAGCAGCTGAAAGAAGTCGAGAAGGGCTCGTACCTGCCGGTGCTGATGATCACGGCGGTCGACGATCCCGAGGTGCTCGGGCGCGCGCTCGACTCCGGCGCGCGCGATTTCTTGCGAAAGCCGTACGATCGCGTCGAGGCGCTCGCGCGCATTCGCGGGATGATCGAGCTTCGCATGCTGCACAACCGCGTCCTCGATCAGAACCGCGTCCTCGAAGAGACCGTGCGCGAGCGGACGAAGGAGCTCCGCGAGACGCGCCTCGAGGTCATTCGGCGTCTCGGGCGCGCGGCGGAGTACCGCGACAACGAGACGGGGATGCACATCATCCGGATGAGCGTGTCGGCGGCGCGGCTCGGTCGCGCGGCGGGGATGACGCCGGAGCAGTGCGAGCTTCTCTTGAACGCGAGCCCGATGCACGACATCGGCAAAATCGGGATCCCGGATCGCGTCCTCTTGAAGCCGGGACCTCTCGACGAGAGCGAGTGGGAGATCATGAAGCGCCATCCTGCGATCGGCGCCGAGCTCCTCGCAGACGGCGGCTCCGAGCTGATGGATCTCGCGGAGGAGATCGCGCTCACGCACCACGAGAAGTGGGACGGCTCGGGGTATCCGAGCGGGCTCGTCGGCGAGGCGATCCCGCTGGCAGCGCGCGTCTGCGCGGTGTGCGACGTCTTCGACGCGCTGTTGTCGCGGCGTCCCTACAAGGAGCCGTGGCCGGTCGATCGCGCGCTCGCGCAGATCGAGTCGATCAGCGGGACGCACCTCGATCCGACGATCGTCGCGCACTTCAAGCGGATCATCGACGACATCCTCGCGATTCAGCGAACGTACCCGGACCCGCCGCAAGCATGACGCGATGACGCGAGCTCTGTTCGTCGCCCGTCACGGCGAGACCGATTGGAACGCCGAAGGACGCTGGCAAGGGAACACCGACGTTCCGCTCAACGAACGCGGGCGTGCGCAAGCGCGCGAGCTCGCGGCGCTCCTTCGCGGCGAAGGGATCGCGCACGTCGTGTCGAGCGACCTGTCGCGCGCGCGAGAGACGGCGGAAATAGCGGCGGGTGTACTTCTCGCGCCGTACGCGTACTCCGATCCGGACTTGCGCGAGCGAGGCTTCGGCGTGTTCGAGGGGCTCACGCGCGCAGAGTGTGAGGTGAAGCATCCGGAGGCGTGGCGTGTGTGGAGCACCGACGCGCGGATCGCTCCGCCCGGAGCGGAGACGTACGAGACGCTCGCCGCGCGAATGGCATCGGGCGTGGCGCGCGCGCTCGAGATGGCGGAGAAGGATCGACCGGTGCTCATCGTCACGCACGGCGGATCTCTCCGCGCGCTGCTGCACCACGTGACGGGCGACGTGCCTCCGGTGATCGGGAACGGCGCGGTCTACGTCGTGTCGCACGACGGCGCGCGCTTCCTCGGCGCGTCGCCGTTCGAGCCGTGACTCAGGTCGCCTTCCACTCGCGGAGCTCGCGCTTGAGCACCTTGCCGGTCGGGTTTCGCGGGAGCGACGGCATGAAGACGAAATCGCGCGGCACCTTGGGACCGGCGAGGCGCTCGCGGCACCACAGCTTCAACGCGCCCTCGTCGATCGTCCTGCCTTCGCGCGGCGCGATGAACGCGCGGACGCGCTCGCCCCACTCGCGATCCTCGACGCCGACCACCGCGACCTCGCCGATGTCCGGATGCGCGTCGAGGACGCTCTCGACCTCGGCCGGGTACACGTTGACGCCGCCGGAGATGATCATGTCGCGCTTGCGACCTTCGATGAAGTAGCGCCCGTCGCGATCGCGGCGCGCGAGATCGCCGACGCTGAAGAAGCCGTCGCGCATGCTCGCGCTCGTGGCGTCCGCGTCCTTGTGGTAGCCGGCGACGAGCATCTTGTTGCGCGCGAAGAGCTCGCCGACCTCGCCGTCCTTCACGTCGCGCCCCGCGTCGTCGAGCAAGCGGATCTCGTTGCCGGGGACCGCCTTGCCGATCGTCCCGGGCGCCGCGCGAAGATCCGCCGGCTTTCCGAGCGTGACGAGGCCCGTCTCGGTTGCGCCGTAGAAGTTGAAGAGGATGTCGCCGAAGTGATCCATCGTCTCGATCGCGAGCGGACCGGAGAGCGGCGCGCCGCCGCTGAAAATGAGGCGCAGCGATCGCGTGTCGTACTTCGCCAGGATTTCCGGGCCGAGCGCGAGGATGCGGTGGAGCATCGTCGGCACGAGCGCCGTCGACGTGATCCCGTACCGCTGCACGTGATCGACGAACGACTCCGCCTTGAACTCGTCCATGAGCACGGCGGTGCCGCCGAGGATGAGCGACAGCGTGAGGAACCCGAACGCGGTCGAGTGGTAGAGCGGGCACGTCACCAAGTGGATGTCGTCGCAGCGCATCGGCGTCTCGGCGATGAAGCGCATCGCCGCGGGGAGCGCGTCCTTTGGGAACTTGCGGACGGCGCCCTTCGGTTTGCCCGTGGTGCCCGACGTGTAGATGACGACGGACGCGTCTTCTTCGACGCCCTTCTCTTGAACGAACTCTTCCTTGTCGGTCGAGAAGAGCTCGTCGTACCGCGCGCAGCCGTCGACGTTACCGCCGACGGAGATCATGTTCCGCATCTCGATGTTCGGGAGCTGCTTCTTCGCTTCGGACACGACCGACCACAGATCGTGCTCGAAGCAGATCGCCTTCGCGCCGCAGTGCTGCGCCAGATAGACGAGCTCGCTCGCGGTCGATCGCCACGACACGCTGACCGCGGCGGCGCCGATGCGCGTCGCGCCTCCTTGCATGATGAGGAACTCGGGGCGGTTCTTCATCACGAGGACGATGCTCGATCCGCGACCGAGACCGCGACGCTTCAAGCCGAGCGCGATGCGATCCATGCGCGTGTCGAGCTCGCCGAAGGTGATCGACTCGTCGCGCCAGCGAAGCGCGACCTTGTTCGGCGAGTTCGCCGCGTGGAGTCGAAACACTTGCGCCGGGTTCTGCGCGCCGCCGCTCATGGCCGACGCCGCCGCGCGAAGACCGGGCAGCGTGAACTCCCACATGAGGCCGCTGTTCTTCGCGACGGTCGCGCCGACGCGGAGGCGGTCCGGCAGATCCGCGATGCGCTCGCGGATTTCCTTGAGACGCGCGCCGAGAGAAACGCGAGACGGGTCGGCCGAGTTCGACATGGACCCACTTTAGCCTCGCTCGTGCGGCGCGTGATAGTGTGAAGCCGGAATGGCGGCGCCTCCGGACGACAAGCGCGAAGACACACGGCTGCCCATCACGCTGCGGGTCGACTACAAGCGGATGAACACCTTCTTCGCCGACTACGCGAAGAACATCTCGAAGGGGGGCACGTTCATCCGAACGACGAAGCCGCTCGACATCGGGACCGAGTTCAATTTCGTCTTGTCGATCCCGCATCGCACCGAGCAGCTTCAGCTCAAGGGCGAAGTGATGTGGGTCGTCCTCGAGTCCGAGGTCAACGCGACCGACAAGCAACCGGGCATGGGGATCCGCTTCGTCTTCGCGCACGACGGCGAACGTCAAGCCGTTCACGACTTCGTGGAAGAGCTGATGTCGGAGACGCTCGGCGAGCACGTCTCGACCAAGCTCTTGGCACGGGAGCCGGTGAAAGACCCTCCGAAGTAGCGCTCGCACCCCTACGCCTTTACGGCGCCGTCGCGTGTCCCTACTTTCTAGGCATGTCCCTCCCCGTCTACGGCGCGCCCAAGGCGCGAGCGTCGGTCGATCCGTCGCTCGATCTCGAGGACGAGATCATCAAGCTGAAGAAGTCGAAGAACGCGGTCATCCTCGCGCACTACTACCAAGAGTCCGACATTCAGGACGTCTCCGACTTCCTCGGCGACTCGCTCCAGCTCGCGCAGGCCGCAGCGAAGACGCAGGCCGACGTCATCTGCTTCGCCGGCGTTCACTTCATGGCCGAGACCGCGAAGATCCTGAACCCGAATCGGATCGTCGTCGTGCCCGACATGGAAGCGGGCTGCTCGCTCGCCGACGGATGCCCCGCGGACAAGTTCGCGGCGTGGAAGGCGCAGCATCCGGGATCGGTGGTCGTCAGCTACATCAACTGCTCGGCCGAGGTGAAGGCGCTCTCGGATTACATCGTGACGTCGTCGAACGCCGAGAAGATCGTGCGGCAGATCCCGGCGGACAAAGAGGTGCTCTTCGCGCCGGACAAGAACCTCGGACGTTACCTCGTCGAGAAGATCGGTCGCCCGATGAAGCTCTGGCAAGGTAGTTGTATCGTGCACGAGACGTTCAGCGAGCGGAAGCTCATCGCGCTCCGCGAACGTCACCCGAAGGCCAAGATCATCGCGCACCCGGAGTGCGAAGAGTCGCTTTTGAAGATGGCCGATTTCATCGGCTCGACGACGGCGCTGCTGAACTACGCGGTGAGCTGCGCGGAGGACGAGATCATCGTCGCGACCGAGGCGGGCATCCTCCACCAGATGCGATTGAAGGCGCCGAAGAAGACGTTCATCCCCGCGCCGCCGATCGCGAACTGCGCGTGCAACGACTGCCCGTTCATGAAAAAGAACACGCTCGAGAAGGTGTACCTCGCGCTCCGCGATCTCGAGCCGCGGCTCGAGATGACGCCCGACTTGATCGCGCGCGCGAAGCTGCCGATCGATCGGATGCTGTCGCTGTCGTAGTTGTCAGCGCGAGCGAAGCGGGCGCGGCGGTGACTGCGGCTCCGGGCGCTTGGACATTCCCTTCGTCGGCTTCGCGGGCGGCTCGTCGGGCTCGACGGGGTTCGCCGCGAGCATGCGCGGGCTCGTCGGCGGATCGTCGCGGACGCCGGGCGGCGTGATGCCGACGCCAGTGTCGCTGAGATCGACTTCGTCGTCGTCGACGACGATGTCTTCGCCCGCTTCGCTCGGAGGCGCGGCCATCGCGATCGGCGCGAGCTGCGCGTCGCCGCTCTGCGAGACCGTGGGCATGTTCTCGACCTCGCCGGGTGTCGCGGTCATGCGCGAGCTCTTCGCGTCCGGATCGTTCCAGTCGATGTCGGCGGGGGGAACGGAGAGGGGCTTCGCGGCCGGCGCGGGCGCTGCGGTCGCACTCGAGGTCGAGGTCGGTGTCGAGGTCGAGGTCGAGCCCTCCGACGACTTGATCAGCCCCACCTTCAGCACCATCGCGTCGATCACCGCGATGAGCACGTCGTTCGTCGTTTTCCCGACGACCTTGTCCCAACCGAGCGCCGTGAGCATCCCCTTCGGAGAGCCGTCGCCCGAGGCGTGGATCTTTCGAATCCACTCGGTGAGATCTTCCTTCATGAGACCGTCCGAGAGAACGTCGGTCCCTTTGAGCTTGCCCCCCTTGTTGTCGATCGTGTCGAAGAACCACTTCGCGTCGAAGAGCGCGAGATCGTACGCCGCGACGAGCGCCTTCTGGATCGCGTTCTTCGACAGCTTGCCGCCGCGCCAGAACGTCCAGAAGTCTCCGAGCGGCGCCCACTTGACGACGACGTCCGGCGACAACCCTTCCTCGAAGCCCGCGTGATCGAGATCGCCCGCGACGAGTGCGTCGAAGACGACCGACTGCACCTTCGCGTCGTCGTCACGCAGCGCCGCCTTCGCGCCGCGGATCCCCCACGCGGCCAAGATCGGACCGCGCACGTCGTTCGGCATGTAGCGGAACAGACGATCGGTCGACGTCGCGCCGTCGTGCGGAAAGAAATGCGTCATGAGCTCTTGCGACGATCGAACGCGCCCGTCGGCCGTGCGTCTGTGCTCTTCGAGCGCCAGACAAAACTTAGGTACTGCCGCCGTCAGATCGTTCTTCGTCGTCGCCTTGTCCAAGAGACACCTCCGCAGCGCCTCAGACTAACACCACCGAGGGGGGCGTAAGCGAGCGTGCTCTCGGCAGATCACGGTGCTGAACGGACGCTCTCGTGAGCCTACGGCGGCGTGTAAAATGCGATCACTTTCGCGGCGCCGGTTCCGGTCACCTGGAAGCCTTGCGAGAGCGACGCGGCGAGCTTTTCGTCGAGCACTTTGCCGACGAACGGGACATCCGTCGTGAGATCGCCGAAGACGCCGCAGCCGACGTCGGTGCCGCGCGCGAACACCGACACGCGCCCACCGCGCTCGAGCTTCGCGTTGAACTTCACGGTGTCGGTCTGGCCTTTGTGGAGGACGAACGGCCCCGCGGTCTCGGTGCGGAGCTCGTCCTTGACGATGTAGTACGCGCGCACCTTCGCGTTGATCGCCGAGCCGACGAAGCCGACGCCGAAGCGCGAGCTCTCGCCGCGACGGATCGTCACGTCCTCGTCGATCAGGATGTCGTCGTGCTCGGCCTTGAGCGATTTGAAGATCGCTTCGCGCACCGGCGTGATGACTTGGTCGGCGCCGGAGAGACCTTCGCGCATGCAGTTGCCGAGCGCGTCATAACCTTCGGCGAGCGCGGCGGCGACGTCGGCGGGCTTTCCGTCGTCGTCGTAGATCGCGAGACGGATGACGCACGCTCCGATCTCGTCGTCCGGCGGAACCACCGCGAGCAGCTGCGGATTCTTCAGCGAGATGCTCGTCATCCACTCGAGCGATCCGCACTTGTGCGGCGCCTCGCCCGAAGGAAGCCCCGACATCGGGCTCCAGCTCGCCTTGCCCTTCTTGTCGACGAGGACCGGGATCGACCACCAGTAGATCTCGCCGGCGTCGAAGAAGTCGGTGTCGTCGACGACGTACACCGCGAGCAGATAGATCCCGAGCGGTCCGCGATCGTCGTCGCTCATCGCCATGAGCTGACCGCGCACGGCGTCCTCGGGTTTGATCTTCAGCTTCTCGACGACCGCCGGGGTCATTCCGATGCGCGTCGTGTCGGCGAGACGCTTCGCCAGATCGTCGAATGCCATGTGTCCTCCGAATTCAGGTCGAGTCGGCTACGTCGACGTCCCACGCGCCGTCGTCGGGTCCGCTTTGCTGGCGCGGCTCGGTCGGCGCGGCGGGCGCGGCCGATGCGACGGGCGCGGTCGATGCGACGGGCGGAGGAAGCGCAGCCGACGACGGGGTCGCGGCGGGGACGAGCGCGAGCGGCGTGAAGATCGCGCGCTCGGCCGCGGCGAGCGGCTCGAGGTGCTTCAGCAGATCGGCCTTCCGCACGTAGAGCTCTTCGCGTCGCCCCTTCTCGCTCTCCGCTTTGAGCGCGAGCTCCGCGGTGCTCGAGCTGCGCTTCGCGATCTCGATGACCGTCGGCGCGATCTGTCGGATGACCGCCTCGACGAACGCGCCGACGTGATCGTGCTCGACGACGTCCTCTCCGTTCATCGTCACCGACAAGACGCGCTCGCGATGCCCGGACACGTCCTCCGCCGCGGCGCCGAGCCCTTCCCAGAGTCGCTCGAGGTGACCGAGCGCATCGGCGTCGAGCGTCCCGGCGTGACCCTCCGCCTCCGGATCGCCAGGGTGATGCACCTCGGCGCTGAGCTTGCCGCCTTCGCCGCGCTTCACGTCGATGACGAGCGTGTCCTTCTCGCCCGCTTTTTTTCGCAGATGAAACTCCGCCGCGTCGCCCGCGATCTCGAAGCCGCCGATCACGTAGTCGTCGATGTGCGCGAGCCCCGCTTGCACGCCCTTGCTGAACCAACCTTTGCGAACGCTGATCGGGAGATCGAACCCCTGCGCGAAGTCCGACACCTTGCGCGGCACTTGCCACGACGGGTGATCGCGCGTGGTCAACGCGAACGCGATCGCGATGCCGTCGTCGCCGACGATCGTCGCGCTGAGATCGTTGTGCCCTTCGTGGAGGCGCATCGAGCTGTGCGTCGACGATGCGGGGAGGCGCAGCACGCGAAGGAACGCGGCGACCGACGCGCGGATCTCGCCGCGACGACGATCGACCTCCGCGTTCAGCTGCTGGCGCGCGAGCTCGGAGGCTTGCGCGCTCGCCGCGTTCACGGTGTCGACGATGCTCGCCGCGAGCTCGGAGAGGCGACGCACGTAGTCGCGGCTCGGCTCCTCCGCATCGATCGGGAGCGCCTGCGCGAGCGATCGCATTCGCGTCTGATGAAACGCCGCGAGCGCCTCGACGCTCTTCGCGCGCTTCGCTTCGACGGCCGCCGCGGCCTCGCGCAAGCCGCGCACTTCGGCGTCGAGCTGGACCGCGCGCGACGCGTTCGTCATGAACGCCTCGAGCGCCGCCAGGAAGTCGTACTGCGGCGGAAACGGTTCGGTGTCTCCGTACAAGAACCGCATGGGAGAACGGTACGCCTCGCGGCGAGGCCAGCGCAACCGTTCGGTAAAAGCGCCGGTCAGGGCTCGCTCTTATGGCCTTTTCCGGCCTCGGCGAGCTTCGCCTCGAGCGCGTTGCGGGTCGCGGCGCGCACGCGCTCGACGTCGTCGGCGCGGTCGGGATCGCCCGTCGTGTCGATGCGTTCGAGCAGGTGGTAGCTCTGCTTCACCGGACGCGGAAGGAGCGTGCCGAGGAAGCCGCGCGCGATCGGAAGATCGTAGCGCTCGGATCCGAGGAGCCAACGTCCGATCGTCTTCTCGCGGCGCTGGATCGAATACATCTCGTCGATTCCGAACGCCGCGACCGGCACGATGGGCACCTTCGCGCGCATCGCTATCTTCGCGAAGCCTGCGCGCTTGCCCCATTGCAGCCGATAACTCTCGTCCGACATCTTGAAGCTGTCGTCGACGCCGCCGGGATACACGATGACGATCTCGCCCGCTTCGAGGAGCTCGGTCGCGGCGACGGGCTCGCCGGGGAGCGCGCCGACCGACGTGAGCAGACGACCGAGCATCGGGACCTTCCACAAGTTGCGCTCGCCGAGGAAGCGCGGGACGCGCTTGGTCTCGCGCAAGACGAGCGAGCCGAGGACGACACCGTCGAGCCCGAACATCGCGTGGTTGCCGACGAGGAGCGCGCCGCCGTCAGTCGGGATTCGATCGACGCCGTCGATCGTCGCGTCGAAATATTTGATCGGCAAGTCGCCGAGCGCGTGACCGAACGCCGTCTGCGAGAGCTCGACGAGGAGCGTGCGATCGAAGGAGGGATCGTCGGGCATTCGTCGTCTATCGAGCGGGGAGTCGCCGTGACATTCGGGCAGCGTGGCGTAGCATTCGCGAATGCGGCAGTGGACGCAGCTTACGCTCTTCTCTTTATGCATCGCCGGCATCTTCGTCGCGTGCGGATCGCGCACGGGGCTCCCGGTCGACGACGTCGCGACGTTCGACGCGTCGCTCGACACGACGATCGACGTTCGCAGCGACGCCGACGGCGACGCTCCGCCGATCCGCGAAGGCGGACCGCGCGACGTCATGACCGACTGCCCGGAGCCCGCGTACTGTGATCCGAAGGATCCGGGGCACGTCTACAAGTGCGGCGTCATCGTCTACGACTGCAGCTCGATCGAGCAGTGCGAGAGCCTCGGCGAGAACGGCGCGAAGTGCGTGAACCCGTGCGTCGACACGCTGGGACAGGACACCTCGAACGGATGTGATTTTTATTCGGTGGAGATGGATACGACAGCGGAGGTCGCGGGCGTTTGCTTCGCGGTGTTCATCGTCAATCAGTGGAAGACGGGCGAGCCGGCGCGACTTCAGCTGAGCCTCGGGACGAAGGTCTACACCGACAACGAGGTGCGGGATCTCACGCGTATTCCGACCGGCAAAGGGACCGCGATCACGTACGCGCCGTTCGATCCGGTGGCGGGGCTGGCGAAGGATCAGATCGCGATCATGTTCTTGTCGCGCGATCCGGCAGGACTGAACGATCCGGATCCGAGCGCGCCGCGACGTCTCGCGAGCTGTCCGGCCGGCGTCACACCCGCGGTCGTTGGCGATGCGTCGCATCACGGCACGGGTCGGGGCACCGCGTTTCGTATCAAGTCGAACGTCCCGGTCGTCGCGTACCAGATGCTTCCGTACGGCGCCGGGCGCGCGCGCGTCACCGGCGCGACGCTGCTCCTTCCGACGAATGTATGGGACACCAACTATGTCGCGGCGAACGCCTACCGCGCGCCGACGATGTTTTCGGAAGATCGCGCGGGGCCGACGATGGTCGTCGTCGGAAAAGAAGACGGCACGCGTGTGACGATCAAACCGACGACGTCGATCCTGGCGGGCGGCGGTCTTCAGGGCACGCCGAACAACGTACCGGTGACGTACACCGTGAACGCGGGCGAGTACTTGCAGTTCACGCAACCGCTCGAGCTGACGGGGAGCGCGATTCAATCGGACCGGCCGATTGCGGTCATCGGGGGATCGACGCTCGTCGACATTCCGGTCGACAAGTTCCGCGCGGACGGGGCACATCAAATGCTCCCGCCGGTCCGCGCGCTCGGGAACGAGTACCTCGCGGTGCGCTATCGCAATCGCCGTAACCGCGGCGAAGAGACGGTACCGTGGCGAATCGTCGGCGTCGTCGACGGCACGCAGCTCACCTACGATCCGCCGCAGCCCGGCGCGCCGACGTCGGTCAACGCGCGCCAGCTCCGCGAGTTCAACGCGACCGGGCCGTTCGTCGTTCGCGGACAAGACGCGAGTCACCCGTTTTACTTCGCGCAGTACATGACCGGTGGGCAGATCACGGCGACGCCGAGCGATCTGACGAATGGCGAAGGAGACCCCGAGTTCGTCAACGTCATCACGCCACTTCAATATTTGTCGCGCTACACGTTCTTCACCGACCCGACCTACCCGGAGACGAACCTCGTCGTCACACGCACCTTCGACACGACGACGGGCACGTTCCCGGAGGTGACGCTCGACTGCGCGGGCTTGCTCGGCGGATGGCAGGCCATCGGCAGCGGCGGGAAGTACCAGTTCACGCGCGTGGATTTGCAGACGGGCGATTTCCAAGGCGTCGGCAACTGCGACAACGGCGTGCACACGATGACGTCGCAATTCCCCGGCGTCGGCGATGGGGGATCACTCGCCGTTCCGCTCGTCGGGCTGACGATCTGGGGATGGGGCAATACGATTACGTGGCCGCCGGACAACGGCGCCAGCGACGAAGCGAACCCGAAGTTCACGCGGTGGGTCAGCTACGCGTACCCCGCGGGCGCGAACATCACGAAGCTGAACTCGGTGATCCTGCCGGCGAATTAGAGGTACGCGGCAGATTGAATGGATGAGCGCTGACGAGCGCGGCCGATTTACGGTCGGCCCATGTCGATTTCTTATTTTGTCAGAAACGTCGGGAAATCTGGGGGGCCGTTAGTAAAACGGACGAAGTGGGTTGGTCTGTGGACGAACCTGGTTCGTTGGGGCAACGAAGTGGGTCCGTTGCCCGGACGAACCCTGTTCGTTGGACCGACGAAGGCATTTGGTCCGCGGACGAACGCTGTTCGTTGGATCCACGAAGCGTTGTCACCCGCATCCATGATCGTGCCATCGCCCCGACGTACGGGCTCCTTTGCTTGTCCGTGGCAACCGTCTAACAAAGCGTCGTGCCCACCGCGTCGGTCCTCGCCGAGTGCCTCGACGACAACGTCGTGGCCGACCTCGTCGATGGACGCCTCGAAGGCGCCGCGCTCGCGACCGCGGAAGCGCACCTCGCCGCCTGCGAGACGTGCCGCACCGTCGTCGCGCGCGTCGCAGGCCCATCGGCCGCGAGCGGCGGGGTCGACGGGTACGCGACGACGCTCTCCGGCGACGTCGAGGGCGAAGATGTCCGCCTCGAATCGGGCGCGCGCGTCGGACGCTACGAGGTCATCGACGTCCTCGGCGCGGGCGCGATGGGGACGGTCTACGCGGCGCGCGATCCGTCGCTCGATCGAAAGGTCGCCCTCAAGCTCATTCGCGCGAAGGCGGCGGGACCGGATCTCGAAGCGCGTCTCTTGCGTGAAGCGCAGGCGATGGCGCGCCTCTCTCATCCGGAGGTCATCGCGGTCTACGACGTGGGGAAGCACGGCGATCGTCTCTTCATCGCGATGGAGCTCGTCGACGGCGGAACGCTTCGCGAGTGGCTCGAGGCGGCGCCGCGCACGTCGCGCGAGATCCTCGCGGTGTACCTTCGCGCGGGGCGCGGGCTGGCGCAGGCGCACGCGGCTGGGATCGTCCACCGCGACTTCAAGCCGGACAACGTGCTCGTCGGCAAGGACGGTCGCGTGCGCGTAACCGACTTCGGGCTCGCGCGCGACGCGCAGCGCGACGAGCCGGTCGACGCGAAGCCCGCCGTCAACGAGACGGCGACGGTGGAGGCGGCGCTGACGCGAACGGGGGCGGTCGTCGGGACGCCGGTGTACATGGCGCCCGAGCAGCTCCGGGGACAGGTCGCCGACGTGCGCTCGGACGTGTACGGCTTCTGCGTCGCGCTCTACGAAGCGCTCTACGGAGAGCGGCCGTTCGAGGGACGCACGCTGAATGCGCTGATCGCGTCGAAGGCGGCGAGCAACGTGAGGCCGCCGCCGCCGAATTCGAAGGTGTCGCAGCGCGTTCGGCGCGCGCTGTTGGCGGGGCTGCGCGCGAAGCCCGAAGAGCGGTACGCGTCGATGAACGCGGCGCTCGACGCGCTCGAGCGCGCGGCGAAGGCGTCGAAGGTCTCCGTCGTCGCCGGCGTCTCGGTCGTCGCGCTCGCGACGGTCGTCGCGCTCCTCGCGAAGCCGTGGGCTCACACGCCGCCGATCGCGGCGTCGTCGGCGTCGTCGGCCACGCCCGCGGCGATGGGTGCAAAGTGCACGAGTCATCGCGCGTGCGTCGAGAGCCACGACGGCGCTCCCTACTTGTGCCGTGCATCCGACAAGACGTGCGTGCCGATCACGTCCGAAGACTGCTCGCCGAAGTTCGAGCCGGACGATCTTCTCGCCGACGACACGATCTGGCTCGGCGCGATGTTCCCGACGACCGGCCCCGCGGCGGCGGCGTACGGCACGATGAACATGGAGGGGGTGGAGTTCGCGCGAAAGGAGATCGCGGGAGCGACGCGCGCGCTCGACGGACCGAACGCGTCGCTGCGTGTTCCCCGCATCGCGCTCGTCGCGTGCGACGACGCGGTGGATCCGATGCGCGCCGCGAAGCACCTCGTCGACGACGTCGGCGTTCCGGCGATCCTCGGGTTCGGCACGGGACAGAAGCTCGTCGACGTCGCAGGCTCGCTACTGATCAGCCGCGGCGTGCTCTCGATCGCCACGACGACGCCGAGCCCCCTCGTCACACGCCTGCCGCAGCCTGCGGAGCTTCCCCGCATGGTGTGGCGCACGAACGTGAGCGTCGAAGGCGTAGCGAGCGCGACCGCGCATATGCTCCATGACGTCCTCGAGCCGCGGCTCGTGTCGCGATCGCGACCGACGCGCGTGACGTTCGCGCGAGAAGACACAGCGTCGGGGCTCGCGTTCGCGGAAGTGCTCACGAAGGAGCTCGTCTTCAACGCGAAGCCGGCCCTCCAGAATGGGGATGACTACAAGGAAGTCACGCTGGGATCCGGCGCGCTTCCGGCGTCCGACGTCGCGCGTGTCGCGCAGCGCGTGCTCGACGCGGCTCCGACGATCGTCGTCATGACGAACACGAGTCTCGTGCCCCTCCTCGAAGCGATCGAAGCGGCGTGGCCCCGCACCACGCCGCGACCGACCTACGTCATCGCGAACAATTCGCTCGCGGACTTCTCGAGCTTCCTCGGCACGAACGTCGATCGGCGCCGGCGACTGTTCGGCGTGTTGTCGTCATCGAGCTCGCCCGAAAACGCGCGCTTCGTCCTTCGCTACAACGAAGCGCACACCGAGAAGGTCACGCTCACGTTCAATGGAAGCCCCAGCTACGACGCCTTCTACCTCTTGGCCTACGCCGCCTTCGCGCTGCGAAACGAGCCGGTGACCGGTCCAGCGCTCGCGCGTGCGTTCGCTCGGCTCGTGCCGCCGGCCGATGCGGTCGAGGTGGGCCCAACGTCCGTCTTCGGCGCCATCACGCGGCTCGCCGCCGGCGGGAAGATCGATTTGCAGGGGGCAGCTACGGCACTCGACTTCAGTCTTTCGACCGGCGAAGTGGCGTGCGATTTCGCGCTTCTCTGCGCGGGTGTCGATGGCGGTGGGCGAGCCACGCGTGACGACGTGGAGTCAGGTGTCGTCTTTCACGAAAGCACCCGACGGATCGTAGGGACTCCGCGCTGTCCGTAACGTGCTCGCGCGACGACGTGACCTCCGTGCCGCGCGCACAGCGAGCGTCGGTTCTCAGGACCCGGTGCTGCTGCCGCCGGGGCACGGGCCGCGGCAGACGCAAGTCGAGCCGCAGTTGCCCGGGTCGACTCCGCAGCTCGCCGGAAGGTTCCACGGGGACAGGTGGTCTTTGACGACGAACTTGTATCCCAGGCTGTCATCGACGTTGCCCACGCAGTTGCTGATGAACGTCTGATCTCGAGCCACGCTGATTCCCGAGGGGAGCGAAGTGACGACGCTGTTCGGACACAGCCAAGCGAACACCCGGTTGATGGCCATCCCTTCGGTGCACGCCTCGAGGCCGGCCGGGCGGTCCACCGCTCCGCCGCAAGTGTCGGCGATATCGCCCTCGGGCGGGGGAGTCGACCTGCGCGGGTTGCCAGGGAGGGGTTGGCAACTGCAGAGCGGCGAGCCGCCAATCCCTTCGTCGGTGCACTGCCACGATTCGAACGGAACGGGACAACGTGCGCGGGTACCGTTCTCGACCGGGATGACGCACGTCGGCCGCGGCGTCGGCTTGTAGAGCGCCTCGTTCGTCTCTTGCCCAACGTCACCCGCCGGAGCCGAGCTGCACGCGGCGATGAGCGCCGTCAGAGTCGTTGCGAGAACGACGGCGAGGGGGCGGGCGAAGATGCGAAAGGTCACGATGGGCTCCTTGCGACGAGGTCGCTTGAGGGGGGGTTCGTAGCACCGAGCCGCGTTCGGTCGAGTCCGCGGACCGGATGACAGCTCCGGCGCCCGCGGAAAAACGGCTCTTCCCGCTAGACACGTCGACCCGACCGAAGTCCCAAAGATAAATCGATCGAGCGTTTGCCTCGGAGGCTCAGCGCACGTTGCGGCTCGAATTCTTGCCGCGCGATCCGCAGCGGAGAGTCGACCTCCGCGGATCGTTACTTGATGACGACGAACGTCTGTGGGTTCAGCGCGACGAGCCGGCCGTCACCGGTCCACAGCTCGCGCACCTCGACGACGAACCCCTCGCGCTCCGAAAGCGCACGGGACCGGTAATAGAGCGGCTCGCTCGCTGGGAGCGTCGCGGGATCGATGCACGGCTCCAGCGTGAACGCGATCGTCGCCATCGGTCGCGGCGCGGGCTCGACGCCGAACGTCGCGGGCCACCACACGTCCGCGTACGCGATCATCTCCGGCATACCGAGGACCGGCGGCGGCGACACCGCGCGCACCCAGCCCGAGCACACCGCTTCGCTCGCGCCGCTGAACGGCAGCGGCCCGGTCGATCGTATGTCGAAGTGCTCTGCGAACGACGGACCGAACGGGCCCTTCATCGAGGTGCGCGCGACGTCGGCGAACGGTGGCGGCGACGGCGCATCGAGCATCACGCTCGATCGCATCGCGCCGCGCGACTTGCCGAACACGCCGGTCGCGCGCGCGAGCACCTCGTCGCCTTGACGGAGCTTCGCCGAGAGCGTCGTCACGCCGCTCCCGCGTCGCACGACTTCGATCTCGATGCTCGCGATCCCTGGGAGAACCGGGCCGACGATTTCTCCGGAGATCGATCGCAGCGATCGCGCCGCGTCGCCGACGCTCGCTTCGAGCGCGCGAGC
>JBBQXV010000215.1:0-15868 GCA_038209335.1 Polyangiales bacterium | reverse complement strand
GAGCGCCTCGTGCGCCGCGCGACGGACCTCGCCGAGGAGCTCCCGCACGTTCCCCGGCCATCGTCGAAGGATGCACGCCTCGACGAGCGTCGCTTGCGCGGTGAGCTCAGTGCGCGCATCGCCGGACGGCGAGCCAACCGTTCCGGTCACGCGCGCGAGCTCGGCGGCGACGAGCCACGGGATTTCTTCCGGGCGATCGCGGAGCGCCGGCACGCGGATTTCTGGGCGACCGACGCGGAAGAAGAGATCTTCGCGAACACGCCCGCTCGCGACCGCGGCGCGGAGATCGTGCGTCGCGGAGCAGATGCGCACGTCGACGGAGCGCGCGCGCGACGCGCCGAGCGCGAGCACCTCACGCGACTCGAGCACGCGCAGCAGCTTCGCCTGCACCGCGACGTCGAGCTCCGCGACCTCGTCGAGGAAGAGCGTCCCGCCATCCGCGGCTTGCACGTACCCGTCGGCGTCGGCGTTCGCGCCCGAGTACGCGCCGCGCCGCGTGCCGAAGAGGAGTCGCTCCGCGAGCCCTTCCGGGATCGCCGCGCAGTTGACCGCGATGAACGGACCGGACGAGTGCGCTCCCGCGGCGTGGAACGCGCGCGCCGCGAGCTCTTTGCCGACGCCGCTCTCGCCCGTGATGAGGAGCGCGTCGCCGTAGCCCGCGGCGCGTTCGATCTGCGCCCACGCATCGGCGAGCGTTGGTCCGACGAGCGCGTCGCCGCGCGGTGCGACGGTCGCGCGTTCGTATGCGCGAACGTCGAGCACCGGAACGAAGAGGCTTCGACCGATACGAACGACGCGCGGAGCCGCGACGCGCACAGTGCCGCGCACGCGCACGCCGTCGACGAACGTGCCGTTGCGGCTTCCGAGATCGCTGATGCTCCATTGCTCGCCGTCGAACGCTACGCGCGCGTGGCTCCGCGAGACGCGCTCGTCCTCGAGGACGCGTCCAGCGAACGCGCGACGACCGAGCTCGACGCCGTCGCCGATGGGCGTCGCACGCAACGTCGGCCCCGCGCCGCTCTGCACGAGCACGAGCCCCGGCGTCGCGACACGCGAAGGCGCGGCGGTCGCGTCTCCATCGTCGATCGTCTCTTTCGTCCGCGACGTCGTGGGCACGGCCGGAGGATACCGGAGCGCGCGCGCTGCGGCACAGACACGTGCCGGGCACGTGCCCGAAGTCGCGACGCGGCACGCCCGCCGATCCATCGAAAAATCGCGGCGATTCGGCGTCGGCGTGCGCTTCCCGCGCCTGGCACGTTGCTCGCTCTGTCCGTGGCGCGAGGTCCCGGTGCACGTGCGCCCGGCCCGAGCCTTTCACCCGGAGGAGGATCTTCATGAACGTTCGAAAGCGGCTTGGGGTTGGCGTTCTGTTGGCGGGCGCCGTCGCCACGCTGGCGGGATGCGGCGGCGACGACAACGGAGGCGGAAATCCGACGTACGACGGCGGTGGAAACACCGACGGCGCGACGACGGACGGCGCGACGACCGATGGCGGCGTCGACGGCGCGCTCGTCGATTCCGGTTCGGACGGCGACGCCGCGCAAGGCCCGATCCTCGCGGGACCGAGCCACGGATCGTCGGTCGCGCTCTCGCCCGACGAATCGATCGGCGTCGTCGTGAACCGCGACGCCGGAAGCGTGACCGTCCTCAAGCTTAGCTACCCGACCGGCATGCCCGCGACCGCGACGTCGGCTGGCGAGATCGCCGTCGGCGGCGAGCCGTGGCAAGTCGTCATCAGCCCCGACAGCACGACCGCGTACGTCGTCCTGCGCAAAGATCAGAAGGTCGTGAAGATCACGGGCCTCAAGGGAACGCCCGCCGCGGGCGCGAGCGTCGCTGTCGGATCCGAGCCTACCGGCATCGCGATGACGCCGACGGGCGCCACTGTCTGGGTCGCGAACTGGGTCGATGGCACTGTCACGGGCGTCGACACCGCCACGATGACGGTGAAGTCGACGGTCGACTTGAACGCGGCGCTCGTCGCGACGGGCTTCCTCGGCACCGTCACCGCGCGGCCTGGCCTCGCGCATCCGCGATCGATCGCGGTCACGAACAACGGCGACACCAACGACGCCGACGAGAGCATCTACGTCACCGAGTACTTCGGGCAGGCGACCGCCGCCGAAGCCGCGGACGGCGCGAACGCCGACACGCGCAAGAGCGGCATCGTCTACAGGATCAAGGCCTCCGACAAATCGGTGACGACGATCCAACTCGCGCCGCTCGCCGACATCGGCTTCAAGGATGCGAACAACGCCGCGGCCGGCTGCTACCCGAACCAGGTTCAGTCGATCACGATCAACGGCAAGTTCGCGTACGTCACGTCGGTGTGCGCGTCGCCGAAGGGGCCCATCGGTCCGAACGTGACGGCGACGGCGTGCACGGTCGCGACGATCGCGACCGACTGCGCCGCGCTCGTCGATCCGGTTTGCGTTCCGCCCGCGGCGGGTCTCGCGAGCGTCTGCGTCGACGTCGCGGGTGTGAAGACGACGACGGCGCCGGTGGTGTCGGTCATCGACACGACGACGAACACCGAGCTCACGACCGCGACCGCGAACCTCAACGCGAAGTTCCGCGATTTCTACGTCACCAAGGGGACCGCCGACAACAACCTGCGCCGCTACCCGCTCCTCGCGAACGATATGTCATTCGTCCCCGGCGCGAACGTCGGCTACGTGACGGCGAACGGCGCCGACGCGGTCTTCCGCGTTCGCTACGACAACACGTCGGGCCTCATCGCCGAGGTCGGATCGTCGACGCAGCTCTTCATCGATCTCAATCCGACCGGAATCGCCGCCCCGAGCGCCGGCCTCAACCCGACCGGTCTCGCTGTCGGAACGAAGGGCTTCATGCTCGTCGCGAGCGAAGCGACGCACGTCGCGACGCTCGTCGATCTCAACACGCAGGCCGTCGCGGGCGGCGCGGCGACACCCAGTGTCATCGCGACCACCCCGGCGCCGACCGCGGGCTCCGAGGCCGACAAGGTGCGGCTCGGCAAACGCTTCTTCAACACGGGCATGGGGCGTTGGTCGCTCAAGGCGCAGGGCTGGGGCGCTTGCCAGTCGTGCCACGTCGACGGTCTCACCGACAACGTGACGTTTTACTTCGCGCGCGGACCGCGTCAGCCGACGAGCCTCGACGGGACGTTCGCGTCGAACGATCCGAGCGATCAGCGCGTCCTCAACTGGACGGCGATCTTCGACGAGATCGACGACTTCGAGCTCAACACGCGCGGCGTGTCGGGCGGCGTCGGCGCGATCGTGTCGGCGACCACCGTGCCTCCGGCGACCGCGGATCGCATCGACATCGCGACAGCGTGCGCGACTCCGCCGTGCACCAACGGAAACGGCAACGGCGGTCTCAACGGCTCTGCACAAAAGGCCGGCGATCCGGTGAACGCGCTCACGCTCACCGCGCCGGGCAAGCTCGCCGATTGGTCGAACATCACGAAGTTCATCCAGGGGATTCGTTCGCCGCGTGGACCGTCGAACCTCGACGCGGCGAAGGTCGCCGCAGGACGCACGCTCTTCACGACCGACGGCGCGTGCCAAGGCTGCCACGGCGGACCGAAGTGGACGATCTCGAAGGTCTTCTACGACCCGACGCCGGCGAACTCGGCGACGCTGAAGACGAAGTCGTGGACCACGGCGGTCACGGGCTCCGGCTTCCCCGCGGCGCTCTTGCCTGCGACGACGGCCGCGAACCAGGTCATGCGCTTCGGCGGCGCAAACCCCGCGGCGTTCGATCAGATCCTCTGCATCCTTCGCCCCGTCGGAACGTTCAACGTCGCCGAGCCGGGCGCGGGGATCTCGGAGCGTCGCGCCGACATGACGACGCTCGGACAAGGCGCGGCCACGGACGGCAACGGATTCAATCCGCCGTCGCTCCTCGGTCTCGCGACGGGCGCGCCGTATCTGCACGCCGGACAAGTGCGCACGCTCGAAGCGCTCTTCGCTTCGACGTTCGCGACTCACCATCACGCGCTCGCGCCGAACTTCCTCACGGATAGCGATCCCGCCGTCCTCAAGACGAAGATCGACAACCTGATCGCGTTCCTCCTCTCGGTCGACGAGACGTCGACGCAAGTCGCCATCCCGACGTTCGGCGCGGCCGGCGGTAACTTCTGCACGATTCAGTGACGTAGTCGTCGCTACTTCGATCGGCGCGCCGCCTCGAACCCTGCTTCGAGGTCGGCGCGCAAGTCGTTTGCGTCTTCGATTCCTACCGACAAACGAATCAGCCCATCGCCGATGCCGAGCGCCTTCCGGGCCTCCGCCGTCAGGCT
Source organism: Polyangiales bacterium (assembly GCA_038209335.1). Taxonomy (GTDB): domain Bacteria; phylum Myxococcota_A; class Polyangia; order Polyangiales; family Polyangiaceae; genus JBBQXV01. The sequence goes on along the minus strand of JBBQXV010000215.1, from coordinate 11,583 downwards.
CGCGTGCGTCATGATCGCCGGATGCTCGGCGAGCGACTCGACGCCGCCGAGGCTCTCCGCGCAGACGAAGAGCTTCATCGCGCGCAAGAATTCGCGCGACGCATCGAGACCGCCCTTCAGCTCGAAGCTGATCATTCCTCCCGGCCCCTTCATCTGCTTCGACGCGAGCGCGTATCCCGGATGGATCGCGAGCCCCGGGTACATCACGCGCGCGACCTGCGCGTGCGTCGAGAGCCACTCCGCGATCCCGCGCGCCGTCTTCACGTGACGATCCATGCGCACCGCGAGCGTCTTCAGTCCGCGGAGCACCATGTAGCAATCGAACGGGCTCGGCACACCGCCGACGGACTTCTGGAGGAAGCGGAGCTTCTCGGCGAGCGCGTCGTCCTTCGTCATGACCGCGCCGCCGACGACGTCGGAGTGACCGTTCAAGTATTTCGTCGTCGAGTGAACCGCGACCGTCGCGCCGAGCGCGAGCGGCTGCTGGAGGATCGGCGTCGCGAACGTGTTGTCGACGCAGAGCACGAGCTTGGACTTTCGCGCGATTTCCGCGATCGCCGCGATGTCGAAGATCTTGAGCATCGGGTTCGACGGCGTCTCGAGCCAGATCATGCGCGTCGTCGGTCGCACCGCTTCGCGCACCTTCGCCGGATCGGTCATGTCGAGGAACGTCGCGTCGACGCCGAACTGCTTCATCACTTTGTCGAAGATGCGGAACGTTCCGCCGTAGACGTCGTCGCCGACGAGGACGTGATCGCCGCTCTTCAACGTGAGAAGCAGCGCCGTCGTCGCCGCGCATCCGCTGCCGAACGCGACGCCGTGCTTGGCTCCTTCGAGCGCGGCGAGGCATGCTTCGAGCGCGTCGCGCGTCGGATTTCCTGCGCGCGAATAGTCCCAACCTTTGTGCGCGCCCGGTCCGTCTTGCACGAACGTGCTCGACAGAACGATCGGCGTCATGACCGCGCCCGAGATCGGATCGGGCTCTTGGCCGGCGTGGATGCAGAGGGTGTCGATGGAGAGGGGGCGCGCGTCGCTCATGCGGCGGAGATAGCACGGCGCAGGGCCTCGCGCGCGGTGGCCGGGCGGGCGTTCGGGTCGTGTGCGAGGCATGCGACGAGGGTCTGCGCGAGCGGCGAGGGGAGCGTCGATGCGGCGGCTCTGGCCCACGCGTCGATCGGCTCGTCACCGGCGAGAGCGAGCAGCGCGGCTGCAGGCAACGCCGGTCGCGGAGGCATACCGCTCGTCGCATGGAGCAAGGATGCAGCGAGCGCGAACAGATCGGCGCGCGCGTCGATCGCCTCGCCGCGCGCGAGCTCGGGCGCCGCGCACGCGAGCGTCCCGCGAAAAGCGCTCGGCGCCTCCTCGACCGCGTCACGCCAACGCGCGAGTCCGAAGTCCACGAGCACCGCCGCGCTGCCATCGTCCGCGACGAGCAGGTTCTCCGGACTCAGATCGGCGTGCACGATGGCGAGCGGCCCGCGCGCGTCCTCGGCTTCGTGAACGCGCGCCATCGCTACGAGCGCGCTCTGCGCCGCGCGTGCAATCCATTCCCGATTGCGCGCGATCCCCGCGCGGGCGTGCGCATCGAGCGTCGGCATCGCGATGCGATCCATGATGACGAACGGTCCCGACTCGTCCTCGCCCCGCGCGACGAACGCCGGCGCGCCGCGCCCTCCGAGCGCCTCGAGGATTCGCCCTTCGTCGACGAAGCGGCGGAGCGCGTCGTCGTCGTCGCGCGCGCGATCCGAGAGCCGCTTGCACACGAACGCCGCGCCGTCGCGTCCGACCGCGAACGTCGCACCCGCCGCGTGTTGCCCGAACGACTCGACCAAGAAAAATCCAGGTGGCGCCGCCACAGTCGTCGTCCGAGATCGCGGGGGCGTCATGGCCAAGCGCAAATCTAGCCTCGAAACGGCGCGCTCCCGCGCTTTTCGCCTTGCGTGTTCGAAGCGATGTGGCTTTTAGAACGGGTGAAGTTTCGCGCGTCCTTCCTCGCGATCGCCACGTCGTCGATCTTCGCTGCGACGCTCTCCGGCGGATGCGGCTCGTCCCATCCAGGATCGTCGGGGATCGCGCTCAACGACGCGGCCGCGGACGACGACGGTGCGGCTTCGGGCGACGATGCGTCGACGATCGGCGATGGATCGACAGCCGGCGACGCGTCCGTCGTGCCGCCGATCGACGCCGGTCCGCCACCGCAGCTCACGAGCGCCGTGAAGATCATCGTCGAGCCGGGCGACAACGGCTCGGCGCTTCTTTCGGCGATCCAAGGCGCGCGTACGTCGGTCCACATGACGATGTACCTCCTCACGTCGACCTCGATCATCAACGCGCTCATCGCGCAGAAAAACGCCGGCCACGACGTCAAGGTTCTCCTCAACAAGACGTTCCCCATGGGCGCGGGGTCGAATTCGAGCGTCTATACGCAGCTCACGAACGCCGGCGTGAACGTCCACTACGCGCCAGCGGGATTCACGTACACGCACGCGAAGACGGTCCTCGTCGACGGCACCTCGGCGTGGATCATGACGATGAACGCGACGCAGTCGTCCGCGATGGACAACCGCGAGTACCTCGCGCTCGACACCGACGCGGCGGACGTCCAAGAGGCCGAGACGATCTTCGCCGCCGACTTCGCGAACCTGGCGTCGACCGCGAGCGGCAAGCTCGTCGTCGCGCCCGACAACGCGCGCGGCAAGCTCGTCGCGCTCATCGCGTCGTCGAAGACCTCGGTCGACGTCGAAGCCGAAGAAATGAGCGATCCTTTGATCGTCGGCGCGCTCGCGAACGCAGGCGATCGCGGCGTGAAGGTTCGCGTCGTGCTCGCGAGCGGATCGAGCTCGCCGTCGCAAGCGATGGCCGTCGCCACGCTCAAGCAGCACCGCGTCAAGGTCGTGTCGCTCGACGTCCCCTATGTCCACGCGAAGTCGATCGTCGTCGACGGCGCATCGGCGTACGTCGGCTCCGAGAACTTCACGACGGGATCGCTCCAGTTCAACCGCGAGATAGGCGTCCTCTTCGACACCGCGAGCGAAGTGCAAAAGGTGCTCGCGGCGACAAACGCCGATTTCTCGCACGGGACGGCGTTGTAAGAGCGCAGCGAACCGAGCGACCGAACCAGCGAACGAACCAGCGAACCGAGAGTGCGTTTGGGGTGACCGACGGGGTTTGAACCCGCGACGTCTGGAGCCACAATCCAGTGCTCTACCAACTGAGCTACGGCCACCGTGAGGCGGCGAAAGATAGCCGCCCGCTGCGCGCATGCAAGGGCGAACGACCGGCGAGCGCCGCTGTGCTCGCTTATCCGATCGGCCAGCTCTGCTTCGCTTCGGCGAGAGCGCGGTCCACGTCGTCGTCGTCGAAGACCTCGCCCATGCGCCCGGCGGCCAGCTGGCGCGGCGTCGGGTCGAGCATCCCGCGCGTCGCGTCGGCGAGCCCCGCCTCGAGCGCGACGAGGTCGTAGCCCCCCTCGAGGACGAGCGCCATCCGCCCCTTCGCGTGCTTGTCGGCGATGTCCGCGACCGCGCGCGCCATCCAGCCGAACCCCTCCGACGACACCTCCATCTCCGCGAGCGGATCGCGCGCCGCCGCGTCGAATCCCGCGCTCACGAGGACGAGCTCGGGCTTGAACTCATCGGCCACCGGAAGGATCACCCGCTCGAACGCGGCGCGGTACGTCGCGTCGCCGCCGTGCGCATGCAGCGGGACGTTCACCGTGAAGCCGCGTCCGTCCCCTTCGCCGATCTCGTCGGCGTCGCCCGTCCCCGGATAAAATGGAAACTGGTGCGTCGACGTGAAGAGGACGTGGGGATCCTTCCAGAACATTTCCTGGGTCCCGTTGCCGTGATGCACGTCCCAGTCGACGACGAGCACCCGCGACACCCCGCGCGCGCGCGCGTGCGCCGCGGCGATCGCGATGTTGTTCAACAGGCAGAACCCCATCGCGCGCCGCGGCCTCGCGTGATGTCCGGGCGGTCGCAGAAGCGCGACGCCCTTCGCGATCGGCCCGTCGAGGATCGCGTCGACCATCGCGATGAGACCTCCGGCCGCGAGCCGCGCCGCCTCGACGCTTCCCGGAGCGACGTACGTATCGGGATCGATGTGCGAAGCCGGCTGTCCGCGCAGCTTCCCGAGCGCTTCGACATAGCGTGCATCATGCACGCGTCCGATTTCGTCGTCGGTCGCCTCGCGCGCGAGGACCTCCGTCCACGCGAGCGGCAGCTTTCGCACGGCCGCGCGCGCCGCGACGAGGCGCTCGGGCCGCTCGGGGTGGTACGCCGGCGGCGCGTGCGCGTCGAAGCGCGGATCGTCGACGAGAAGGCTCGCCGCGAGTGTGCGACCGGCCCCTGTCGAGGGTCGTGGCTCCGATTCGGGGGGCATGCGGCGTCCTATTCGCGCATGTTGCCGCGGCGCTAGTGCGAATGGTAGCGTTCCGATCGTTCCCGTGCCGTTAGGGCCGGGTGGGGCCAGGGCAGTGGGTGGCGGCGCGCGTCGGGAGGAGTCCGAAGGCGAATGAGACTGAAAATCATCGCGGTGAACGCCCTTATCGTGGCGTTGGTCGGTGTGCTTTCGTTCGTCATCATGAGGGCGGCGCTCGTCACGGCGACGAGCAACCAGGACATCTTGACCGCCGACGCCAAGCGCGACGTTCAAGGTGCCGCGGCCATGCTCCAGTACGACGCGCTACGCGCCGAGCGTTGGCTGCGCGACAAAGCGGCCGAGGCGGCGTCGTCCGATTCGCTCTCGGCGTCCGCGCCTTCCGCGCGTGGCGACGCCGCGACCAAGCTCTGCAACGATTTGCTGAACCAGATGAAGGGCGATCGCGCGTTCGCGACCAACGTGCCGACGTACTGCGCCGTCGTCGATCTGACCGGCAAGGTCGTCGGCCGAAACGCGACGTCGTAGAACCGCGGCGAAGACCTCCTCGGCGTCTACGCGGGGCTCAAAGCGACGCTCACCGCGGGCCAGACCGGCTCGGATTTCTCGGTGCAGGATCGCAACCTGGCGACGTACGCGCCGGTTCGCGATGCGGCAGGAAAGCTCGTCGGCGCGCTGCTCGTCGGACGCCCGATGAACGACTCGTTGTCCAAGGCGAGCGATGCCACCACCGGCCGCGCGCTTGCGCTCGTCACGCCGGAGAACATGGCGATCGTCGCGCACTCTTCGATCACCAACGCGCTCCTCGACGGCGCCATCGGCAAGAGCGGCGAGAGCATCAAGAAGGCGATGAGCACGTCGCACGCCGATGTCGTCAAGGACGGCGAGCTCTACGTCGCGTCGGCGCCGCTCGAAGCACTCGGCGACGGCAAGCGCGCCGTCCTCGTGGCGGGCGCGCCGTCGTCGCTCATCGGCGACGCGACGTCGCTCTCGTTGCCGATCCTCGGTGCGATGGCGATCGGCATCGTCCTCGTCATCATCTTCGGCTGGCTCCTCGCGAACTACATCACGCGCCCGATCGGCGTTCTCGAAGAGGGGCTCCTCGCGATCCTCAACGGTCAAGCCGACAAGCGCTTCGAGCTCGAACATGCCGAGCTCGGGGGCCTCGCATTCCGCATCGATCAGCTCCTGAATCAACTCATGGGCGTCGAAGAAGACACGACGGACGCCGAAGGGCGCGTCTCGCGTCCGCCGAGCGCGGCGCACTTCACCGACGCGATGGCGGTCGACGACAAGCGGATGGAGGGCGAAGGCACGCTCGATCCCGAGTCGGTCAATCGCCTCGCCGGCGAGGCCGCGCCCGCGTATTACGCGCGCATCTCCCGCGAGTACATCGCGGCGAAGAAAGTGCTCGGCGAGCAGACCGATCACATCACCGAGCAGGCGTTCTCGACGCGAATCCAAGGCATGGAGCGCGACGCCGCGGCCAAGTACGGCCGCCCCGTCCGCTACCAGGTCCAAGCGCGCAACAAAGAGGTCGTCCTCCTCGCGATCCCGCTCCCCTGAAGAGCGCGGACAGCTCCGCCGTGTGAGGCTCGATCGTGGCGGGCCGTGTGCTATCACGCGGCACGACGACGTCGCCTCGCTAGGAATAGCGCGGCGGCACCCCGGTTCTATCGGGGCTGGTACGTCTTGCACGGAGAGCTTCGAGCGATGGGCCTTTTCGATCTGTTCAAGAGCGGTGGCGGCAAAGGCGACAAGGCCGATAAGAAGAGCAACGCCGCGGCGAAATGGGCCGAGCGCGCGGGCGACAAGCGCGCGCAAAACTACGATCGCCAGGAAGCGATCCAAGCGCTCGCCGACATGGGAACGCCCGAGGCCGTGACCGCGCTGCTCAAGCGCTTCACGTTCCTAATCGACCCCTCGATCACCGACCAAGAAGAGAAGGACGCGGCGTTTCGCGGCATCCTCCGTGCGGGCGATGAGGCCATCGCGCCGGTCCGCGCATTCGCTGCGAAGGCCGAGAGCCTCGCCTGGCCGATGCGCATCCTGGAGGAGCTCGTCGACGAGGAGGCGTACGTCGAAGAGCTCGTCCTCTGGCTGTCGAAGTGGGACACCGAGTACGCGAAGTTCGTCGATCCGAAGGTGCAGCTCCTTCGCGCGCTCGAGGATCACAAGCACGAGAAGATCCGCGCCGCCGTCGAGCCGTTCCTCGAAGACGTGCACGAGCCGGCGCGCTTCCACGCCGCCGCGACGCTCATCGCGCAAGACGATCCGAGCGTGCTCGCGCAGCTCGTGAAGCTCATGGACGACGAAGAAAGCGTCCGCGTGAAGAACAAGATCGCCGACGGTGTCGCCGCGCGAGACTGGTCGGTCCCGGAGGAGCTCCGCGAGCCGATGCGCAAGACGCTTCCCTACGCCTTCAGCATCGACGCCGAAGGTCACATGAAGAAGCGCGAGACCTTCTAGTCGCTGACCTTGAGCTTCGGGAACGAGAAGCCGACCGACAGCGTCACCATCTGGTTCCACTTGAAGGTGGAGTCGTCGCTGTTGATCTTGCCGTCGGGGAACTTGTTGTTGTTACCGCCGCCGCGCTGATCGAACCCGCCGCGATTCCACGAGAACGGAAGCGCGCGGTACTCGACGCCGATCGAGACGAGCTCGCCGGTGTAGAACGTGAGGCCGAGGCCGAACGTCGGTGCAATGGCCGTGCGCGACACCGTCGCGAACGTGGACGGATCGCCGCAGGGCTTCTGCCCCGTGCCGCCGCACTCGCCGCGCTCGGAGAGACCGACGAACGCGATGCCAGGGCTCACGTAGAAGTCGGTGTCGACGAAGATCTTTTGGAAGATGGCGAGCTTTCCGCGGAACGGAATGATCGTGATCTGCGGCGCAGCGACCCACGAGATCTTCGCCGTCTGATCGCCGAACGGCGCCGCGGTGCCGTCTTGCTTGTGATTCAGGTTCGCGTTGGTGCGCGCGTCGCGGACGGCGAACGTGTCGATCTGGTCGGTGAGATCCGTCGTCGTGTTGATGGCGCCGAAGCCGCCCCAAACGCCGATGCCGATCCAGTCTTTGACGTTGTACGTGAGGCGCCCGCCGACGAGGATCGACCTGCGGTACTCGTCGAGCAGCGTGAACGACACGGTCGGCGCGATCTCGAATCGCCCTTCGCGGTAGAGCCGCATCTTGCGCACCGCCGGCGCGCCCTTGAGCGGACCCGTCAGCTGGATCTCTTGCGCCTGCGCGGTCGACTCGACGGCCGTGACCGCCGCGCCGATTCCTACCGCCGTCACGAGAGCGCGAACACAAACTGAGAATCGCCGTTTCATCGCCGTCCTCTTGCCCATGGATGAGGGACTCATTCGAGCGCTCATTTCGGCAACCTATACTCCCAGCTGAACGGGAGGAAGATGCTCACCCCTAGCTGGGCTTGGACGTTGTTCGTGAGGCGATTCTCGCCGAACCAGTTGGCCGGGTTCTGCTGATCGAGCTGCGAGCGCGGGACGACGAGCGACTCGAGGGCCTCGTTGAAGATGTAGTCGCGCACTTCGAGCGTGGCAGCGAGCCAGCGATTGATGAAGATGCGAAAGCCGATGCCGAGGTTGAAGTCGACCTTGGGCTTGAACGAGAAGTTTCGGTTGTCGGGGTCGATGACCGCGATGGGTCGCGTGGAGATCGCGCCGACTCCGCCGACGACGTAAGCGTCGTAGTGGAAGATGAAGTCGCCGAACCCGGCCGCGAACTTTCCGTACATCGGGACGTACGTGAAGTTCACGTTCGCGCCCCACTGATACTCGTTGAGCGGAACGGCGACGCGCGTGGCGCGACGGTTCTGGAAGTTGAAGTCGGAGTCGACGTTCTGCCCGGCGTACAGGTTGCCGTTGACGCCGATCGCGAGGACGTTGGTGATGTAGTAGTTGATCGCGAGCCCGGGTGCCGGGTGGCTGATGAACTGATCGTTCAGCGTCAGCGAGTAGTAGGGCTGCAACTCGACGCGGTGATAGCGGAGCGCGTAGATCTGCTGGACGGCGTAGATCTCGGCGTTGAAGGTCTTCTTCGCCTCCTTGCCGAGGTCGATCTTCGACGGACCGCCGCCCTTGCACTGGGGCGCGTCCGGCGTGATCTGGCAGATGTCGACGTCGCCGCCCGTAGGCGTCGCGTCGCTGCCACCTGGCGCGGGTTCGCCCGGCTTTGGATCGGCGCCCTTCGGCGCATCGTCATCTGCCGACGTAGGCGATGTGCCGCCACCGGCCGGAGCCGTGGGCGGTTTTGCGCCGGCGCCGGGCGCGGGCTTCTTCGGCGCCTGCGCGAGCGCAACCGAGGGGAGCAGCGCCGCATTTACGAGCAGCGCCGCCGTCAAGAGCCACCTGCGAGCCTGCCTCATTGCAACCCCTTCCGCTCCGTCGAAGTCCGCCGCCGCGCCGGCCACCTGCCCGACTTTGTAAGGGGCTAGCGGCCTCCTAACTATAGAAAATAACTGGGGAATCAGGCTTACAGCTAAAGTAGGCGCGACTATATCACGCGCAATTTCGGCCAAGCAACGAGAATGCGAAGGACTTTTTCATTACGCCGTCGAACTCGCCTCCGCCGCGCCGTTCAAGCTGCCGCATTCTGCCTAGGTTGCCGCTTCTGCCTAGGCCGCCGCTGCTTCGTCGCCGCTCTGACCAAAAAGCGCCTCGACGAATTCGTCGGCGTGAAACTCGCGCAAGTCCTCTGCGCGCTCGCCGAGACCGATATACCTCACCGGTACTTTAAGCTCATCACAAATTCCGAGGACGATGCCGCCCTTTGCCGTCCCGTCGAGCTTGGTAAGGATGATCCCGGTCAGATCGAGCGCTTCTTTGAACATCGCGGCCTGCGTCAGCGCGTTCTGACCCGTCGTCGCGTCGAGGACGAGGAGCGTCTCGTGCGGCGCGCCGTCCATCGCCTTCGCGATCGTCTTTCGGACCTTTTTGATTTCGTCCATGAGCGGCGTCTTCGTGTGCAGGCGTCCGGCGGTGTCGACGAGGAGGAGATCCGCGCCACCCTCTTTTGCTTTGTTGGTCGCTTCGAAGGCGACGGCTCCCGGATCGGCTCCTTCTTTTCCTTTGACGACCTCGGCGCCGACGCGCTTGCCCCAAACCTCGAGCTGCTGAACGGCGGCGGCGCGGAAGGTGTCGCCCGCCGCGAGGAAGACCTTCTTGCCCTCGGCGTTGTAGCGAGTCGCGAGCTTTCCGATCGAAGTCGTCTTTCCGACGCCGTTGACTCCGACCATCAGCACGACCGTCGGCTTGGCCGAAAAGCGAAGGGCGCCGCCGCCAATGGAGAGAATGCGCGTCGCTTCGGCGCGAAGCGCGGCCCACACCGCATCGGCGTCGCGGAGCTCGTTCTTCGCGAGCGCGTCGCGCAGGCGCTCGAGGATCGCCTGCGTGGTCTTCACGCCTACGTCGCTCGACAACATGACCTCTTCCACTTGCTCCAAGATGGCCGGGTCGATCTCTTTCTTGCCGGAGAAGAGCGCAGTCAGACGCGCGATGAACCCACCGCGCGACGCGGCGAGCCCTTTGCGGAGGCCGGCGACGTCTTTCTTCGACGTCGGCCCCGCTGCCGCGGTCCCTTTGGCGCTCGCGGCGACGACCGCCGGCTGCGACTCGTCGGGGAGAACGTCGGAAGAGGGGAGATCCGCGGTCGGCGTTGTCGGCTTCGTCGCAGGGAGCGTCTCGGGTTTTCGCGACGCAGGAGCGGCATCTTTCGTCGCTCGCTCGTCCTTCTCGCCGAGGCGAGGAGCACCGCTCGCAGCCGTCGGCGCGATCTCCGGTTTTTTTGCCGACGCCGGGAGCTGCGGTTCGCCCTTGCCGCGGAGCACGAAGAAGTAGCCGACGATCGCGACGACCGCGATCCCGGCCACGATGAGCAGTATTTGCGTCGTATCCATTGCGAGACTCCGGGCGCACGCGGAAAGCGAGCGGCGTGCGACTATAGGAATCTCCGCTCAGCTACGTCAATGCGGTCGAAAAGTGCGGGCGAACACGTAGGGGTCGCTCAGTCTTCGTCGACCGGCGGACGCGAGTCTTCGAGCGTGTCGTGAGGCTCGGGGGGCGCGGCGGCGCGTGCGGCGTTGGGCTCGAGGCGCTCGACATCGGCCTCGACGCGCGCGTCGACGGTGCCGCCTCCGAACGCTGCGCGCTCGACGGCATCGGCCCATCGCGCGACCGCGAAGTCGGCGCCTGCCGCGCGACGGACGTGACCGGGGGTGGCCTCGGGCGGCGAATCGAACGGACGACCGCGTCGACGCGCCCACGCGACGAGGCGATCGAGGAGCGCGCGCTTTCGCATCACGAGCGCGATCGACACCTCGCCGCTCGGTGGTGCCGGCTGGCGAAGCGATGCGTGCAGCGGCGCCTCCGCGACGAGCGTGTCGCCCTCACGAGCGTCGACGTGCGGCAATATGAATTCGCCGTGCGCGTCGGTCGTCGCGCTCACCAGCGTCTGCGCGACGTCGAACGTCGGTCGCTCGATCGCCACGCGCGCGCCGACGACGACGAGCCCGTCGTGCGCGTCGACCACTTCGCCGGTCCATCCCTCGGCGCTCGGCGCGGCGCGAATCACGTGCATCGCGGCCTCTCCGCGCGGCGCCGGACGACGCGACGTCGGGCTCTTCTCGATCGAGCGGCGTGGCGCGCGTGCGCGTCCGAGCACGAGCCACATCAGCACCGCGAGACCTGCGACGACGAGCGGCGCGTGGCGCCACGGGCTCGGTCCGCGCACCGGCAATACGATCGCGAGCTCGCCTCCCGGCTCGTACCACGGCGCGTCCGGCGCGTAGCGAAGCTGCAGCGTGGTCTCGGTCGCCGTCGGCGTCGCGAACGTGACGAGCACGCGCGATTTTCCCGCTTCGAGCGGCGCCGCGCCGACGACGATCCCGCCGACGTGCGCTTCGATGCTGCCTCCCGGCGACGCGCCGGCACCTTCGCTGCGCGCGATCGCCGTCACGTCGATCGTCACGCCGTCCTCCGGCGATCCCGGCGGGAGCTTTCCGAGCGGCGCCGACGGCACGACGAGATCCACCTTCGCGTGGCGTTCGATCGGAATTGCATGCACGGCCGCGCCCGTGTCGCTCGTCCCCGCGAACACGACGCGGAGCTCGCCGCGACCGGGCGCACCGAGCGTCGACGACTCCACCGTGAAGCGCACGCGCCCCGACGTGTTCGTCGTCCCCGCACC